>CASEEU010000055.1 GCA_949287075.1 uncultured Eubacteriales bacterium | reverse complement strand
TTTATATTTATATTTATATTTATATTTTAATTATTTAGTTCAATTTTATTTAAAGTCAAAAAGGAATTCATTATTATATTTTAGATGTAAAATTCTATTCGAAGGAGGTGAGCACTATGATAAAAACTTTGGATGAATTATGGTCAAAAATTCAAGTAGAATTTAATAATAGATTTAATGAATCAGAAGAAAGAACAGATCAAAAAATTAAAGACATGGAAACGAAAATGAATCAAAGATTTAAAGACATGGAAGAAAAGATAGATCAGAGATTCAAGGAAGCAGAAGAAAAGACAGATAAAAAATTCAAAGATATGGAAACGAAAATGAATCAAAGATTTAAAGACATGGAAGAAAAGATAGATCAGAGATTCAAGGAAGCAGAAGAAAAGACAGATAAAAAATTCAAAGATATGGAAACAAAAATGGATAAGAGATTCAAGATAGTTGAAGATAAATTGGCTATTGTAACAAATACAAATATAGCTCAAATATTGAAAACAGTAAGTGAAACAAAAGTAGAACTAGCAGAAACAAAAGAAGAAATAACAACAAAACTAGATGAATATATTGAAAAAAATGAATTTGAACATAAAAAATTTGATTGTAGATTAGCAGATATAGAGATAAAATATAAATATGGAAACAAACGATAAGTTTAAAAAAGTATTTAATATTAAGAATGAGTATATAATGAAAAATCAATGTAGATATAACGAAAAGAGATACATATAAATTCCTTCTAATTAGGATAAAATGGTGTAGTCTCTTTTTTTATGTAATAAGGAATATATAAATCAAAATAAGTAACCAAAATGGGAATTGACTTTTATAGATAAACATAATATAATTTTGTAAGAAATAATAAAAATAACTTTTTAGGCAGGTTTAAAAGACATAATCAGATTAATTTTAAAGTTGTTCATAAAGTTCAAAGAAGGGAAGAAAAATATGATAGATTTTAAACAGATAATTGCAAAGGCTATTGCAGAAGTGGTTAATATAGATGAAAAGGAATTAGAAAGTTATATTGAAATACCAAAAGATGCAAACAATGGAGATTATGCATTTCCATGTTTTCGATTAGCGAAAGAATTAAGAAAAGCACCTCCAATGATTGCAAATGATATCAAAGAAAAAATACAAATAGATGAAACAATCGTAGAAAAGGTAGAAGTAGTAGGAGGTTACCTAAATTTCTATATTCATCAAGAAGAAATGGTGGAAGAAGTATTGAAAGAAATTGACACACAAGAAGAATATGGAAAATCAGAATTTGGAAAAGGAAAAAACATTGTGATTGATTATTCAGCACCAAATATCGCAAAACCATTCCATATAGGGCATTTACGTTCTACGGTAATAGGTGGAGCTTTATATAATATTTATCAATATCTTGGCTATCATACGATTGGTATCAATCATTTAGGGGATTATGGAACACAATTTGGAAAATTAATTGAAGGATACAAACTATGGGGAAAAGAATATAACATAGAAGAAGATCCAATTAACGAACTAACAAAGATATATATTCGTATTAATCAAGTATGTAAAGAAGATGAAAATGTTTTAGAACAATGTAGAATGAATTTTAAATTGCTAGAAGATGGAGATTCATATTGTACAGAAATTTGGGAAAAGTTTAGAGCATTAAGTTTAAAAGAATTCCAAAAAGTCTATGATTTATTAGGAAGTCATTTTGATTCATGGAATGGAGAAGCATTTTATTCAGACAAAATGCCAGAAGTTATTGAGATATTAGAAAAAACAGGAAAATTAGTAGAATCACAAGGAGCTAAAATTATTGATTTAAAAGATAAAGGAATTAATACACCATGTATTATAAAAAAATCAAATGGATCAACAACCTATGCAACCAGAGATTTAGCAGCTATTTTATACAGAACAAGAACATATGATTTTGATAAAGCATTATATGTCGTATCATATGAACAAACATTACATTTTAAACAAGTATTTGAAGTTTCAAAATTATTAAGAATCGATGAAAAATATACAAATGGATTAAAACATGTGCAATTTGGAATGGTATCATTACCAACAGGAAAGATGTCAACAAGAGAAGGAAATATTGTAAAGCTAGAAGAATTATTAAATGAATCTATTTCAAGAGCAAAGGACATTATAGAAGAAAAAAATCCAGAGTTAGAAGATAAAGACGAAGTAGCTAAAAAAGTAGGTGTAGGAGCAGTTATTTTTAATGATTTATCAAATAGCAGAATTAAGGATGAGGTATTTGATTGGAATCAAATCTTAAACTTCCAAGGAGAAACCGGACCATATGTGCAATATACTTATGTACGTACAAAAAGCGTTTTAGAAAAAGCGGGATATATGCCAACAATAGAAGAAGTTAAATTTGATAAATTATTAGATGAATCATCAAAAAACATTATTAAATTAATATACAACTTTGAAAATATATTAATTCAAGTAACAGAAAAAGAAGAACCATCTATTTTATCAAGATATCTAATTGATTTAGCAAAAGCATTTAGTAATTTCTATAATGACAACAAAATATTAATAGAAGATAAAGATATACAAAATGCTAGAGTATATTTAACATATGCAGTTGGAAAAGTATTAAAAACAGGTGCAAAATTGTTAGGAATAGAGATGCCAAATAAAATGTAACTTTATGCAAAAAGGAATTTATTAAAAAACTTGTCAAAAAATAGATAACATAGTATAATAAAAAAGGAAAAAAGAAAAATTTACATAGGAGAGAAGAAAATGAGTGGAAAACATGAAATGCCAAAGAAAAGAAGGAATAATGAAAAAATGGAAAGCAGAAATATAAGAGAAGGAAATGTAAAAGCAAGAAAGATGGAAAGACCAAGAAAAGAAAAAACAGGTAGAAGAGGATTAAAAATATTTGGAAGAATTGTATTAGTGTTAGTTATCATCCTTGTTATTTTAGTAGGGGTTATTGCTGCATTCATTACTAGCAAATTAGGAAAAATGCAACAAGTAACGTTAGATGAAGCTGATTTAGGTATATCTTCACAAGTGGAAGAAAATTTGTCAGAATATAGAAATATAGCCTTATTCGGAGTAGATAGCAGAGATAGTAACCTTGGAAAAGGAAATAGAAGTGATTGTATTATTATTGCAAGTTTAAATAATAAAACAAAAGAAGTAAAACTTATATCTGTGTATAGAGATACTTATGTAAATATAGAGGGACACGGATTAGATAAAATAACACATGCTTATTCTTATGGAGAAGCACCACTTGCTATTAAAACATTAAATGAAAACTTTGATTTAAATATAACAGAATTTGCAACAGTTAATTTTGATTCAGTAGCAGAGGCAGTTAATGCTCTTGGAGGAGTTACAATCAATGTAACGAATGAAGAATTGAAATATATAAATGATTATATTGGTGAAACAGCAAAAGTAACAGGTTTATCAGACCAAAAAGTAACATCAGCAGGAAAACAAACTTTAAATGGAGTACAAGCAGTTGCTTATTCAAGAATTAGATACACTTCTGGTGGAGACTATAAAAGAACAGAAAGAATGAGAACTGTTATAGAAGCCATGATAGAAAAATTTAAAACAAAAAGTATTAGCGAAATGAATCAAATTATAGATAAAATCTTACCAGAAGTGTATACGAATATTACATCAGGTGATATATTCTCATTGTTACCAAGCATAGCAAGCTTTAAAGTAACAGACAGCATAGGATGGCCTTATGAAACAAAAGGAATTACTTTAGATAGATGGTATGGAGTTCCAGTAACATTAGAAAGCAATGTAAAACAATTACATCAAGAAGCATTTGGAGAGCCTGATTATGTGCCATCTGAAAGAGTAAAACAAATTAGTAATCAAATTATACAAAAGACAGGTTATACGAATTAATGGTCTTATCATAGATAATAAGGCAAGAGACTTAAAATTAATAAGTAAGAAAGAGAAAAGATGAAAATAAATATATTAAGGATTATATTAATTTTGTTGTTATTATTTACCTTTTTTGTAATATTTGGTTTTTCTAGTCAAGATGGAGAAACTTCAGGAGGGATTAGTAGAAATATAACAAATAAAATTCTACAATTTTCTAATAAATATAATGCTTTGGAGCAAGAAGAAAAAGAACAAATAGCTGATAGAACTGAAAGAATTATCAGAAAAATAGCACATTTTTCAATTTATACATTAGTAGGATTACTATTAATGAGCTTACTAAGTACTTATAATATAAAAGAAAATTGGAGAATTACACTTTCTGTTTTGTTGGGAATGATGTATGCAATTTCAGATGAAATACATCAATCCTTTACTCCAGGAAGAACACCTAAAATAACAGATGTATATATTGATACTTTGGGAATTGTATTAGGAGTATTACTTGTTTTATTAGTTATCAAAATATATAGAATCTATATTACTAAAATATTACAAAAAGAGACAAAAAATGTCATATAAAATATGTTGAAAAAAAATATATACTGTAATATAATGATGTAGTAATAACGGAAGAATAAATTTATAAGTATGGGGGATAAAAATGGATGTAAAAGATGATATATTATTATATGAAAATAGTAATATAGAAGATTTAGCAGTTATAGGAAGAAAACAAAAAAGAAGTGGAATTAAAAAAATAGAAAAGGGACTTAAGAGAGGAATAGATATCTTAGGTGGTATTTGTGGTACACTTACATTAATTCCACTAACAATGATTGTTTGGGCAGCTAATAAAATAGCAAAGGATAATGGTCCAGTTTTCTATACACAAACGAGAATAGGAAAAGATGGAAAGCTATTTAAACTGTATAAATATCGCTCAATGGTGGTTGGGGCAGATGAAATATTAGAAAAATATTTACAGGAAAACGAAGAGGCAAGAAAAGAATATAAAGAATATAAAAAGTTAAGGAATGATCCAAGAATAACAAAAATTGGAAGAATATTAAGAAAAACAAGTTTAGATGAATTTCCACAATTTATTAATGTATTAAAAGGAGATATGAGTTTAGTAGGACCACGTCCATATTTACCAAGAGAAAGAGAAGATATCAATGGATTTTTTAAATACATAACTTCTTGCAAGCCAGGAATTACAGGACTATGGCAAACAAGAGGAAGAAGTAATACAACTTTCACAGATAGACTAACAATGGATATGGAATATTACCATAACAATTCATTAAAACAAGATATTAAGTTAATATATAAAACTGTAAAGAATGTAGTAAAAAAAGAAGGAGCTATTTAATGAGGATTTTACTAGTTAATAAATTTCACTATCTTAAGGGTGGAAGCGAGAAATATTATTTTGAATTAGCGAATTTATTAAAGGAAAAAGGCCATCAAATAGCTTTTTTTTCTATGCAAAATGAAAAAAATGTCGAAACAGGGGAAAAAGAATATTTTGTAAATGAATTAGATTTAAATACAGGAAGTAAGTTAAAAGCGTTAGATGTTATATATTCAAAAGAAAATAAACAAAAAATGACAGAAGCTTTAGAAGACTTTAAACCAGATATTGTTCATATAAATAATTTTCAAAGGCAACTTTCAGAATCTATTATTGAAGCAATAAATGACAAAAATATTCCAATTATTTTTACGGCACATGATTTAGAGGCAGTATGTCCTAATAAAACTATGCTAGATGAGAACAAGAATATATGTGAATTGTGTAAAAATGGACATTACTTAAATTGTGTAAAAAAGAAATGCATAAAATCATCTTTGCTAAAAAGTATTTTAGGAGCAGTTGAGACAAAATATTATAGGACAAAAGAGGTATATACTAAAAAAATAAATAAAATAGTTACACCGTCTAACTTTTATAAAAAACAATTAATGGAGTATGGAATAGAAGATAATAGAATAATAGCAATGCCTAATTTTTTAGATATAGATAAATATGATATACAAACTAGAGATGACGGTTATGCTTTATATTTTGGAAGATTGTCAAAAGAAAAAGGAATACTAAATTTAATAGAGGCTTTTTCAAATATCAAAAATCAAACATTATATATAGCAGGAGATGGACCAGAAAGAGAAAATATAGAAAAAATAATACAAACTAGAAATTTGGAAAATAACATCAAATTGCTAGGATTTCTAAATGAAAAAGAAATGCAAGAAGTAATTGCTAATTGTAAGTTTGTTGTTTTGCCATCAATATGGTATGACAATTGTCCATATTCTATTTTAGAGACACTTACAATCGGAAAACCAGTAATAGGATCAGACATGGGAGGAATACCAGAACTGGTAAGAGATAAAGAGAATGGATTGATATTTAGACATGACAATATACAGGAATTAGAACAAAAAATGAAACTTCTATTTGAAAATAAAGAATTAGCAAAAGATTACGGAAAAAAAGCCAAAGAAATAGCAGAAAAGGAATATGCAAAAGATGAATATTATCATAAATTGATAAAAATTTATAAGGATGTTTTAGGAGATAAAAATGAGTAACAAATTAATCAATAAAGTGATAACAAAAATAAAAAAAGAACCTTATGAAATAGATGAAGCAATTACTTTTGGTACTATTGTTGGAGTAATATTTGAAAGAGGAATGATGGTATTAAGAGGAATATTTAAGAAACCATTTTTTAAAAAATCAAAAGGTATAGTATTTATTGGAAAAAGAGTAAAGATAAAAAATAAAAAGAAAATATCTTTTAATGGAAGTGCAACAATAGAGGATGGTTGTTTTATACAAGCTTTGTCCAAGGATGGAATGATAGTAGGAAATAATTTCTCTTTAGGGAGAAATAGCATTATAGAATGTACTGGAGTCATAAGAGAGCTAGGAGAAGAATTGATTATTGGAGATAATGTTGGAATTGCTGCAAATGCTTTTATTGCTATGAGGGGAAAAGTAGAAATTGGAAACAATACAATTTTTGGACCAAATGTAAGCATACATGCTGAAAATCATAATTTTTCTGAAATAGATAAACCAATAAAACTTCAAGGAGCAACCAGAAAAGGAGTAAAAATAGGAGAAGATTGTTGGATAGGTAGTAAAGCTGTCATATTAGATGGAGTAACAATTGGAAGTCATTCTATTATTGCAGCAGGAGCAGTTGTTACTAAAGATATACCAGAATATTGTATTGCAGGAGGTGTTCCTGCAAAGGTAATAAAAATGAGAAAGGAAGAAATAAAAAATGACTGAAAAAAAATTAAATGGAACTGTAATTGTAACATATAGATGTAATGCAAGATGTACAATGTGTAATAGATATAAGGCTCCATCAAAACCTGAAGAAGAAATTAGTATAGAAACAATCAAAAAATTACCAAAAATGTATTTTACGAATATAACTGGAGGAGAACCATTTATCAGAGAAGATTTACCAGAAATCGTAAGAGAACTATATAAAAAATCAGATAGAATTGTTATATCAACAAATGGATTTTTTACAGATAGAATTATAAAATTGTGTGAAGAATTTCCTAATATAGGAATTAGAATTTCAATAGAAGGATTAGAAGAAACAAATAACAAAATTAGAGGTCTAGATGATGGGTTTAACAAAGGATATTCTACATTAAAAAAATTAGTAGAAATGAAACATCCAGATGTTGGATTTGGAATGACAGTGCAAGACACAAATGCAAAAGATTTAGTACCTTTATATGATTTATCAAATGAATTAAATATGGAATTTGCAACCGCATCATTACATAATAGTTTCTACTTTGTTGAAGCAAAAAATATTATTCATGATAGACTAATGGTGGCAAAAGAATTTGAGAAGTTAATTAATAAATTACTAGAATCAAATTCTCCAAAGAAATGGTTTAGAGCATATTTTAACCATGGTCTAATCAATTACATATTTGGACAAAAGAGATTATTGCCATGTGATATGGCATTTGATACATTTTTTATTGATCCATATGGAGATGTTATGCCATGTAATGGAACAAAAGAAAAAGAGGTAATGGGCAACTTAAATGAAGAGTCTTGGGATGAACTATGGAATTCTGAACAAGCTGAAAAAGTTAGAAACAAAGTAAGACATTGTGATAGACAATGTTGGATGATTGGTTCAGTAAGCCCTGCAATGCATAAATATATCTGGAAACCAGCATGGTGGGTAATTAGACATAAGTTCTTAAGATTCTTTAAAAAAGAAAAATATTCAATGTTTGAAAACAAAATTGTAAAAGATTATAAAGAAGGCAAAGTAAGTAAAGAAGAATTGGACAAATGTTCAACATGTGATATGAATTGTACAATAAATGATGGATTGTCAGATGCTTCAAGAGAACAATTGAAAGACAAAACAGGTGAAGAGATAGTCGAAGAAGATTTGAAAAGGCAGTTAGAGAAATAATGGGGGAAATTAAATGATTGAAGATACTATAAAACAAAGTACAAATATTTCTGAACAAAACAATTTTCTTGATAAACCAAAAGATAGAAATTTAACTTTAGATATATTAAGAATCATAGCTTGCTTTTTAGTTATAGTATGTCATACTTATACATTAGGGTTTAATAAAACAGAATATAATATAACATGGTTTCTATCTGTGGTTATATATTTGATCTCTAAGACAGCAGTACCCATTTTTTTTATGATTAGTGGTTTTTTAAATTTAAACAAAGACTATACATATAAAGAAATGATTAAGAAAACAATTATAAGATTAGTAATTCCATTATTGTTTTTTTCTGCACTTATATATTTTAAGGATAATACAGAAATATCTATACAGAATTTTTATAATTTTATAATTGCTTTTCTGCAAGAAGATGTAATGGAACATTATTGGTTTATGTATGCTCTTATAGGGATGTATTTAATTACGCCAATAGCAAGAAAAATGATTAAGAATTTTGAAAAAAAAGATTATCAATATTTTATATTTTTATGGATATTATCATTATGTATTATACCATTATCAGAAAGATTTTTAGGTATAAACATTACTAATCGATTACCAGTAATAACAGGATATTTTGGATATTATATATTAGGATATTATATTTTCAGTAAAAAATTAATAAAGAATAAAAAATATTTATTAATAAGCATTTTTAGTTTTATAATTGTTCTTATAATATCTACAATAATTACATATATAGATTGTAAAAATAATGAAGATTATAAATATACAGTTTTTTTAGACCAATTAAATTATTTGTCAATCATGATACCGACTTTAAGCATTGTACATATTGTTAGGTACATATTTGATAATAATATCAATAACTCAAAAATAATAAAATTTATAATTGCAGTTAGTTCAACTACTTTTGGTATATATTTAACGCATGGTGTACTATTAGGTAAATTTAAATTGTTATTTAATTTTATGAGTACATATATACCTAATTTTATAGCTACAATTTTTACGCAAGTTAGTATATTTATATGCTTAACTATAGTTATATATTGCATAAAAAAGATTCCAATAATCAAAAATCTATTATAGGTGCTAGGTGATAATTATGAAAATTGCAATGATAGGACATAAACGTATTCCTTCAAGAGAAGGCGGAGTTGAAGTTGTAGTAGAAGAATTAGCAACGAGATTAGTAGAAAAAAGACATCAAGTAGATGTATATAATAGAAAAGGCAAAAATGTCCAAGATAAAAATGCAGATAAAGATAAGAAAAAATTAAAAGAATATAAAGGAGTAAAAATTATAACTATTCCTACAATAAATAAAAAGGGAATAGATGCTCTTTTATACTCTTTCTTTGCTAGCATAAGAGCATTATTTGGAAAATATGATGTTCTTCACTATCATGCAGAAGGTTCATGTGCAATGTTGTGGATACCACATCTATTTAAGAAGAAAATAGTGGTAACAATTCATGGCTTAGATTGGCAGCGTTCAAAATGGGGAGGATTTGCCACTAAATATATTAAATTTGGAGAAAAATTAGCTGCAAAGTATGCAAATGAAATTATTGTACTTTCAAAAGGGGTACAAAAATATTTTAAAGAGACATATAATAGAGATACTACTTTTATTCCAAATGGGGTAAATAAGCCAACTATAAAAGAAGTAGATATCATAAAAGAGAAGTATGGATTAGAAAAAGATAATTATATTTTATTTTTAGCAAGAATAGTACCAGAAAAAGGTTTACACTATTTAATTGAATCCTTTAAACAAATTGATACAGATAAAAAATTGGTAATTGCAGGTGGAGCAAGTCATACAAATGATTATCTAGAAAAAATAAAAAAAATGGCAAGCGAAGATAATAGAATCATCATGACAGGTTTTGTTCAAGGACAAGAATTAGAAGAATTATTTAGTAATTGTTATTTATATTGCCTGCCAAGTGATGTAGAAGGTATGCCACTTTCTTTATTAGAGGCTATGAGTTATGGATGTAATTGTTTAGTGAGTGATATAGAGGAAAATGTCCAAGTAGTAGGAGAATATGCAAATACATTTAAAAAAAGTAATGTTGAAGATTTAAAAAATGTTTTATATAATATGTTAAACACTGAAAAAAGAAATGGAGAAGAAATTAGAGATTACATATTAAATAAATACAATTGGGATTTAGTTGTACAACAAACAGAAAGACTTTATCAATAGTTAGGAGGGAAAAATGAAAATAGGAATAATTACAAGACATGCAGTACCAAATTATGGTTCCTTATTGCAATCATATGCCACACAAGTAGCATTAGAAAGAATGGGATATGATGCAGAGCTTATTGATTATATTAGAAATGATGAAAGAGCTGAAAATTTATCAAAAACATTAGTTAAAGGAAAAAAATGGGATAAAAATTTTTTCACAAGAATGATTTATAATGCCATACAAATGCCTAACTATTCAAAAATGTATAAAAAATTTGAATTATATAGAAAAGATTTTTTAAAAGTAACTGATAAAACTTATCAAAATATAGAAGATTTAAAGAAAAATCCTCCAGATGAAGATATTTTTTGTTCTGGAAGTGACCAGATATGGGGGAAAATAGGACAAGATGAATATGATGAATCATATTTTTTAGAATTTGTTAAACATAAAAAATGTATAGCATATTCTTCTAGTTTTGGAAAAACGAAATTAAGTGAAAATTTAGATAAAAATTTAAATAAATTATTAGAAAAATATAGTAGAATATTAGTGAGAGAAAAATCTGCTAAAGAAATATTGGAAAATCATAACATAAAAAATGTAGAACAAGTTTTAGATCCAACTTTATTATTAACACAAAATGAATGGGGAGAACTTGCAGATAAAGTAGAATTAAAACCAAAAGAAAAATATATTCTGATTTATCAATTACATGATAATAAAGAGTTTAATGATTATGCTAAAAGATTGGCCAAAAATAAGAAAATGAAATTGTTAAGACTTAGTTCATCTTTTTATCATATAACAAGAAGTGGAAAATTAATTTATTTACCAACACAATATGAATTTTTATGGTATTTTAAAAATGCACAATACATATTAACAGATTCTTTTCATGCAACTGTATTTTCTATCATTTTTAATAAAAAGTTTATAGATATATTACCATTAAATAAGACAGGAACCAGGATAGAAAGTATATTAGATTTATTAAAAATAGAAGATAGAATATTAAAAGACTATAATGATTTTTATTCCATTGATAAGAATATAGATTATAATACAGTAAATGAAACATTAGAATTACAAAAGCAAAAGTCATTAGATTTATTAAAAGATACAATAGAAAACGAATCGTAATCATAATAAAAAAGGAAAACTTTATATGGAAAATATAAGTGAATTAGATAAAAATAATTGTACAGGATGTAGGATGTGTGAACAAATATGTCCTGTAAAGGCAATTGAATTTGTGGAAAATGAAGAAGGATTTATAGAGCCTAAAGTAAATGAAAAGAAATGCATAAATTGTGGACTTTGTTTTAAAAGATGTCCACAATTAAATGATATAAAAAATAATAGATTAGATGAGATAAAAGTATATGCTGCAAAAAATAAAAATGCAGAAGAACAAAAAGAAAGTTCTTCAGGTGGGATTTTTTCTATATTAGCGAACTATGTATTAGAAAATAACGGAATAGTATATGGGTGTGCTTTTAATTCTAATCTAGTAGCAGAACAGATAGCTATTAAAAGCAAAGAAGAACTATACAAATTAAGAGGCTCAAAATATGTGCAAAGTAATACACAAAATACTTTTACAGAAGCAAAAAAGGATTTAGATAATAATAAATTAGTATTATATTCAGGAACACCTTGTCAAATAGCAGGGCTAAAAGCATTTTTGGATAAAGATTATGAAAATTTGATAACAATAGATTTAGTTTGTCATGGGGTACCAAGCCCAAAGTTATGGAAGAAACAATTAGAAGAATTAGAACGAAAAACAAAAAAGAAAATAAAAAAGATAAAGTTTAGAGATAAGGATTCACATAATTGGGAAGACTATGGTTTTAGTATTGTTTGGGAAGATAATACAAATACATATATTCCATCTGGTTACAGCCCATATATAAAGTCTTTTTTAGAAGGAAAAATATGTAGAGAGTGTTGTTATAGATGTAAATATTCTAAGGAAGAAAGGATGGGAGATATTACTGTTGCAGATTATTGGGGAATAGAAAAGGAATATCCAGATTTTTATGACAAAAATGGAGTTTCAGCAGTTATAATTAATACTAAAAAAGGTGAATCAATTTTCAAAGAAATCAATTGTAAAATTAATTATATAAATACAAAATTAGACAGTGTTAGAAAATATAATATAAATTTAAACCATCCAACAATTAGACCGCAAATTAGAAAAGATGTATATAAAAATATAGACAATAAGAAATTTATTAAATATATTAAAAATGATTTGAAATATAAAAAGAAATTAAAAGATCAAATAAAAAATTTGATACCAAGTAAAATAAGACAACATATAAAGCATAGATTAAAATAAACAATATTATTTATAGGAAAGGAAAATATTATATATGAATATGCTTGCTGAAAAGATAAGAGATTTATATGATAAAAGATTTTTATACTATCTATATGCTATTTTTATATTAGTTATTCCTATATTAATAACACTAGATAAATATATAGGTAATGTAGGAACAATTTTAACAGGAGTTCCATGTATTTTAGGAATTATAAATGTATTTTTATATCAAAGAAAAAAAAGATTAAAATATATAATTGTATTATTAATATTTTTTATAAATATTTTCTTTAGTACTAATTTGGATTTACAAGTAGAGTTTATGAAAACATTATTAATTTTTCTTACTTGTTTTGATATAGTGCAAGATAAACAGTTTTTAATCATCGTCAAGAAAACTTTTGAAAAATATTACAAATTTATTATTATATCAATTTCTATAATACTTTTATTAAATATTGGGATTTTTAGCATACAACATATAACTTCAATAGATAATTATTCTGATACATGGAATATAGAGGTATTTGAAGGATTATATTCAGATCCACATCAGGCAGCATATAGATTTTGTGCTTTAATAATATATATTTTATTTTTAATGAAAGCAAGAAAAGGAAATCAGATATATAATATAGTATTGTTGTTAGTGGCAGAAGTATTATTATTAATGACAGGTGCAAGGACACCAACAGCATTAGGAATGTTTTTTGGATTGATGGCAATTTTATGCTTTAAAAAAGAAATAAAAGAATTTTCACTTAAATATAAAAAAATATTTGTAACTTCATTAGTAATAGGTGTTATTGCTATAGCAATTATTCTGCCACAAACAGCTTTTATACAAAAAAGTTTAAATACAAAAGAAGGGAATTTTGATAATGGAAGATCTAAACTAATACAGGCAGAGTGGTCTTATTACATGAATGAGAGTATTGTTAACAAATTTTTAGGAAATGATATTACAGAAATATATGAAATTAATCGAAAAATCTTGTATAAACCAATATGGTGCCATAATGATATAATGCAGGTATTGTTACAGTTTGGGATAATAATGTTAATAATATATTTCGAAACAATTATACAAGCAATGATTTATTTATTAAAAAATCAAAGTAAACTTAATAAAGCTATAATAATTCTATTGAATTTAGTATTTCTATTTGTTGCATTTTATAATGGATTATTTTATTTTCCTAGATTTGTTATTGTTATACCAATTATTTTTATGATATATAAGTTATATAATGAAGAAAAAATTAAAAAATATAAGGAGAAAAGATGAAGGTATTACATATATTAGCTTCTGGGGGAGTTGGAGGAATAGAAATATTATGCAAAGATATTATAAAAAAAGCTAGTTGGGATAATAGGATTTGCGTTCTTTTTAATGAAGGAATTATATATAGTAAACTAAAAGAAGAAGGATATAATGTGTTTTCGTTAAAGAAAAATAAAAAGAATGTATTTAAATTAGCTAAAGAATTAGCGAATTACTGCAAGAAAGAAAAAATAGATATTGTGACATTACATCATGGGGGATTAACACTTAATATTATATATATTAATCTACATAGAATATTAAAAAGAGAAGGAATTTCCATGAAATATGTTAGATATTTGCATGGATGTTTTGATGAATATACATTTGGAAATAGTAAAAATAAATTTAAAAATTATCTTATAAAATATTTCATGCAGAAAGCTTTTGATATATCAGATATGCTGATTTTTATATCACAAGCAGTAAAAATTAGTTTTGAAAAAAAATTCAAATTGGGAAATAATGAAATTGTATATAATGGGATTGATAGTAAATTTTTTTGTGATATAAAACACAAAAATAAAACTGACTCATTAAGACTTATATATGTAGGGAGATTGTACAAAACAAAAGGAATTTCAATATTAATTTCTGCATGTAAAATTTTAAAAGATCAAAAAGTTGATTTTAAATTAATCATTGTTGGAGAGGGCGAAGAAAGAGAAAATTTGGAGAAACAAGTAATTCAATATGAACTAGAAGAGATTGTTAGTTTTGTTGGTAGACAAAATAATGTAATTGATTGGTTAGATAATGCTGATATATTTATATATCCATCAATATGGGAAGAGGGGTTTGGAATATCTGTTGTAGAAGCAATGTCACGAGGATGTATACCAATAACGTTTAATAAGGGAGGCTTACCTGAAATTATAGATAATGAGCAAAATGGATTTCTTGTAGATAAAATTGACGAGAAAGAATTAGCACAAAAAATAAAAGAAGTAGATCAACTTAATAATGAGAAGCAAAATGAAGTAAAAGAAAGAGCAGTAGAAAAAGCAAGAAAATATACTATACAAAAAACTATTAGTTCTTTAGAAAGCATATATAAATTAGTGTTAAAATAAATAAAAGGAATAAGAAAAATGATAGAAAAAGATAAAATTTCAATTGTAGTACCTGTATATAATGTTGAAGAATTTTTACCAAGATGTGTTGAATCAATATTAAAACAATCTTATAAAAATTTAGAAATTTTGCTTATTGATGACGGCTCAACAGATAACAGTGGTACTTTATGTGACAATTATGCAAAGAATAATCAGAATATAAGAGTGCATCATAAAAAAAATGGAGGATTGTCAGATGCAAGAAACTATGGCATAGAAAAAGCAACAGGAAATTATATTGCTTTTATAGATTCAGATGATTATATTGCTGAAGATTATTGTAAAATATTATATAATAATTTAATAAAGTATGAAGCAGACATATCCATTTGTGCTTTTATTAAAACTGATGGAAAAAACGATAACATAGAAGAAAATAAAGAACAAATAACGACTTATACAGGTATAGATAAACAAAAAAATATCTTAAATCACATGAATACAATAACAACAGTTGCATGGAATAAATTATATAGGAAGGAAATGTGGGATAATTTAAGATATCCAAAAGGGAAAATAAATGAAGATGAATTTGTTGTTCATTATCTAATGCATAAAGCTAAAAAAGTGGTTTATACAAATATAATTTTATATTATTATTATCAAAGAGCTAATAGTATTATGAAGAAAAAATTCTCAAGTGAAAGATTTGATGTAATTGATGCTTTTCAAGAAAGATGGCAGTTTTATAAGGAACATAAAGAATATAAAGAATTAGAAGGAAAAGCATATTGTTTATATATGAAAATGATAATATCAAATTATATACTTTCTAAAAAAAATAAATTACAGAATGACAAAAAAAAATTACTAGAAAGATATAGGGAAGAATATAAAAACAAAAAAATGATTACTAATATAAAGGAAAAAATAAAATTATCATCATTTTATTTTTTACCAGAGATATATAGTAATTTGAAAGTAGGGATTGAAAATGTTAGAAAAAATATTAAGAAAAGTATGTCCAAATAAAAAAGAAAAGATAATGAATAAATATTTAAGAATAAAATATAAGTTAAAAACTATAAAATTTTATTTTATGGAAAAACCAGATTATTATCTTCTAGGAACTCCAGAGTATGGAAATCTAGGTGATCATGCTATTGCATTTGCAGAAAAAGAATTTATAAAAGATTGCAACAAAAAAGTTATAGAAATAACATCCCCAACGGTATATTATAATATAAAAGGAATAAAAAGATTAATTAAAAATAAACCAATTATAATTACTGGTGGAGGTTTTTTAGGAAGTTTGTGGTTAAATGAAGAAAATATGGTTAGAAAAATCATAAAAGAATTTCCTAATAATAAAATAATTATTTTTCCACAAACTGTTTTTTACGAAAATACAGAAATAGGAGAAAATGAAAAAAAGACAACATTTAGTTTATATGAAAAACATAAAAATTTACACATATTTGCAAGAGAAGAGAAGACATATAATTTTCTAAAAGCTGAACTTAAAAATGTTGATATTAAAATGGTTCCAGAAATTGTTTTGTATCTCAATAAAACAGATAATATTAAAAGAGAAAATAAAATTCTAATATGTATGCGAAATGATAAAGAAAAAATAAACAATAATGCAATTGAAAGTTTTCTAGCTGATTCAGATACTATGAATATTCAATTAGAATATACAGAAACTAATTTGCCATATGCAATAACTGAGAAAACTAGAATAAAAGAATTAACAAATAAATTCAAACAATTTCAAACATCGAAATTAGTAATTACTAATAGATTACATGGAATGGTGTTTGCAGCAATTACATCTACACCATGTTTATGTATGGATAATTTAACCAAGAAAGTATCAGGGGTTTATAAATGGATAGAAAATAATCAATATATAAAATTAATAGATAATCAAACAGAACTAGAAGATATAAAAAAATTCGTATATGATGTTTTAAGAAATATAGATGAGTATAAATACAATAATGAAACATTAGATTATAAGTTTAAACCTTTAAAAGATGAAATAAATTCTAATATATAAGATGTTATTATTTTTAAAGAAAGGAATATAAAATGGAGCAAATATCTACAACTTCGAGGACAAAAAATACAGCGATCAATTCAACAGTAGCATTTGTATCTAAAATTGCAATATTTGTATTACAATTTATATGTAGAACAGTTTTTATAAAAGTATTAAGTACAGAATATTTAGGTATTAATGGGTTATTTACTAATATATTAACAATGCTATCATTTGCTGAATTAGGAATTGGAAATGCAATTATATTTAAACTATATAAACCAATTGCAGATAATAATATAGAAAAAATAAAAACATACATGAAATTTTATCAAAAAGCATATATATTTATAGGAATTGTAATACTAGTTTTAGGAATAGTGCTAATGCCTTTTCTAAAATATATAATTAGGGATATACCAAGTATTAAAGAGAATATATTACATATATATATATTATTTTTAATAAATTCAACAATTTCATATTTTTTTACATATAAGAAGTCAATTATAATAGGATATCAAAAAGAATATATTACAACATTAATAAATTTTGTAGCAGTGTTTTTACAAAATATTATACAAATAGCTCTTTTATTGATAACTAGAAATTATATTTTGTACTTAATCATACAAATAATATGTACATTTTTGGACAATTATATAGCAGCAAAAAAAGCAGATAAAATGTATCCATTTATAAAAGACAATAAATATGAGGAAATATCTAAGAATGAAGAAAAAAATATATTTAAAGATGTAAAATCTTTAGTTCTATATAAAATTGGTTATATAGTATCTAATGGAACAGATAATGTAATTATTTCAGCATTTGTTGGTGTGAGTGAAGTTGGGTTACTTTCAAATTATACTACAATAATAAATGCGATAACAGCATTTCTATCCTCCTTTTTTAATGGGTTTACAGCAAGTGTAGGAAATTTAAATACAACAGACGATGATAAAAGAAAAGAATCAATTTTTTATCAAATTATGCTATTAACTTTTGTAATTTATGGGATTGTAGCAATTGCGATTGCATTACTAAGTAATGAATTTATAATATTATGGTTGGGTAATGACTATATATTAAATTTTAGTATATGTGTATTATTAGCATTAAACATATATATAGATGGTGTAAGATTTGTTAATTATACTTTTAGAAATACTATGGGATTATTTAAAAAAGGTAGGTTTGTACCATTAATTTCTTCTATTATAAATATAGTGATTTCTTTGATATTAGTACAATACTTAGGAATCTTTGGTGTTTTACTTGCAACTGTTTTAACAAGAATGTTTATTACTACTATGTATGATCCATATTTGTTGCATAAATATAAATTTAAAACGTCAACAAAAAAATATTATTTGACATATTTATATTATTTAACTATACTTATAATTAGTTTTTGTATTTGCAAATTTGTTATAGACAGTATGCTATTAGGAGGAATACTTGGATTTATTTTAAAAGGAATTATAGTAGTGATAATTACAGCTACCTTATTTGTACTATTTACATTCAAGCTTAAAGAATTTACTGAATTAAAAGAAATTATAAAAAATATTATTTTGAAGAAAATATCAAAAAAATAAATTTTTTATTATACTTAGCAGATAAAAAATACATATTAAAATAATGATAAAACTAGTAAATGTAAAACAAATAAGAAATGAATTAGAGAATAGGACTTTTAATGTCCTATTTTTTTCTGAAAATTCGACAAAAATATTGCAAAATTTAACAGATAAATGTATACTAATAAAGTGCAATAAAATAAAAGAAGCAAAAAAGGAGCAAAAGAAAAATGATAGACTTTCATTCACATATATTACCAAATATAGATGATGGTTCAAGAAGTATAGAAGAAACATTCAATTTAATAAAAGAAGCGGAAAAAGCAGGATTTGAATCAGTGATATCTACATCACATTATATGGAAAACTATTATGAAACAGATGTACCAGAAAGAGAAGTATGGGTAAAAGCCATATTAGAAAATTTAAGAACAAAAAATATTAATACCAATTTATATTTAGGAAATGAAATATATTTTACAGATAATATTATAGAATTATTAGAAAAAAGAAAAGCGTCAACCATTAATGATACAAGTTATGTGTTATTTGAGTTACCATTAAATGCAGAACCAATGAATTTATATGATGTTGTCTATGATATGATACAATATAAGCTAGTTCCTATTTTAGCACATCCTGAGAGATATAGTTTTATACAAAAAGAACCAGATTTGGCATATGATTTAATTGAAAAAGGCGTGTTAATGCAAGCAAATTATGGAAGTATCATTGGACAATATGGAGAAAAAGCAAAAATGATTGTTAGAAGATTCTTTGAAAATAACATGATACATTTTTTGGGCTCAGATGTACATAGACAAAATACAATTTATCCTAGAATACCACAAATATTAGATGAAATTGCAGATATTATTGGAGAAGAAAAATTAGAAGAATTAACAACTACAAATCCTAAATTGGTATTAAATAATAAAAAAATTGAAATAGAAGAACCATTTGATTTTAAATTAACACTAAAAGAAAAAATCTTTATGAATTTTAAGAAATAGTCAACTTTACATCAATTGATAACATGTTATATAATAATAAACAGATGTAATCCTTTCAAAACAACATTTGGAAATTTGCATAATATAATGAGAGTGAAGGAATGTCAGATAAAATAGATTACGAAAGATAGTGTAGAAATTTATTCAGTAATTAGATTACGAAGACAAATAAAAAAACGATGTTTATTTTATAGAAAGGAAGTTGAAACATGAGAAAATATTTTGGAACAGATGGTATTAGAAGAATTGCTAATACAGAATTAACACCAGAATTGGTGTATAAGGTTGCGAAAGCAGGCGCATATGTTTTATCAAAACATACAGATCATACACCAACTATTTTAATTGGTAGAGATACACGTATTTCTGGAACATTAATTGAAAGTGCTATGACAGCAGGATTTTTAAGCTATGGAGCAAAAGTAAAACTATTAGGAGTGATTCCTACACCAGCAGTTGCTTATTTGACAAGAAAATTAAAAGCAGATGCGAGTGTGGTTATTTCTGCTTCACATAATACTTTTGAATTTAATGGAATTAAATTCTTTAGTAATAAAGGAATGAAAATACCAGACTCTTTAGAAGAAGAGATAGAAGAAATAATGGATTCAGGAAAATTGGATGAATTAACAGCCAAGAATGAAAAAATTGGAGTTAGTGAATATTGCTTTGATTTAATGAATGAATACATATATTTCTTTAGAAAACATTTTGATGATACTATTGAAAAACATTTAAGAGATGATTTTGTTGTAGGAATTGATACAGCTAATGGAGCAACTTCAGTAGTTGCAGAAAAGGTGTTTAAAGACTTAGGAATCAATTACAAAATTATTAATAATACACCAGATGGTATTAATATTAATGAAAATTGTGGTTCTACACATTTAGACAATTTAAAGAAATTTGTTGTAGATAACAAATTAAGTTTAGGAATTGCCTATGATGGTGATGGAGATAGATGTTTAGCAATTGATGAAAAAGGAAACGAAATTGATGGAGATAAATTATTAGCGATTATTTCTTCAAGTCTAAGGAAAAAAGGCAAATTAAATAAAGATACAATTGTGGCTACTATCATGAGCAATTTAGGATTAAATAAATATGCTGAAAATAACGGATTACAATTAGTACAAACAAAAGTAGGAGATAGATATGTATTAGAAGAAATGCTAAAAGAAGGATATAACTTAGGAGGAGAACAATCAGGGCATGTTATTCTATTAGATTATAATCCTACTGGAGATGGCATTTTAACTTCTTTAATGTTGATTCAAACCATTTTAGAAGAAAATAAAAAGGCTTCAGAATTGGCAAGCATTATCAAATTATATCCACAAGTATTAATCAATGCAAAAGTGAATGCAGATAAAAAATATGATTATGAAAAAGATGCAGATATAAAAAAAGCAATTGAAAATGTAGAAAAAGAATTTGCAGGAAATGGAAGAGTAGTTATTAGACCATCAGGAACAGAACCATTGGTTAGGGTAATGATTGAGGGAGAAAATCAAGAATATATTACCAAAAGAGCAAAAGAAATTGCTGATTTAATTGAAAAAAAATTAAAATAAAATAAAAAAGATATATTGCTAAATTTAAATAAGCAATATATCTTTTTGTTTTCTAAATAAAATAGGTTCTTCATTTAAATTATATTATTTAAATTATATTTAAGCCATCATCATATTTTCTAAAATTTCAATAGCATTACTTGCAGCACCTTTTCTTAAGTTATCTGCAACAACCCATAAGTTAAGTCCATATTTTACACTATAATCTCTACGAATTCTTCCTACAAAAACTTCATCATATCCATTTGCTTTTGTGGCAATTGGATAATAATTTTTTTCTAAATCATCAACAACAATTACACCTGGGAAGTTTTGTAACAATTGTCTTACATCATATAAATCAAAATCTTTTTCAAATTCAATATTAATAGATTCACTATGACAGTTTAAAACAGGAACACGTACAGTTGTGGCAGTGATTGGTAAATCTGGTTTATTTAAAATTTTTCTAGTTTCATTTATCATTTTATGTTCTTCTTTTGTATAACCATCATCCATAAATACATCAATTTGTGGTAGACAGTTATTAAAAATAGGGTAAGGAAATTTCTTTGGAGCAAAGCCATTTGCACCATTTTCTAAATCTTGAATGCCATCTCTTCCAGCGCCTGAAACTGCTTGATAAGTTGAATATACAATTCGTTTTATATGATATGTATCATCTAAAGGCTTTAAAGGAACAACTGCTTGAATAGTAGAACAGTTTGGATTTGCAATAATTCCTTTATTTTTAAAGGCATCTTTCATATTGACTTCTGGAACGACCAAAGGAACTTCTTTATCCATTCTGTATACACTACTATTATCGATACAGGTACAATGATGTTCGACAGCTAAAGGAATAAATTTTTTAGATACATTTCCTCCCGCACAAAAAATAGCATAATCAAATGGTTTATTAAAAGAATTTTCTGTTAGTTCTTGAAGAATATAATTGTTTCCTAAAAATTCAATCTTCTTTCCCGCAGATTTTTTAGAAGAGAATAAAGTAAACTCAACATTTGAAAACTCTTTTTCCTCCAATACTTTTAAAGCGGTTCTTCCTACAACACCACTAGCACCAACGATTGCTACTTTAAATTTATTTTTCATATAAATTCCTCCTGTAAAAGTATATGTGCAATTTGCAATAAAAATAATATAATTATATATATTTTTCATAAAATATACTTTTACAACAAAATTTTACCATAAAAACCAAATAAGTGCAATAAATTGACTGAACAATTAGATATATAAACGAATACAATATACTAAACATAATATGGAGGTGCTATATGTAAATGAAAGAAAAAACGGTAAATGAATTAAAATTAGGAGAAATAGGTGTTGTTAGTAAAATTATAGGAGAAAAAACTATTAAGAGAAGACTATTAGATTTAGGTTTAATTGAAGGAACGAATATAAAACTAGTTTTAATAAGTCCATCAGGTGATCCAAGAGCTTTTGAATTTCGTGGGAGCCTAATTGCTATTCGAAAGGAAGATGCAGAAAATATAAAAGTGAAATAGTCACCAAAAAAGAAATTTCTATATACAATACAATAGATAACAAAATGGGATGTTAATGAAATTAAAAATTTAGACGTCCACATGTACAAAGTAACAAAAGAGACGAAAAGGAGGATTTTATGAGTGAAATGGAAAAGTTATCTACCAAGCAGAAGAGAATAAAACGAAAAAGTGCGTATACCATTGCATTAGCAGGAAATCCCAATGTTGGAAAATCAACCATATTTAATAATCTAACGGGAATGAATCAACATACTGGTAATTGGACAGGTAAAACAGTTGCAAATGCAACAGGAAGTTTTGAATATCGAGGAGAACAGTATAAGGTTGTTGATATTCCTGGTACATATTCTATTATGTCTCATTCTGAAGAAGAAGAAATTGCTAGAAACTATATTTGTTTTGGGAATCCAGATGTAACCATTGTTGTAGTAGATGCCACTTCTTTAGAAAGAAACTTAAATCTAGTACTACAAATTACAGAAATCACAGATAATATAATTGTCTGTGTGAATTTATTAGATGAAGCCAGAAAAAAGAAAATAGAAGTTAATTTAGAAGAATTATCTAACATATTAAAAGTACCAGTAGTAGGTGTTACTGCTAGAAGGAAAAAGACATTAAATAATTTGTTAAAAGTTATAAGAAGCGTTTGTGAAGGAAGAGAAGAAATAAAACCAGTATATCAAATACAATATAATGAAAAAATAGAAAAGGCGATTGAACAAGTAAAAGAAATTATTAGTAGACAGTATAAAATAGAAGAAAAATTAGCAAGATGGATAAGCATAAAAGTTTTAGATGGAGAAAAACGTATTTTAGAAGAAATAGAAAAACAGCTACATATAGAATTGATGGATCATATAGAGATAAGTAAAGCAAAAGAAAAAGCTTTAGACATCTTAGAAAAGGAAGGGATTCATCAAGAGGAATTTAAAGAAAAAATTGTATCAACAATTGTAAAAGATGCAGAAAAAATAGGAAAAGAGGTATGTCAATTTAAAAATAAAGATTATGCGAATCGAGATAGGAAAATTGATAAAATCTTAACTTCTAAAAAATATGGAATTCCGATTATGATTTTGTTTTTATTACTCATATTTTGGATTACGATTATAGGAGCCAATTATCCATCTCAATTTTTATTTAGTATATTTGGAAATATACAAGAAAAATTGATAGAATTTGCTACATATGTACATTGCCCAGAATGGTTATCTAATATGCTAATTTTAGGTGTTTACCAAACTTTAACATGGGTCATATCGGTTATGTTACCACCAATGGCTATCTTTTTTCCTTTGTTTACCATATTAGAAGATTTAGGGTATTTGCCAAGAATTGCTTTTAATATGGATGGCTTTTTTAAAAAGGCTTGTTGCAGTGGAAAACAAATGATTACCATGTGTATGGGATTTGGTTGTAATAGTTGTGGAGTCACAGGATGTAGAATTATTGATTCACCAAGAGAAAGATTGATTGCCATATTAACCAATAATTTGGTTCCGTGTAATGGAAGATTTCCATTTTTAATTACGATTGCGACGATATTTATTGCAGGAACAATAGGGGGAATAGGAGCATCTATTGTATCTACAATAGCTGTCATGTTTGTGATTGTTCTAGGGATTATAATGACATTGGTAATATCTAAAATTTTATCGAAAACGATCTTAAAGGGAATGCCGTCTTCTTTTGTGTTAGAATTGCCACCCTATCGAAAACCACAATTTTTAAAAGTATTGGTTAGGTCTATTTTTGATAGAACTATCTTTATATTAGGAAGAGCAATTGCAGTTGCAGCGCCTGCTGGTCTTGTTATCTGGTTATTTGCTAATATTGGTATACAAGAAGAAAGCTTATTAACAATTATTGCAAACTTTCTAGAACCATTGGCAAATCTTATGGGATTAGATGGGTATATTCTAACTGCGTTTATACTAGGAGTACCTGCCAATGAAATTGTGCTTCCGATTATCCTTATGTGTTATATGCAAGGAACTTCATTAGTGAATATGGAAGATACCTTTGCCATAGGGGAGATTTTAAGACAAAATGGTTGGACGATGTTAACTGCAATTAATGTCATGTTATTTACTGTATTTCATTTTCCTTGTGCGACAACGTTACTTACCATAAAAAAAGAAACAGGAAGTTGGAAATGGACAGCAATTGGCTTTTTAATTCCAACGGTTTGTGGTATTGTTCTTTGTATGTTGACGACTTTGGTTTATCATGTTTTTGTGGTTTAATATAGTTTAGAATATAAATATACTCCTCATGTTTACATTACATGGGGAGTTTTATATATTAAGTTATATAATAAAACCATCAAGACCGCCTCAAAAAGAGGCGGTCTGTTGGCTAAATCTCGAACTGATTGACCACATGCTGAGAGTATTTTGAGAAATACTCATGTAACTGATGGCAAGCAGGTGGCAGAAAGAATTTTCCGCTGTCTAGTTTCTTGTCGAAACTAAGAATTCCTGGATTGTAAAAATAAGGATCCCGGCTTCCAGCAATATACTGTCTCCAGCATTCTGAATCAGCGGAGAGATAGTCAGCTGCTTTCATCAGACTATGAAATGAGGAATTGCCTTCTTCTTCAAACATGACGGAACGAACCTTTTCCGACATGAAATTAGACAAAAAGTAATTCGTCAAAGTTTGATAGAAGAAACGATCCAACATAGCAGCTTCATACTCTTCCGTCGCAGGACGGAATCCAGGAATGCGATCCTTGATTGGCGATGGAACGTCACTGGTCCATACTTCTGCTAGGTCATGAAAAATGCCCATATAGAACATTTTTGTAGCAGTTTTTTCATTCCCTTCAAACTGCTCCAAACCGATAAAGTAGGCAAATACACCTGTATCGAATAGATGCCCCAAGACAGAGCAATTTACAAGGTAACTTTGTACAGCCCACCTGTTCTGATTCCTGAGCTTAGAAATCTTTAACAACAGTTTGAAGAGTTCACCGTTAGGGTCAGAAAATTCTTCTACACCAGGAACATCAGAAAAACGTTCTATGGAACGCGATAGTGTCAATTTATTTCGGGAAAATTTATAAAAAATTTTTTACCCCTCAAAATTGCTCTATAAACAGACTGTTCTACACAGCCTTGTATTCTAATAAATTTTTAAAAAATATTTTTTCTTCTTGTGTCCCAAAATTCA
>CASEEU010000054.1 GCA_949287075.1 uncultured Eubacteriales bacterium | reverse complement strand
TTGTGTTATACTATTACCCATAGGAAGTACCTCCTGATATTTTATTTGTTTCTAGTCAAAACAACTATATCATTTTTCGGTACTTCCTTCAATATTTTATTTTTTATCTAGGTGTGACATATCTATTGTAAACCTATATTTATTGATTTTAAGCCATTTTTGCTTTTTTTGGTTACGGTTCCGTCTAAGATATATGTTTATTATTTTGCAACATCGCGTAAGCGACCAAAATGTTTTCATATTACAATATAATTTTTCTCAGAATTGGTTAAATTTATACAACCAAATTTTGTAATTTGTACAGTATCTTCTATTCTAACTCCAAATTTTCCTGGTAAATAGATTCCTGGCTCATTTGTTACCACCATATTTTCTTTTAATAAAGTATCTGATTTATAACTAATATATGGTGCTTCATGTATCTCCATTCCTACTCCATGACCCAATGCATGCACTAAATCAAATCCATTTAATTTAAAATCATTTTCTACCATTTTTGTTAATAATCTTGTACTTGCTCCATCTTTAAAATCATCTGCTGTTTGTGTTTGATTTTTTAAAACCAAATCATAAACTGGTTTTACATATTCTGGAACTTTTCCAACGAAAAATGTTCTTGTCATATCTGAACAATATCCATTGACTTTACATCCCATATCAATCGTGATAATATCAATATCTTGTATTTTTCTATCTGTAGGAATCGCATGTGGTTTTGAAGTATTTTCTCCTGATGCTACAATGGTATCAAATGATAATCCATCTGTTCTTTGTTTATAATATTCTTCAATTTCATTCGCAATTTGTTTTTCTGTCATACCTGGTTTGATATAATCTAAGATATAAGAAAAACAATTGTCTATAATCTCACATGCTTTTCTGATATTGCTAATTTCCTCCTCGTCCTTAATCATTCTTTGTTTTTCTATAATATGTTCTGTTTCTACCAAACTATTAATCTTATACTTTCTTATATATTCTTTATATTGTGCATATGTAACATAATACTCTTCAAATCCAACATTCTCACAAAACATAAAGAAATTTTCATAATCTTCTTTTGATACATCATTTATATCATATACAATAATTTCATCATATAAGGTTAATATACTATGAACATGTTCAATATATCTTGCATCTGTTATATAAATATTTTCTTTTCTAGTTAATAATAAGATTCCTTCTGCCTCTATATTTGTCAAATATTTGATATTTGTTGGATTGGATATAATTAATCCTTGTAAATCTAAACTAGACATTTTATTTCTTAACCATTGTAATTTAGGATTCATCGTATCATCCCCTCTTATCATTTATATATTTTATGTCCCATAGAAAAACGATCTTAATGGGACATTTGTCCCGTAGGCAAACGATCTCAATAGGACATTAATGAGATATTAGTTATACATTCCTAATGTAAATATTTTCATTAATACTAATTTTATTGTTTCAAATGGTACATACATACTGACAAACGTTGCTATGACTATAAATGGTCCAAATGGTATATATTCATCTGTTTTCTTTACTTTTGTAATCAATAAGCCTATACTTAAAATTGCCCCTATCAAGAAAGAAATTAATGTAATTATCACAATATTGGACAATCCAAAATAAAGTCCTAGCGCTCCCATTAATTTCACATCGCCAAATCCCATAGCTTCTTTTCCATAAAATAGTCCACCAACTAATGTGATAATTAAAAAAATTCCTACTCCTGCTAACATTCCTAATAACATATTTAAAGTAATGGCTACATCTGACAATCCATATATGAAAGCGAATATGAAACCGACTTCAAATATAGTTAAATTCAATCTATTGGGTATGATTTGTGATTTGTAATCTATGACAAATGCAGATAGTAACATTGGTGTTAATATTAGAAATTTTATCAAATCCAAATTAGCAATCAGCGTATCTTTTATTCCTAATGTATACACTAATGTCACATAAATTGCTGATGTTAATAACATCAATATATAATTTGGCTTAAATTTTCTTTTATATTCTTTAAATATATCTAATGATAAAAACTTTTTGTATTGCGGTAGTCTCTTATTGGCCCAATCAACCAATTGACCTACCAATAGCCCTAATATCGCAACCACTAGGTAATATCCTATATGTACATCATTATAATACATTATTTTCTCCTTTTAATCCCTTTTCTCTATATCTAATTTTTATTTTATACTTGTTTGTTTTGATTTTATTTTATTTTTTATTTTATTCTCTATTGGTCTTTTCCATGCTGTATACCAAAAATCTTTTTCCTGTATTGGTTCTACCAATATCGTATACATGTTACATCTTTTTCCTCCGATGACATCTGTAAATATTTGGTCTCCTACAATTGCTATATTTTCACTTTTTTCTCCCAACTTTTCTTGTGCTTTTTTAAAACCTCTCTTTAATGGTTTCATAGAAAAAAGTTGATATGGTATATCGATTATATTTACAATATTTTTAATCTTTTCTTTATCATTTGTATTGGATAATATATATAATTTTACACCTTGACCTTTTAATTCTTTTGCCCATTTGATAACACTTTCTGTCATGATTTTCGTATGGTCTACTAATGTATTATCTACATCCAATAACAATGCTTTTATTTTATTCTTATTTAAAAATTCTACATCAATATCTTCTACTCTTTTAAAATATGCATCTGGATATATATTCATATCTCTCCCCCATCATACGTATATATTATCAATTCCTTAATTTTTTGTCAATACAATTTTATACGCAATCAAAAATGCCAAAACTTACTAAAAAACTCATAATTGATAACTTTCTCTTGGTTATTCCACCTCTACTAAATCAAATTGAATCGCATCCGCACTAACCAATTTAAAATCAATTCCAAAATGCTCCCCTTCTACTGCTTCTTTTATAGCTATACTATGCAAATGTCCATAATAACATTTCTGTATATTATATTTTTTCAGCATTTTGATAAATTCATTCATTTCATGATTTTGTATGTCTTGATTGATAATTGGAGGATAATGTAAAAACGCTATCATTTCTTTATCTTCTCCATAATTCTCTATACCGCTTTTTATCGATAATTCCAATCTTGCCACTTCTCTTTGGATCATTTTTTGACTTTCTGCATCTTCTCCAAATGACCAGCCCCTTGTTCCTACAATGATTTTATTATCAAATTCATATGCATTATTATATAAAAAGTCTATATTTTGAAATTGATTTTCTTTTATATAATTTCGCATACTATTAACTGTAGACCACCAATAATCATGGTTTCCTTTTAATAATATTTTTTTACCTGGTAAAGCATTTAGGTATTCAAAATCTTTATATGTATCCTTTAAATACATTGACCATGAAAAATCTCCTGGTAAAATAACCAAATCATTTTCTTTTACCAAGTTTATCCAATTTTCTTTTACTTTTTCTTCATACCCTTCCCAATTTTCTCCGAAAACACTCATTGGCTTATTCTCATTGAAAGATAAATGAAGATCTCCTATTGTGTATATTGCCATGTTTTTACTCCTTATAATTTTAAATTTGGTATTGCATTTAAATCTAACATATCTCTTTTTCCATTTATATAATTATAATATCCCGCTGATGCAATCATAGCTGCATTGTCTGTACATAATTTTAAATCTGGCATAAAGATTTCCATGCCTTCTTGCTTTAACTCTATAAATGCTTTTCTTATATAACTATTAGCAGATACACCACCTGCCAATACAATTGTTTTCATATTTGTTAATTGTACTGCTCTATTTACATTTTCAATTAGTATTTCTGTCACTGTTTTTTCAAAACTTGCACATAAATCTGCTTTGTTAATTTCTGGATTTTTATGATGTAAATTGATTACTGCTGTTTTAATTCCACTAAAACTAAAATCCATATTTTCGAAATGTGTTTTTGGTAAATCAATTGTTGGTTCTCCTTCTTGTGCCAATTTATCTACTTTAGGTCCACCAGGATATCCTAATCCAACCACTCTTGCTACTTTATCAAATGCTTCTCCAATAGCATCATCTCTGGTCTTTCCTAATACTTCAAATTCTGTATAATTTTTTACATGGATAATTTGTGTATTACCACCTGACATCATTACACATAAAAATGGTGGTTCTAGTTCTTTATAGGTAATATAATTTGCAGCAATATGTCCTTGTATATGATTAACACCAACGAGTGGTTTATTCATTGCAAAACTCAAAGCTTTTGCATAAGATAGTCCTACCAATAAAGCTCCCACTAATCCTGGTCCATAAGTAGGCGTTACTGCATCTATTTGTTCTAATGATATTTTAGCTTCTTCTAATGCTTTTTTTGTTACTCTTGAAATGGCTTCAATATGATTTCTAGATGCGATTTCTGGTACCACTCCTCCATACTTTTCATGAATTGGTATTTGTGTATCAATCACATTTGCCATTATTTCTCTGCCATTTTTTACAATCGCTACTGATGTTTCATCACAACTTGATTCAATTCCTAATGTATAAATATCTTTCATGTTTCCCCCATCTACTTTTTATATTCTTTCATGTATTTTTTAGATTTTTGGTTGACTAGCTCTTTATTTTATACTTAATTTTTCTCATATTTCGTGCTAATTATATCATTTTTCATAAAATTAGTAAAGATTGCTAGATTTGATTTCTAGCAATCTTACGTATATTCATAATTCTCATATTTATAATCCCCATATTGCAGCTGCTAGATTAGATATCCAACCACTTACTGCTTGAATTCCTGGTGAAATAATGTATGATGTTAATCCTGTTATCCATAATACAACAAATATAATATAAAAGATTTGTTCATTATTGATGAAAAATGTTTTTGCATTATATGGTAAAAATGGCATAATCACTTTAGATCCATCTAATGGTGGTAATGGAATTAAATTAAATAATCCTAATCCCACATTGATTGATACTGTTACACTAATTAAGCTCATAATAATTCCGCCCATTGTAGATAGCAAAAATGAAGTATCTGCCAATTTATAAATTCCATAATATACAATAGCAAATATAATAGCAAGTAAAAAGTTCATGACAGGTCCTGCAATAGAAACAAGGGCTTCTCCTTTTTCCATAGACATCTTTCTTGTATAATTTCTTGGATTTACATGAACCGGTTTTCCCCAACCAAATCCTGCAAATAGTAGTAATACTGTTCCAATCGGGTCCAAATGATCAAATGGGTTTAAGCTTAGTCTACCTTCTCTTCTTGCTGTATCATCTCCTAATCTATCTGCTACAAATGCATGTGCAAATTCATGAAATGTGATGGCAATTAATACACCTGGCACACTAATTAATAGTGAAAATAACATTCCAGGATTACTGACATATTGTACAACCATAGATAACACCATGATTCCTAATATGATATAAATAATTCTTTTATCAAATGAAAAATTAAACATAAATCCTCCCATTCTCCCTTTTAATTTTCATATGCTTCATAAATAATACCCAGTCTTCCAAAAACAGATGCATCATATCTATTTGATAGGATACTAGTATTATAAATACTTGAAGAAAATGCTCCTTGAAAACTGCTTACAGTATCAATTAGATATGTTTCATTTTCATCATAATAGTAACAATCTATTACACTTCTCTCATTTTCTTCTCGATTACATATAATGATACTATCTCCATATATTTCTGGACTTAATCCGTTTATATTGAATGATACTATCTAAATCTTTATTTCTTATCGTATATTCTTCTGTTCCCTTATCATATGTAACTGTAACATAAAAATTTTTATATACTTTCAGTTCTTGATATTCTGCAGTAATAGCATTTGTTTGTCTATCATACACCTTTATTTCTGCTGTATTTCTGTCTATTACGATAATATATTTTTCTGTTATATCTTGAATGAGATATTGATTTGAAATACGATTCTTCTCACCATTTTCATCAAAATATCCGCTTTCTTCAGTATCATAATATGGAAGATACCCATTTTCATAAACCAATATTCTTTCTTGTAATTTATCTTGCTCATCGCAATAAGCTTCATATAACAAATTGTGACATTCTAATTGCTTTTTTGTGTGGTTTTCTGTATCAATGATATAATATTGTTTTTTATACTGATAAAAATTTTCTATTGCATCATAAACTTTAGACATTGCTTCATATGTATTGCTTGCTGATTCTAATCCATGCGATTCTAAATAAAGATTGTAAAATGCTGTATTTATTTCTTTTTGATTTTTTTCTACAACCACTTGTAATATATTATTTGTAATTTCTTCATTTTTAAAATATATATATTCTACATCTTCTTCTACTTCTTCATATTCGTGCATATCAGCTTCATATTGATATAAAGCTTTTTGATCTGCTTGGTATTTGTCAAATCCTAAAAATGCATATACAGGTTCTATACCAAACTTTTGATTTTCCGTAACATATTCAAAGAAATTTTCTGCCACTTTTCGATCACTTATATATTCAGGTTCTACCATTCTTCCTAAGAAATCTGTACATAGTTCAAATATGGTTTCACCTTTTGAATTTATCACAAATAATTTATCATTTCCTTCAACATATCTTAATTCAATAATCTTATCATCTATCTTAAGTACTATAGCCTCTCTAGAAATATCATATTCATTCTCTGCAATCTGATTTCCCTTTTCATCTATAAATACTGTTTTTCCAGCTTTGTTATACATATATGTTTCTATATTTTCGCTTTGCTGTAAGATGTTCATTGCATTTTGTAAGTTTTTGAGATTGATCATATTCATTACAACAGGAATTATAATACATGATGCTTGTAATAAATTCATTAAGATAAATAGTATTAGAATCACTTTATGTTTCTTCTTTTGTTCTAAATTCTTAGTAAGTATTAAATTCGCAATTGCTAACCCTATAACAATACAACTAACAAATATGAACATCATAAAAGAATCTTCTTCTACAGAAATCCACATTCCTACTATCATGATAACACCTGTTATCAATTGCATAGCTCCGTTTTTTACTTCTCGTTTTACAAAATTTATGATTGCAATTATTACATTTATAACTCCTACTACAAAATATGTAATAAATAATGCATGTATTGGTGTTTCATAAATAATGAAATCTTGTATGATATTAAATACAAGCATAAGTAAAATACTTATGATATTGGTTATATTGATATTTCTATTAATACTTTTCATATTTCCCCTTTTTTGTCCCATTGAGTTCGTTTTTCTATGCGACATTTGTCCCGTTGAGTTCGTTTTTCTATGCGACATTTTGCATCATTTTATCATAATAACTCTTTACTTTCAATATTCTTTATGAAGTTTTTATTTTCTTCTTTGTAGGTTTGTCAAACATATGTCACACTTAATTGAAATTTATATTGTTTGAAGTACCTTTTTCTATGACTGCTATTTTACTTTACACATGTATTCTTCTAGTTTTTCTTTTGGACTCTTCCATCCTAGTGGTCTCATTG
>CASEEU010000053.1 GCA_949287075.1 uncultured Eubacteriales bacterium | reverse complement strand
TCGTACACATGGAAGTGCTTTATTTACAAGAGGACAAACACAAGTATTATCAGTTGCAACATTAGGAATGATTAGTGAAGAACAAGTATTAGATGGAATTGATACAGAAGAATCAAAAAGATATATGCATCATTATAACTTCCCAGCATATAGTGTTGGTGAAGCAAGAACTTCAAGAGGACCTGGTAGAAGAGAAATCGGTCATGGAGCTTTAGCAGAAAAGGCATTAGTTCCAGTGATACCATCAAAAGAAGAATTTCCTTATGCTATCAGAGTGGTATCTGAAGTATTATCTTCAAATGGTTCAACCTCACAAGCAAGTATTTGTGGTAGTACATTAGCATTAATGGATGCAGGTGTACCAATTAAAAGACCAGTTGCAGGTATTTCAACAGGATTGGTTACAAATCCAGATGATGAAAATGACTATGTTATGTTAGTAGATATCCAAGGAATTGAAGATTTCTTTGGAGATATGGACTTTAAAGTAGGAGGAACTGAAAAAGGAATCACAGCGATTCAAGTAGATATCAAAGTAGATGGATTATCTTATGAAATTATCAAAGAAGCATTTGAAAAAACAAGAATTGCTAGAAAACATATATTAGAAGATGTTATGCTTCCAGTATTAGATAAACCAAGAGCAGATATTTCTCCATATGCACCAAGAATTGTCAGTACACAAATTAAAGTAGATAAAATCAAAGATGTTATTGGAACTGGTGGAAAAACAATTAATAAAATTATTGAAGAAACAGGTGTAAAAATTGACATTGAAGAAGATGGACAAGTATTTATCTATTCAAATGACAGTAAAAAAGCAGAACAAGCATTAGAAATGATAGAAGATATTGTCAGAGAAGTAGAAGTAGATGGAATCTATTATGGTGAAGTTATTAGAATTATGAACTTTGGAGCATTTGTTGATTTAGGATGTGGAGGAAAAGAAGGATTATTACACATTTCTCAAATCTCTAAAGATAGAATTAAACATGTAGAAGATGTATTACATGTTGGAGATAAGGTAACTGTAAGAGTTACAGACATTGATGACCAAGGTAGAATTAATTTAACAATGAAAGATTTAGCTGAAACAAATTCAGAAGAAAATAAGGAATAATATGGAGTTTATAAAAATAACATATTAGAATATAGGGGAGTTGTATGAAAATGTACAACTCTTTTGTATTCAGGATTTTGTTGTTAACGACAACAAAAAATAACTATAAAGAAAGAGGAAAGATATGGGATATATAACAGAATTTTCAGCATATTTAGGGAAAATGACAGGCGTTGATAGTGAATATATAAAATTAACAATACTGACTATATTAATATTTTTGGTATTTGGAATCATGAAGTCAATTATAAAAAAAATCTATTCCAATTTACCTGTAAATGATAAAAAGAAATTTTTTAGAAATCGAAAAATTCGAATTATATTAACAGTAATCTCTTTTATATTGGTATTCCTTCTTTGGGGAGAAAAATTATCAGGACTAATTACTATTATTAGTTTCATTTCAGCAGGTTTAACCATTGCTATACGAGAAATTATATTTAATTTCTTTGCGGGTATGTATATTAATATCAATAGACCTTTTGAAATTGAAGATAGAATTGAAATTGATGATGTGATGGGAGATGTTATTAGCAAGCATGCCTTAGGATTTGAAATTTTAGAAATAGGAAAGAGAGTATATGGAGAACAAAGTACAGGAAGAATTATTCATATACCAAATTCCTATATCTTTACGAAGCCACTGAAAAATTATACAAAAGTATTTAAATATATATGGGATGAAATAAAAGTAGATATCACATTAGATACAGATATTAAGCAAACACAAGAGATATTATATGAAATTATATTTGATAATGAAACATTAAGAGAAATTCCAAGGAAAATGGAAGACGCAGTTGATGAAGCAATTTTAGAATATAGGATTTATTATAATAACTTAGACCCAATTATTTATATAAAAATAGAAAGATCACATATAGAAATGTATATCAGATATTTGGTACATCCTAAAAAAGCAAGAGATGTACAAAATGAAATTAATATGAGAATTATGGAAGAATACCAAAAAGGAAATATACCATTATATATAAATGATTAATATTGTGTCCCATTGAGAGGTTACCATAACCTTTCCATGTCCTTTATTGAGCTGTAAAGGATAACTAATTGATAAAATCACACAAAAAGTTCACCCAATATATTGCAATCCAAAAGATATTATGATAAAATGATGAAAAATAAAGGAAAATAAGAAAGAATCAAGAGAAAGGAAAGGTACGAAAATGAGAAATCTTGAAACCGTTGGGAGAGTAACACACACACACACACACACATGTAGTTTTAAATAATCAAATTGCTAGAAGTAGCAAGGCTTTTCGTGTACCTAAAATTTGTATATTAAAAAATAGAAAGAACTTAAAGTATAACTGTCATTAATACAGACATATTTTAGGTTCTTTTTTGCGTATTTAATGTCGCATAGAAAAACGATCTCAATGCGACAAAATGTCTCACAGAAAAACGATCTCTATGCGACATAACAAAAAATGTGGACTTTTTTTGAAAAAACCTTGCATTTTTGGTAAAAAGTGGGTATAATATATAAGGAAAACAACAAGAGCGAGAGAGTGGGAACAAATCCCACTCTTAAATTTTGAAAAAAGGAGGAAAACTTCTTGGCAAATATAGAAGAAAAAGTGGAAAACCTATTAAAAGAAAAAATAGAAAATATAGGTTATGACTTATATGATGTAGAATATGCAAAAGAAGGAAAAAACTATTTCCTAAGGATCTATATTGATAAACCAGAAGGAATAGACTTAAAAGATTGTGAAAAAGTAAATGATGAAATATCAGATTTACTAGATGAAGCAAATTATATCAAAGAGCAATATTTTTTAGAAGTATCATCACCAGGAATAGAAAGAGTGTTAAGGAAAGATAAACACTTAGAACAAAATAAAGGAAATGAAGTTGCTATTAAATTATTTAAAAAAGATGGATTAGGAAATAAAGAATATCAGGGAATATTAGAAAATTTTAATGAAGAATATATCATACTAGAAGATGATATAAAAGTCGAAAGAAAAAGTATTGCACAAATCAAAACCGTATATCATTGGGATTGAAAAATAATTACGATTTTGGACTTGACCAAAATTTAATTCTTTTCCAATCTGAAGGGAAAATAAGAAAGGAAGGAAAGAAAATGAAAAGCAAAAGCAAAGCAAAAGAACCAGCAATTGATAATAAAGAATTAATATTAGCTTTAGAAGAATTAGAAAAAGAAAAAGGAATTAAAAAAGAATATTTATTAGAATCTATTGAAACAGCATTATTAACAGCATATAAAAGAAACTTTGATGCATTAGATAATGTAAAAGTGGTAATGGATCCACAAACTGGTGCCACACATGTATATTCTATAAAAGAAGTAATGGAACATGCAAATGATAGTGCATTAGAAATCAGTTTAGAAGATGCTAAAAAAATTAATAAAGATGTAGACATCGGAGATTCAGTAGAAGTAGAAATTGTTCCAAGAAACTTTGGAAGAATTGCAGCACAAACAGCAAAACAAGTTATTATTCAAAAATTAAGAGAAGCAGAAAGAGAAATTATTTATACGGAATTTAATGATAGAAAAGGTGAAATTGTTTCAGGAATTATTCAAAAGGCGGATAAAAACATTGTGGTAATGGATTTAGGAAGACTAGAAGGAATTATGCCAACAAAAGAACAAATGCCAACTGAAAACTATAGAGTAAATGATAAAATAAAAGGATATGTACTAGATGTAGAAAGAGGAGCAAAAGGAGCACCACAAGTTATTGTATCTAGAAGTCATCCAGATTTTGTAAGAAAATTATTAGAATTTGAAATACCTGAAATTTATGAAGGCGTTATTGAAATTAAGAGTGTATCAAGAGATCCAGGATATAGAAGTAAAGTAGCTGTATATTCTCCAGATCCAAATATTGATCCAGTTGGTTCTTGTGTAGGACAAAAAGGTGTTAGAATTCAAAATGTAATCAATGAATTAAATGGGGAAAAAATAGATGTAATCGAATGGAATGAAGATCCATCAATTTATATATCTTCAGCATTATTACCAGCACAAATATTAGCAGTGGATATAAAAGAAGATGAAAAATTTGCACAAGTTATTGTTCCAGATGACCAATTATCACTTGCTATTGGAAAATCAGGACAAAATGCGAGATTAGCTGCTAAATTAACAAATTGGAAGATTGATATAAAATCAGAAACACAATTTAGAGAGATGTTAATGAAAGCACAAGAAGAAGTTGAAACACAAAATGAAGAAACAATAGAAGAAAATCAACAAGAAGTAGAAAATGAAGAATAATTAGAATTCAAGAACATACAATAAAAGGGGGTTTTTATGTGAAAAAGATACCACAAAGAACTTGTATGGGATGTAATGAGAAAAAAGATAAAAATCAATTAATTAGAATTGTAAAAAATAAAGAAAATGAGATACATGTAGACAGAACGGGTAAGATGGAAGGCAGAGGGGCATATATTTGTGATAATATAAACTGCTTAGAAAAAGTAATCAAATCAAAGAGATTAGAAAAAGTATTAGATATCAATATATCAAATGAAATTTATGAAAGTTTAAGAGGTGTCATTCTTGGTAAATAAGAAAATATTAGGGTTAATTGGATTATCTGCAAAAGCACGGAAAAATAGCTTTTGGCGCAGACAGTGTAGAAAATAGTATCAAAAAGAAAACGGTAAAGTTAGTGATTCTAGCAGAGGATTCATCAGATAGAACAAAAGATAAATTTAAAAAAATATGTGAACAATTTCATATACCAATTATACAAATAGCAGATATAGAAACATTAAGCAAAGCGATAGGAAAGAAAAATAAAGCAATACTTGGTATACAAGATATAAATTTATCTAAAGAAATAGAAAAAATAAACAATGGGGGTGAAGCTCTTGGGTAAAATAAAAATACATGAAATAGCAAAAAAATTAAACTTAACAAGCAAAGAAGTATTAGATATTGCTAACCAATTGAATATTGAAGCCAAAAGTCATTTAAGTGGTGTGGAAGAAGAGGAAGCGAAACGAATAGAAGAAGCTATTATGAAAAAAGTCACAGGTTCAAAGAAAAATGTACAAAATAAAGAAACAAAAAAAGATACAAAAAAGGAAACAAAGAAAGAAACACCAGTTATTATTAGAAGAGAAGTGATTATTGCACAAGATGAATCTGAAAAGAATAAAGAAGTAAAAAAGAAAGAAGAAAATAGAAATAGCAACATTGGTTTTGTTGAGAGAAAAGCAAATAAAGATTATAACATTGTTTATAGAAATAAACCAAATAAACCAATGACTGTTAGTGAATTGTTTGGATTGAATAAACAAGAACCAAAGAAGGAAGAAGTAAAGAAAGAAGAAAAAACAGAAGCAAAAAATGAAACAGTGCTAAAAGAAGAAGTAATGGCAAAACCAGAAACAAAAACTGTTCAAGAAGAAAAATCTAACAAAGTTCCAGAAAAGGTTGAAGAAAATAAGAATATGAAAACAGAAACAAAGAATGTAAAGGTAAATAGCAATAATGTGAATAATCATTATCAAAATAGAAACAATAGTTATAATAGTCAAAAAAGAAATAATTTTAATAATAACAATAATAGCAATAATAATAGCTTTAATAGAAATAATAATAAATTTAACAATAGGAATTCTAATAATAATGATCGATATGGAAAGAGACCATTAGATGAAAAAGGAATCGAAAAAAATATAAAAAATATTATGGCAACAGAAGTGGTAGAAAAAGAAAATGTCAGAGAATATAACAAAAATATGAATAAGCAAAAAAATAATAATAAATTTGATGAAAATAAAAATACAAAAAAATCAAAAAATAGAAGAAACTCTAATAATGGTAGCTTTGATGAGGGAAAATTAAAAACATTAAAAACAGCAAATCAATTATCAAATATGTTTGATGACCAAGAGGGTGGCATGCTAGACTATTATGATTTAACAACAGAAAGAGGAAGAAGAGGAAAGAAAAAGAAAAATCAAAATCAAGAAGAAAGGACGAAACAAAAAATCTTTAAATTAACAGATATAGAAATTCCAGAAACCATTACAGTAAAAGACTTAGCAGCTGAAATGAAAAAGACAACAGCTGAGGTCATTAAAAAGTTGTTAGGATTTGGTGTTATGGCAACGATTAATCAAGAAATCGATTTTGATACAGCATATTTAATTGCCCAAGAATTTGGTATTACAGCAACAAAGAAAGAAACTGTAACAGAAGAAGATATCTTATTTGACGAATCTGAAGATAGAGAGGAAGATTTAGTACCAAGACCACCAGTTGTTGTTGTTATGGGACATGTAGACCATGGTAAAACTTCTCTTTTAGATGCGATTAGAAAAACAAATGTCATTGAAGGTGAAGCAGGAGGAATTACACAAGCCATTGGTGCATACATGGTAAAAATTAATGATAGAGAAATTACTTTTTTAGATACACCAGGACATGAAGCATTTACCGCAATGCGTGCAAGAGGCGCACAAATTACAGATATTGCTATCTTAGTAGTTGCTGCAAATGATGGTGTTATGCCTCAAACAGTTGAAGCGATTAACCACGCAAAATCAGCAGGGATTCCAATTATTGTTGCGATTAATAAAATTGATTTGCCAGATGCGAATATCGATAAAGTAAAACAAGAACTAATGGCATACGAATTGGTACCAGAAGAATGGGGAGGAGATACCATTTATGTTCCAATTTCTGCTAAAAAACATCAAAATATAGATCAATTATTAGAAATGGTATTATTAGAGGCAGATGTATTAGAATTAAAAGCAAATCCACATAAACAAGCAAAAGGTGCTGTTATAGAAGCAAGATTAGATAAAGCAAAAGGTGCTATTGCAACCATGTTAGTACAAAGAGGTACATTAGATGTTGGGGATACAATTGTAGTTGGTTCATCTATTGGAAGAATCAGAGCGATGGTGAATGATAAAGGTAAAAAAGTAAAATCAGCAGGTCCATCAACACCAGTTGAAATCATGGGATTAACAGATGTGCCAGAAGCTGGAGATACATTCTATGAAGTTAAAAATGAAAAGATGGCAAAACATTTAATAGAAAGAAGAAAACGTCAAGCAAGAGAAAAAGCAATTAATAGTGTAACAAAAGTAACTTTAGATAATCTATTTAGCCAAATGGAAGAAGGAAAATTAAAAGTATTAAATCTAATTGTAAAAGCAGATGTACAAGGATCTGTGGAAGCTGTAAAACAATCATTAGAAAAATTGCAAAATGAAGAAGTTAGAGTAAAAGTGATTCATAGTGCAGCAGGGGCAGTTAACCAATCAGATGTTACACTTGCAAAAGTATCAAATGCGATTATCATTGCATTCAATGTAAGACCTGACCATACAGCAAAAGAAATGGCAGAAAAAGAAGAAGTAGAAATCAAACAATATTCTGTTATCTACCAGGCAATAGAAGATGTAGAAGCTGCAATGAAAGGAATGCTAGCACCTAAATATGAAGAAAAAGTAATTGGAAATGTTGAAGTAAGACAAACATTTAGAATTTCAAATGTAGGAACAATTGCAGGAGCATATGTATTAAATGGAAAAGTAGAAAGAAATGCAGGTGTAAGAGTTATTCGTGATAATATCGTTATTCATGATGGACATTTAGCAACTTTAAAGAGATTTAAAGATGATGTAAAAGAAGTAACAAAAGGATTTGAATGTGGAATGCAAATTGAAGATTATAATGACATCAAAGAAGGAGATATTATTGAGGTCTATGTTATGGAAGAGATAAAAAGATAAAACAGAAGAAAGAGATTTCTCTCTTTCTTCTAAAACAAAGGAGAGAACTATATGCAAGGAAAAGAAAACCCTAGATTAGGAAGAATTGATGAAGAATATAGAAAGGAAATTAGTCAAATTATTGGATATGAATTAAAAAATCCAAATGTAACAGGAATGATTAGTGTTACAAAAGTTAAAGTTACGAATGACTTAAAATTTGCAAAAGTGTATGTTAGCATTTTAAACTCAAAAAATGTAAAAGACACATTGGCAGGACTAAAAAAATCATCAGGGTATATTAGAAGTGAATTAGCAAAAAGAGTAAATCTAAGAAATACACCAGAGTTAATCTTTGAATTAGATGATTCTATTGAATATGGTGCAAAAATTGATTCTATTCTAAAAGAAATCATGCCTAAAAAAGAAGAGAAAAGTGAGGAATAAAAAATGACATTAGATGATATTTTAGTAGAAATAAAACAAGCAGAAACAATTGTAGTAATGGCACATGAATCACCAGATGGAGATGCTATTGGAAGTATGTTATCAATGAATTTGGCTTTAAAGAAAATGGGAAAGAAAGTAGATGTCATTGTAAAAGAATTTCCAAGAACATTTGATTTTTTACCAGGAGCGAATACAGTAAAAACAATTTCAGATGTTGAAGTATACGATTTGGCAATTTCATTGGATTGTGCTGATTTAAAACGATTAGTTGGAAGAGAATATTTTGAAAAAGCCAAAAAAACAATTGTCATTGATCATCATAGTAGCAATATGATGTATGGAGATTTAAATTTTGTAAATCCAGTATCTCCTGCTTGTTGTGAAATTTTAGCAGGTATGTTTGAATATTTTGATATTGAGATTGATGCAGAAATAGGCAGTTGCATTGTAACAGGAATTATTACAGATACAGGTGGATTTAAATATTCTAGTGTTACAGCAGAGACATTTGAATTCACAGCAGAATTGCTAAGAAAAGGTGTAAACATATCTGATATTTATCAAAGAGTATTGGAAACAAGAAGAAAATCAAACTTTGAATTATTAAGAAGAGCAATGAATCGATTAGAACTTTTGGAAGATGATAAAATTGCATTTACATATATTCATAAACAAGATGAAGAAGACGTACATGCAGAACCTGGAGACCATGAAGGCATTGTGGAAAGCGGAAGAAGTATTGAAGGGGTTAAAGTTTCTGCATTTATACGCGAAAAAGAGGAAAATGTATATAAGGTTTCTATGAGAACAGGAAATGGTTCTAATATTAATGTTTCTGATATTTGCTATATCTTTGGAGGTGGAGGACACCCAAGAGCAGCAGGTGCAACAGTCGCAGGAACTGTTGAGCAAGTAAAAGAAAAATTGATAAAAGAAATAAAGAAAGTTCTATAATCAGTATTTAAGTTTCGCTATTTTTCACAGGTGAGGTAGCATACATTATTTTTTAAATGATTTCCTCGGCTTGTTTCATAGATTATAATTTCTAAGTTTTTAATAAGTGAGCCTCTCGCTGTTCGCGCTTCCTCACTTATTAAAAACTAAGAATTTATACATCTACTCCACGGCACATTCGTCAATACATTTAAAAAATAATGTATGCTACCTCACCTGTGAAAAATAGCGAAACTTTAAAAAAGAGGTCAAATTATGAATGGGATTTTAATTGTTAATAAATCAAAAGGATATACATCACATGATATTGTAGCAAAAGTAAAAAAAATAACAGGAGAAAAAGTAGGGCATACAGGGACTTTAGACCCATTAGCAACAGGGGTATTGCCATTATTAATTGGAAAAGGAACACTGTGTTCTAAATATTTGATGAATCATGATAAAACATATAAAGTTCTTTTAAAGCTAGGAATTAAGAAAAGCACAGGAGATGAAGAGGGAGACATTATACAAGAAGAATCTGTAAATGAAGAATTTTTGGATGAAGAAAAAGTAAAAACGGTTTTAGAAAGTTTCTTAGGAGAACAAGAACAAATACCACCTATTTATTCAGCTATTAAGGTAAATGGAAAAAAATTATATGAATATGCTAGAAAAGGACAAAATGTAAAGATTGAGCCAAGGAGAATAACTATATATGACATAAAACTGTTAAAAGTGGATAAAGCAATTTCTGAGATTCAATTTGAAGTAAGTTGTTCAAAAGGTACATACATCAGAAGTTTATGTGAAGATATTGCAAAAAAAATAGGGACAGTGGGATATATGAAAGAATTACAAAGAACCAAGGTTGGAAACTTTGTCATAGAAGAAGCTGTTTTAGCTGAGGATTTGAAAGAAGAAAATGTTGAAGAACATATCATAACTATTGAAAATGTATTTAATGATTTAGAGAATATTGAATTAAATGAAAAGAAATTGCCATTATTTTTAAATGGTGTAAGATTAAGCTTTGATGTAAAAGATGGAATTTATAAAATATATAATCATCAGCAATTTATAGGAATTGGTATTGTGAAAGAGAAACATTTAAAAAGAGATATTATTTTGGATTAAAAGACATCATTTTAACTGTAATGGAGTTCTATAAAAAAATCACCTTCATATACTTAAAATAGAAAAGTATATGAGGTGATTTTATGTATTATATAAAAGAAGCTGACAAGCCTAGCAAAATAGCGAAATGGTTAAATATCGTAAAATTAGAAAATGATATGATTATTTTACCAATAACACAGACAAGTTTAGAAGAAAAAACAGCATATAAATTGGCAATGAGAACCAAAAATATTTTAGATAAAACCAATAGTAAAAAAATAGTGCTCAGTAAACAAGTCAAACAAGAGGAGACCTATGTCAATTATTTGCATTCATACAATTATGAAATTGTAAATGGAAGATGGTTATTTCAAATGCTACTGTTTGATGTCTTACAATATGTAACTGAAAAATTAGAAATAAAAGAGGAAGATATGAAATTTGGGATTTTAGTGAATGATATTTCAGATTTAGCAATTTATGTCATTGAAAAATTGGTTATAAAATATAAATATGTAAAAATTGTTAGTAATCATATTGATCTTTTTCAGAATATAGAAAAAAGAATTTCAAAAAAATATGGGATTCTTATTCATGTAGGAAATAATAAAAGAAAAATTCTTTCAAAAACGAATATTATATTGAATTTGGATTTTCCAACAGAATTGATAAATAGATATACAATAAATAATACAGCGACAATTATTAATTTTAAAGAAAATGTAAAAATAAAAAATAAAAGATTTAATGGTTGGAATATTAATGATTATGAAATTGATTGGAAAACAAATCCACATTTAGAAAAGTTTGAGGCAAAAGATGTGTATGAAGCACTACAACACAAAAATCAGCCAATAGAGGAGATATTCAAAAGAATAAAAAGGGACAATGTAACCATTCAATATTTAAAAGGGGCAAAAACAATTATATAAAATGGATTTCAATAATTATGATTTAAAGAAAATTAGGAAAATCTCTGAAAATCTTAAAAATTTTATCAAATACTTTTCTTTTTTTATAAAATATAATATAATGTAAGTATCGATTTTTACAAAGAAACTAATGAATAAATAAAAAGTTCTTGCAAAATGATTTTTGTACAAACTGGCAAGGAGGTAAACATATGCCAAGTAGTAATAAAAGAAGTAATGACAGAGACAAAACAAGAAAATATAATATGAGAAATACAAAGAAGAGAAGAACAAATGCAGCAATGAAAAAAGATATGAGATCAACAAAAAGAGTTCCAACACGAAATACAAACAGAAAGGCGAATACGAAAGGAAAAAAGTCAGGTAATAAAGAAGGAAAGTTTTCTGCAAAACATCCAAAACTAATGATGGCGATAAAAATATGTATTATCATTTTCTTGCTACTATGCGTTATTGGGGCAGGAGTTGTCGTAGGGGTATTTTTTGGTCTATTTGGTGATGATTTCGAAATCACAAAAGAGGAATTAACTGTTGCTTCTGCAAATTCTTTGATTGTAGATCAAAATGGTGCCGTGATTGCAGAATTAAGTGGTGATGAGAAAAGAAAAATTATTACATTAGAAGATATGGCAGACTATTTACCAAAAGCTTATGTAGCAATGGAAGATGAAAGATTTTACAAACATCATGGAGTGGACATCAAAAGAACAGCAGGAGCAATTTTGCAGACATTGTTAGGAAATAGTTCTTATGGTGGAAGTACCATTACACAACAATTGGTAAAAAATATTACACAGGACGATGAAAGAACTGGTATGGCAGGTATCATGAGAAAAGTAAGAGAATGGGCAAAAGCTTATCAAGTAGAAAGAATGATATCAAAAGACCAAATCTTGGAATTATATTTGAATATATTATATGTTGGAGGAGAAGGAAACTTACATGGGGTTGAATTAGGTGCGGAATACTATTTTAATAAAAGTGCAAAAGATTTAAGCCTAGCAGAATGTGCCTATATGGCAGGAATTAATAGCTCTCCAAGTAGATACAATCCATTTGATGAAACGACAGATAATACAGAGTTAATTAAAAAGCAAACAAAGGTTGCTTTAAATAAAATGAATGAATTAGGTTATATCAATAGTCAAGAGGAATATAATGCAGCAATTGCAGAAGTTGATGCGGGCTTGAATTTCCAAAAGGGAGAAATTGTAACTACGTCTTCATATTCATATCATACAGAAGCCTTATTAGACCAAGTCATTGATCAATTTGTAGAGGAAAAAGGTTGGTCAGAACAGTTTGCTGAAAACTATGTATATAGTAGTGGACTTACCATTTATTCAACAGTAGATTCAAGTATACAAGCGCAGATGGAAGAAGAATTCGCAAAAGATAAATATGTTGTAAATGGAAGAGATACGAATAAAGAAACAGGAGAGAAATTAAATGATCATTCTCAAGCAGCAATGGTAGTGATTGATTATAAAACAGGAAATGTAGTAGGGACAGTTGGTGGATTAGGAGAAAAAACAGAATCAAGAGGATTAAATAGAGCCACACAAAGTGTTAGACAGACAGGATCTTCTATAAAACCAATTGCAGTTATTGCACCAGGATTGCAAGAAAAGTTCATAACGGCAGCAACAGCATATATGGATCAAGAAACAGATTTTGGGGGAAAATATATTCCAAAAAATCAAAATGGCAAATATAGTAATCAATCAGTCAATATACGTAATTTTATTGCAAAGTCTTTAAATGTGCCAGCAGTAAAAATTATGAGAGAATTATCACCAAATAAATCTATAGAATATTTGAATAATATGGGACTTAGTCATATTAGTACAGATGAAGATGCAGACTTATCTTTAGCATTAGGCGGAACTACAAATGGAGCAACACCATTGGAAATGGCAGGAGCATACAGTGCACTTGCAAATGATGGTGTATACATCACACCAACTTTCTATACAAAGGTTGTAGATTCAGCTGGTAATACAGTATTGACCCCAAATCAAGAACAAACCAGAATTATATCAGAACAAAATGCATATATTGTTAAATCTATTTTACAAGAAACTGTAAAATCTTCTGTAGGTACAGCGACTTATTGTGCGATTCCAGGAATGGATGTAGCTGCAAAAACAGGAACAACAGATGATGACTATGACAGATGGCTTTGCGGATTTACACCATATTATGCAGCAGCCTGTTGGTATGGATATGATCAACCAGAAACAGTCGTTTATTCAGGAAATAATCCGGCAGGTGTTATTTGGGACAGTGTTATGACAGCTATACATGAAGAATTAGAAAATGCAACATTTGTAAGACCAAATGGAATTGTAGAAGAAACAGTATGTAGAACAACAGGATGTTTAGCAACAACAGGATGTAATAATAAGTATACAGAAATTTTTACACAAGATAATTTACCAGAACAATGTGAAGGACATGGAAGTCAAACAATTTGTTCAGAATCAGGATTAGTTGCAACACAATATTGTTCACAATACTGTACGGTTAGACAAAATTATTATGGTGCTGTTCTTCCAAAAGAACAATTGAAATTATGGACACCACTTAGTGGTTCAAGTTCTGCCGGTACCAGAGTTAATGGAACTTGTACATTACATACAAAACCAAAAGAAGAAGAAAAACCTACAAATAATAAACCAAGTACGAATACAACTAACAGTACAGGAGGAAATACTTCAAGCGGAAATACAACGACAGGAGGAAATACTTCAACTGGAAATGGAAATACAACGACAGGAGGAAATACTTCAAACGGAAATGGAAATACAACAGGAGGAGGAAACACTACAGAATAATGAAATTAAGATGTGAATTACTTCACATCTTAATTTAAAATAAAAGGTGCAATGATTAAGTATATATTAAAAGAAAGGAAGGATGAGACAGTGGATATATATTTATATAATACATTAACAAAAGAAAAGGATGTATTTAAGCCAATCAATGAAAAGGAAATAAGAATATATTCATGTGGACCAACTGTATATAAAGATGCAACTATAGGGAATATGAGAACAAATATCTTTCAAGATGTTTTAAGAAGAATGCTAAAATATAATGGTTATACGATTAAACATGTCATGAATATAACAGATGTAGGACATTTGGTTTCTGATGGAGATGAAGGAGAAGACAAGATGATTAAATCAGCTAGGGAAGAACATAAAACACCATTAGAAATAGCAGAACATTATACGAAATTATTTTTTGATGATTTAAAAGATTTAAATATTGAGATACCAGAAATCATTTGTAAAGCAACAGATTATATTCCAGAAATGTTAGAATATGTAAAAGAACTTGTAGAAAAGGGGTATGCATATGAAACATCAACTGCCATCTATTTTGATGTTTCTAAATTAGATAAATACCCAGTTTTATCAAATGTAAATGTAGAAGAGCAAAAGGCAGGAGCAAGAGTCGATGTGGATCCAGAAAAGAAAAATCCATATGATTTTGCCTTATGGATAAAAGCTCCAGAAAATCATTTAATGAAATGGGATAGTCCATGGGGACCAAGTTATCCAGGATGGCATATAGAATGTTCTGCCATGTCAAGAAAACATTTAGGAGAACAATTTGATATTCATACAGGAGGAATTGATTTAATACCAACACATCATGAAAATGAAATTGCACAAAGTAAAGGGATATGTGGTAAAATACCAGCAAACTTTTGGATACATGGAGAATATCTGTTAATTAATGGTGGCAAAATGTCAAAAAGTTTAGGAAATGTATATTTATTAAAAGATATTAAAGAAAAAGGATATGACCCATTAGTATATAAATTATTATGCTATACATCTAGTTATAGAAATAAACTAAATTTCACATGGGAAGGAATAGAAGCATCTTCAAAATCATTAGAAAGATTAAGAAATGGTTATCAAGTAAACAAAAATGGAACAGATATTTTAAATGAAGAAGATAAGAAAGAATTAGATAGATTAGAAAATGAATTTCATAAAGCCATTAATGATGATATGAATATGCCTTTAGCTATGAGTTTTGTATGGGAAGTGATAAAATATCCTAAAAAATCATCAGAAATTGCAGAATTATTATTAAAATTTGATACAGTATTAGGAATTCAAATAGATAAAGAAGAATCAAATAAAGAAATAGAAATTCCAGAAGATGTCTTAAAACTTCTAGAAGAAAGAAAACAAGCAAGACAAGAAAAAAATTGGGCAGAATCAGATAGATTGAGAGATTTAATCAAAGAAAAAGGATATGAAGTAAAAGACACAAAAGATGGAATGGAGATTCGTGAACTTTAAGGTTGACCCTTAAAGTTCATTCAATTTATAAACTAATTAACTTTAATTTGAAAAATATAATATATACAGGGTCGGACTTTTTTTACAAATTAAAGAATATTTTAGATTGATGCTTGTACTTTTTAGTAACTAGTAATATAATATAAGCGTAAATAATAAAAAGAAAGGAATGATTTTATGGCAATATTATTACCAGGAGGCGCTGGATTTATTGGAAGTCATACAGCAGTAGAATTATTAAATGCAGGAAAAGAAATTGTTATTATAGATGATTTTTCTAATAGCAAACCAAGTGTATTAGATGCCATTAAGAAAATAACAGGAAAAGATTTTAAATTTTATGAAATGAATTATATGGATAGAGAAAAACTAGAAAAAGTTTTTGAAGAAAATGACATAGAAGCAGTTATCAATTTTGCAGGATTTAAAGCAGTAGGAGAATCTGTTCAAAAACCAATTGAATATTATATGAATAATGTTTCAGGAGCATTAGTTGTATTAGATACGATGAGAAAATATAATTGTAAAACATTTATATTTAGTTCATCAGCAACTGTATATGGAGATCCAGAAACGATTCCAATAACAGAAGAATGTAAAACTGGAGGAACTACAAATCCATATGGTACAAGCAAATTATTTATTGAACAAATTTTAAAAGATACTTACCATTCAGATAATACATGGAATATATGTATATTAAGATATTTCAATCCAGTAGGAGCACATGCGAGTGGACTAATCGGAGAAGAACCACAAGGAATACCAAATAACTTAATGCCATATGTTGTACGTGTTGCAGCAGGAACTTTACCAGAATTATCTGTATTTGGAAATGATTATGATACACCAGATGGAACAGGCGTTAGAGATTATATTCATGTTGTGGATCTAGCCAAAGGACATGTAAAAGCTTTAGAAAAATTAGAAAAAGAAAAAGAAGGATTATATATTTACAATTTAGGAACAGGAAAGGGATATAGTGTATTGGATATGGTAAAGGCATTTGAAAAAGCAACAGGTCAAAAAGTACCATATAAAATTACAGCAAGAAGAGAAGGTGATATTGCAACTTGTTATGCTGATCCTGAAAAAGCAAAAGAAGAATTAGGCTGGATAGCAGAGAAAACATTAGAAGATATGTGTTTAGATTCATGGAATTATATTCAAACAACAAAATAGTAAAAAAGGGAAATTGAGAATGAACTCATTTTTCCCTTTTTCTAATTTTAGAAACAGAAAAAAATATAGAATATAAAAAAATGAAACGATTTTGCGTATCTAAATTTGAAACTAGAAATTCTTAAAGAAAAAAATGAGGGATGTTCATGGGCAATCCAGTGATATATTCATTTCTTATAAATGTCTCGGCTCAATACGTACATTACTCTTTCTA
>CASEEU010000052.1 GCA_949287075.1 uncultured Eubacteriales bacterium | reverse complement strand
TTGTGTTATACTATTACCCATAGGAAGTACCTCCTGATATTTTATTTGTTTCTAGTCAAAACAACTATATCATTTTTCGGTACTTCCTTCAATATTTTATTTTTTATCTAGGTGTGACATATCTATTGTAAACCTATATTTTTTCAAATTCATATAATTTCTTTTAGACTTAAATGAAAGGAGTTAGTTTCAACCTAACTCCTTTTTATTTGTTTTTATTAATTATCTGAACCTTTACCTTCTGGTAATGCTGGATATTGTATAACAATTCTAATTTTTGTAATATATCTAATTGCTCTAACAAGTTTCGTATTTTTAAATCTTTGCCATAAGCTTGGTTTCTTTTCAAAAGTTACTTCTTGTTCATATTGTTGTTGTTCTAAATCTACATCTACATTTGCGTTTGCTTTTACTTTCTCTTTTTTGCTTACTTTTTGTTCTACTTTAGCTTGCTCTACTACTGGTTCTACTTCTTCTGCTGGTGTTGGAATTCCTTTCAATGCATCTGCTACTTCAATTCCTATATAACTTAATGCTTTTGATCTATCTTCTATTCTTTCCATATCTATTTCTATATGTAAATTAGATTCAAGATTTGTTACTCTAGCATTTAATAGTTTCATAGCATCTTGATAATTTTGAGATTTCTTTCCTTTACATTTTCCAACAATGTTTAATGTATCAATAATATCTTCTGGAAAATCTTCTTCTGCTTCTTTTACTTGATCTTTCCAATTTTTCTCTTTGTTATCTACAACTTCAATTAATTCTTTTAATCTTCCTGATAAAGCTATGTTTTCTTCTCTTTGTCTAATTAATTCTTCGATTTTTTTTGTATTTTCTTCAAATTGATTTGTAGCATATTCTACTAATCCATAAGCAGCTTTATAAACACTTGCTGGGAAGTTTTTCTTTTTTGGATATTCAATTAAATATGTTTTTATAGATTCTATTAAATCTTTAAAATAAGAATCTTCTTCCAATTGTACAATTTGTTTTTTACTGTTTGGATTGATAAGTTTATGTACTTTATCTATATTTGATAATATTTTCTCCTCAGTGATAACCATTCTCACATTTACTATGCCAGATCTAGACATGTAAATTACCTCCTTTTATCTTAAGCATATGATTTTATACAATTATAATTATACATTAACCTACAAAAAACTACAATACCAACGGAAGATTTTTTCTTTAAGTTTTTGTTACAAAAATGTTACATTTTTGTAACATTTCTCTTTTTTTATGCTTTTATAGTATTTTTGTTCTTTCCGTAGTATCTGACACTAAAATGATGAAAGCAGAATTAATATTCTGCTTTATCCCATTTTTTATCTTGTGCGTCGAGATTTTTGACTTTGCTAACGCACACTTTCCTTATAAAACTGTTTTTATTTCTTCAAATCTTTTTACTTTTTGTGTTGTCGTTTTAATTAATTCTTTATTTGTTACACTAATTTCTCTTACATATTTATATGCCGGCATTGTTTTATTCATTTTCTTTACTTCTTGCCAAATTTTTTCTTTTAATTCTTCTGAATCTTTTGTTCCAAATACTTCTTCTACTAATTCTTCATCATATACAATTTTTGCACATATTTTATAGTCACCATCGTCTTCTAGTTTTCCATAAACAAAAGATTCTTTGACACCTTCTATTTTATTAATCAATGTTTCTATTTCTTCTGGATAAATATTTTTTCCATTTTTCAGAACAATGACAAATTTCTTTCTTCCAGAAATATATATGAAATCGTCTTTATCTATTCTTGCTAAATCTCCAGTATGCAACCACCCATCTTCTGTAATAGTTTCTTTGGTCGCTTCTTCATTATTATAATATCCAAGCATAACAGATGGTCCTTTTACAAGTAATTCTCCTATTCCTTCTTCATTTGGATCTTCAATTTTTACATCTAAACTTGGAAAAGCTTTTCCTATAGAACCTATTCTTTGATACTTATCATCTTCTACTGATATTACTGGTGAGCTTTCTGTTAAACCATATCCCTGATACAATGTAAATCCTAGTTCATTAAATCCCTTTTCTGTTTCTGGATCTAGTGCAGCTCCTCCCGCAACAAATACCCTTATATTTCCACCTAATGTATCATGAATCTCTTTAAATAATTTTTTTCTGATATCTATTCCAAATTTTAATAAAAATTGACTGATTTTGATTCCCTTTTGTACAGTTTTCAATTTACCTTTCTTCTCAATTGTTTTCATTACTTTTTTATACATTGCTTCAAATAAAATTGGAACTGAAACCATTACACTTGCTTTATATTCTTTTAAGTTGTCTGCTATATGTCTAATGCCTTCACAAAATGCAATTGAAGAACCTCTTGATAATGGATATAAAAATCCTGTTGTACATTCAAATGTATGATGCAATGGTAGAAAAGATAAAAATCTATCTGTATCATAAATTCTTAAAACAGATGTTATATCCATTAAATTGGCACATATATTTTTATGTGACAACATAACTGCTTTTGACATAGCAGTTGTTCCTGATGTAAAAAGCATTATAGACATTTTTTCTGCATCAATCTTTGCATCTAAAAATTCTCTATTTCCTGCTTCTAATAATTCTTTTCCTTGTTTTATTAATTCATATTCAGAGTATATACCATCTTCTTCTTTTTCTAAATCCATTGAGATAAAATATTTTACTTTTGTATTATTCTCATTTTTTATTTTATTCATAATGTCATTGTATTTTTTAGAATACACAATCGCTTCTGCTTCTGAACGAACAATTAAACTTTCTATTTCATTTTCTGGTAAAGACTTATCTAATGGGACAATAACACCTGTTCCATTTACAGTAGCTAAATAGACAATCCCCCACTCATATCTATTTTCTGATATGACAGCAATTCTTTTATCTTTTAATCCCATATTTACAAATTTTGTTCCTAATGCTTTTACATCATCTCTAAATTCTTTATGTGTAATCTCTCGAAATTTTCCTTCTTCCTCTGTCTTAAATACATAGGCTGGTCTATCTCCATAAAGTTCACCAGATTTTTCTAGCATATCTCTTAAATCTGTAAATTTCATAAATTCATGTATTGGTTCTCTCATACCTTATCACCTTTCTATTTTATTTTTAACCCTTCAATCACAGTATTTTCAAATTCTTTATATAACTTCATAATGTCAATTTCTTTTTCATTTCTTAATTTATATACCAATGTTGAACAAATCAATCCATATATTTCAGATGCAATAACTTTTGGGTTTCCTTCTTTTATTTGTTTTTTCTCAATTCCTTCTTTAACTATTTCTTCAATTTTCTTGATATATTCATAAATATGTTGTTTACATTTTTGATTTCTTGCTTCATTTCCCCAAAATTGACTTAATAAAATAGTTATCAAGTCTTCATACTTCATAACAATTTTAATTTGTATTAAGATGATTGCTTTTAATTTATCTATATAATTATCATATTTTGCTGTTTTGATATCAATACTATTTTGTAATAGTTTCATACCTTCTTCTACCAAAAAGTTAAAAATTTCTTCTTTACTTGAAAAATGATAATATAAAGTTCCTTTTGCTACACCTACTGTTGCAGTAATTTCTTCAATACTAGTAGCATCATATCCTTTTTCAGCAAACAATTTCATTGATGTTTCAAAAATTTTTCTTTTCGTTTTATTCATTTTCTAAACATCCTTTCAACATGATATATCAATGTTTATATTATATATGCAAACATCAAATATTGCAATATTTTTTTATAGTTTTATACTGTTTGTTCAAACAATTTATCTTATCATACATATGACACAAAAAATAACAATTTCTATTATCACTGTTACCAATAACATGTAATTAACAGTTCTGATTCCCACATCATTTAATTTATCAAAATGATAAACAATTTTATCAATCTCTTCTTTTGAAGATATTCTTTTATTCTCCATATATTCTTTTGCCAAAAATCTTGCTTTTATCATTGCATCATTTTCCAGATAACTTCTTACAAAATAATAAATAAGTCCCCCAATAATCAAGATTGCTAAAAACATCATTTCATATGGAAGTATATTACATAGTTTCAAAATAGCTATAATTATAAAAAATATCATATAAACATTAGAATATATGAAATTAAACAATAAAATTTTTCTATCTTGAATAGAATGTAAACATTCATGTGCAATTGTTTGTATTCTTGTAAAACTTTCTTTTACATCTGCAATTAATATTTTATTAGAAATTGCTATATATAAAGAATTGCTTGCTGTTTTATCTTCTTCAATTATAACAGTTTTATTTTGTAGCATATCCAAATATTCTTTGCACATTTCAATATTGCTAGGATATTTTTTCGCTATTTCATCTAATTCTTCATTTTTAGCAATTGCTTCAATTTGTTTTTTACTACTTCCAAATAATATCCTTAAAACAATTATTACACTAACTAAAAAAACAACAATAATTGCAAATTCCATTTTTTATTCAATCCTTTCTCTAACTTTAATTTCGAATTGGTTTTTCTTTTTCTGAAATAACTAGAGCATTTATCTTAGAAATCTGATATATAACAAAAAGCTAATATATATAAGATTTTACATCATCTTATATACATTAGCTTTGTTTTCAGTATATATACCTTTATTACATAACATCTCTTACTGCTTCTCCAATAATCTTATTAACATCTGTTAGTAAAATGTTAAATTTCATTTCAGTATCAAAATATTTTTTAGCATCATCTATTTGTATCAATTCTGCATATATTTCTTTCATTTTATTTGTTTTTTCCACATCTTCTTTTCCCGTTTGCATTTGCGTTAATTGTGCATCATATCTTGCTACTTCAAACTCACCTATCTTCTTTTTCAAATCAGGATTTAAAGCTAATGCCTCTCTTGCCTTTTTATAGTTTAAATATTCTTCTGATTGTTTTATTTCTGTTGCTAATTGATTTGCTGTATCATATACATTCATTATTTCCACATCCTTTCATCTATTCACTTATTGTATTAGTTGTTCCTGTTTCTTGTTCTACCCCTTCTATTTCTACATCTGCATTTGTTGGACATATGTTTACAAATGTATTTCCATCATTTACTTTAATTTCATTACCATTCATATCTTGATAGATTGTTTTTTCATCTCTTGCATTTTTAATACATTGAATTTGAATAGCTCTTCCATTTGTAATATAATATCCATCGAATGTTCCTATATTTTTTAGACCTTGTCTTCCTTTATTTTCTGAATCTGACAAAGTATAATTGTTACAGAATGTAATGATAATATTTTTAGTTGTCACAGGTTCATCTGTCTCCCAATCAGTTTGTTCTTTTCCTCTTGCATATCTCACATATACTTTATTTTCCTCGTCATATTCATAAGTCACAGTTTGTAAATCTGAATGTGGTATTGTGATAGTATCTGCCACTTGCCCCTCTTCTAAATTCACTTCATCTACTACATAATTTAGCACACTTTTCTCTGTAGATGTTGTTCTGTAGTTTTTACTTTTTGCTGATTCTAATAATTTTTCTGTACTTGTTACTGCATTATGTGGTGCATATTTGTCCTTTACTCTCCAGAAAGTTGTTCCATCTTCAGCGATACCATTAATATCATCAATATCATATTTTTTTATATCACTTTGTGCTTGTGGACTTTGTCCAAAATGTACATATATAGCATCATTTTCCATTGCATAATCTATGAAGTAATGTCTTGCACTTCTTACTGGTCCTATTTTATCTAAATCAACACCTTTAAACAAAGCCATTAATCGGGTTTCTCCACCTTCAACAACGATTTCATATACCATATATGCTTGGTTTAATCCAGCTTGTGGCCAGGCATCACTATGATTATCAATCATAACCGCAAATGGTCTATCATTTCCGCTAAATATTTGTACTGTTTTTTCTTCTTCTGCGACTGTTGCTTCTTTATTTTCTTCACCTAATATGGTTTCTGTATTATTCTTGTCTTGTGTAATTTTATATGCTAATACAACACCTGCTACAATAATTAAAACAATTAGTATTGTAATTAAAATTTTTACTCCGCCTTTTTCCTTTTCCATGTATGCTCCCTTCTTTTATCGCAATATATTTAATGTTTTTAATATTTTTTCTTCTTTTGTTCTCATTTCTTTTTTATCTTCTTCTTCTATATGATCATATCCCATCAAATGGTAAAATCCATGAACCAACATATAACTCAATTCTCTTTCAAAACTATGTCCATATTCTTTTGCTTGTTCTTCTACTTTTGGTATAGAAATAACAATGTCTCCTAATATATCCTGATATGAAAAGTTTTTTTCTTGTATTTTTGTATCTAATTCTTCTTTTTCAAACATAGGAAATGAAAGTACATCTGTTGGTCTATCTATATTTCTATATTCTTTATTAATACTTTGAATATTTTCAGGATTTGTAAAAGTTACAGTAATATATAATTTTGAATCTAGCAACCCTTCTTCTTCAAAACATTTATTAAAAACCTTTTTTACAATATTTTCCCAAGCTTCTACTTCTTCTATATCTTTATATATAATTTCATATGACTCCATTTATGCAACTTCCTTTAATTTTTTTGTGTATTTTCCTTCTGATATAAATGAGTTCTTTAGTTCTCTTAATGCACCATAATCAATTAATTTTCTTTTATAATATGTAATTAACTTACTATAATCTGTTTTTGTATTACTTTCTTTTATTTTTTTCATATCATTTTTTATAAATAATACTTCTTTTTGTCTTATATATTCTATAAAGTTTGTTTCCTTTAATTTACATATCTCTTTATATTTATTCCAAAAAGTTTTAAACTCTTCTCTATCTTTTGGATTTTCCCAATACACTTTTGTTGATAATAATTTTGCATAATAATCTTCAAACAAGTTGATTAGCATACTATATGCTTTTTCTCTTTTTGTAGCAATTTTTGTATCTTGAACTAAAATTCTTGCATCTTTTAATAATTTTTCATAACATTGTATAGCAACAATTAATGGTAAACTATGTGTAAATAATTTTCTACTAATACTTAGTAATAAAACATTTTTCTCTATATTGTCTTTTGTGTCTAATTTTCCTACTGTATAGGTTTCATAGTTTTCATATTCTTTTACTACATCTTTTGCAACACTATCATTTTCGATTCTTATTTTTAATGATAAAATATTTTGTATATATTCCTCTAATGTATAAAATATTTTTGTATATATCCATTCTTTTGAAGATTCGTATGTATTCATAGTATCTGCAAGTTTTATAGAATAATTTTTCAAAATTCCTTTATACAATAGATCCATTTTTGAAATATAAAATTGGTTATATCTCTCAATTAACTTTTCTTTTCCTGATAATTGAATACCATCATTATCTAGTTCTAGTAAATATTTTTGCTTTCTATTCTTGTATTCTACAAATTCACTTTCCTTTAAACTAGTTACTTCATAATATTTAGATAATGCTTCTTTTTCAAAATCTGAAGCTGTATTATTTTTCACTTTTTTATATATAGAATCCATTACATACTTATCTAATGCCTCTAGATAATTTTCATATGCAACATCATATTTTTTTTCAGCTTCTTTTTGATCATAATTTTCTTCGCTATCTTCATATATTTCAAATGCTTTTAATAAGCTATTTCTTTTTATTGAAATTAACATACCATTAATTCCAATTTTTGTTGGTATTAACATTTTAGTTAATGTTTTTGTGATTTTGTTAAAAAATGTTTTATCTGTTCCTGTAATTCTCAAACTTTTTTCTTCCATTTATATCATCCCTTCAAAACACAATTTTCTCATTCGTCCCTATTGTCTCCAGCACTTCATATGTAACATAAATATCAATACTATTTTCATTTTCATAAGTATTTATATTTTTATTTACAATATTCTCTTTGTTTTCTATCTGACTTTCCAGTTCATTTTCTATTTCTTGTATTCCTAATTGTTTTGCTTCCTCAACAGAATATGTTTTTTCTATTTCTTCATATTCTTGATATGTCGTTTTTACTACGGAAATAGGCAAATAGAAGTCCGAAAATAACTTTATTTTATTTTCAGTTTCTATTGTATCATAAAATTTAAATTTTGAAACCCCTTTCGGAAAATTTATTTTAAAATTGTTAAATTTTATACCATATTTTGTTTCCAAATTCCCTGTATTCCTTTTCTCCGTAGTCTTATATTCTATTGTCTTGTTCATAGTATACCATACTCTTGCTTCTATTTCTCCTTTGGCATGAACATATCGAATACCTGTATATTTTCCTTCCATCCATCCATTAATTAACACATCTCCAACACTTACCGTATCTCCTACTTTCACATTTGCTGTTCCATCTTGTGCATTAATTTTTGTTATCACACCATTTTTATTAGAAATAATATTACAATATTCATCCTCGTCAACCATTTCTGGTTTTTCTTCTGCTTTTACCAATTTTACAATAGCATTTGTTCCTTTTAATTCAATTCCCATCCATGCAACATCATCTCTTTCTAATCTTACTTTATTAATAATCTCCTTTGCATTTACATTATTCTTTAATGTTCCAATTGTTAGTCCTGCATGTTGAATATCTTCCATAATATTTTCAATTGTTAATCCATTTTCTTCTATGATTTCTATATTCCAAACAAATCTAGAGCTAAAAAAAATAATACAAACAATGAATATTAAAAAAAATGCAAATAACTTTCTCTTCTTATACCTATTAAGAATGAAAGGTAAACCTCTTTTTGCTTTTATCTTTACTGTACATTGTGTGTTTTTAGCAATTTTACAAATCTCTTTAAAATGTTTTATTTCTATGTTTAGTGTCAAATTTATATCATTTACTTTCTTTATATTCCACATCATATAGTTTCGATTTCTACAAATATTAATAAATCTTTCAATATAATATCCTTCTACAATAATTCTCAAATATCCATATATATAATTTATGATTTTCTTTATAAGCATGTATCTCTCCTTTTATCTAATCAGTTATTCTTTCAAAATCAAAACTTTCAATCTTTCCTGTTACGCGTATATCATCATTTGTCATTGTTTCTAAATTCAAATTATATCCATTAATACTAATCAAACCTTTATATGTACTAATTCTTATAAAAAATTCTTCATATTCTAAAATTCCTTTATAATTTTCTATAATCATTTCATCAAACCCTATCATGGAAATTTTAGGAACATCAGAATATACCTCCTCTGGAATTTCCAATATCTTATTTAATTTACGCATTCTATTTTTTTTCATATTACACCTCATTTATTCAAACTCATCAAGAGCTTTAAATTCATATCCCATATTTTTTGCTTCTTTTATAATACTATCTAAAATATTGGTATTTGTCTTTGAATTACCATGTAACAACATAATTTCACCATTATGAAGATTATTTAATATTTTTTCTCTTGCTTTTTCTTCGTCTGGCTGTTTTTCTTCATTCCAATCCTCATAGGCAAATGACCACATAACAGTTTTATATCCCAATGAATTGGTAAATTGTAATGTCTTTTCACTAAATTCACCTTTTGGTGGTCTTATATATTTCATTTCATATCCAAATTTTTCATATACACTTTGGTGTAAATCCATTACTTCTTTTTTTATTTCTTCTTCTGTTAAACTTGGCATACTTTTGTGATTTACTGTATGATTTCCTATAATATGTCCTTCATCAATCATTTGTCTTACTAACTCTTCTTGTGTATTAATATAATGTGCTGTTAGAAAGAAGGTCGCCTTTACATTATTTTCTTTTAACGTTTTTAAAATCTGACTAGTATAACCAGCTTCATAACCTTCATCAAATGTCAAATAAATTGTTTTTGACTCACGATTTCCTAAAGCAATTCCATTATTTCCTTCTAATACTTTTCTATTTTCACTCCCCAAATCTGGTTGTTCATGGTTATCATTTCTTTTTATTCCCCATTCTATTTTCTTGTTACTTATACTAGCATTTGTTTTCATCTCTTCTTCATATGTATATAAGTTCATTATAGAAACAATCCCTATAACCATTATCAATAAACCTATCATGATTATTCTTATAATATTTTTATTTTTTTTCATTTACGTCACTCCATTTTATTTTTATCTATTTAATACTATGCATTTGTTAAAATATTATTCTTTGCTTATAGAAGATATTACTTTCATTAAAGTTTCAAAGTTTTAAGTCATTTTTCCTAATTATTGTAAATTTATTCTTGTCACCTTTTTCATTTCACTTCCAATATTTATTGGTATTAACGCTTTTATCTGGAATATAAAATTATTGCGAGAGTATTGACAAGATGATTTTTTTAGAATATATTGTTGTTGTTACTGGAAAAATAAGGTAATTATTTTTTTATTGTCGAAACATATTGTTTTATCAAATAAAAGGGGGATACATGTATGTTAAATTTTGTCATTTGTGATGATAATGTTAATATTTTAGACAGATTAGAAAAACTTTTAGAAAATATATTTACAAAAAATAATCTTGATGGTCAAGTATCTTTCAAATTTGATAACTTTGAAGATTTATTGACTTGTTTTGATAATGAAAATCAAATCGATGTTTTATTATTAGATATTAATTTGAAATCTCAAAAAACTGGTTTAGATTTAGCCGAAGAAATTAGAAAGAAAAATAAAAATGTTTATCTAATATTCACAACTGGTCATTTAGAATATGCTATGATAGCATATAAATATAAAACATTTGATTATTTAGCTAAGCCTATTACTTATGAAAGATTAGAAGATACTGTCAAAAGGCTTTATGATGATATTTATGGATTACCAAAGAAATATATTAAAATTGATAATAAAAATACACTTGTAGATGAAACGCAAATTCAATATATTAAAAGAGATGGTATGAAATTAAATTTTCATACCTCTTCTCGTGATTATGAATCTTATAGTTCTTTTAATAAAATTCAGGATAAATTACCTGATAACTTTGTAAGATGCCATAAATCTTATATTGTTAATTTGAATAATATTAAGAATGTAGATCCTGTTGCTTTAACTGTGTATTTTAATAATGATACATTTTGTAGCATTGGACCTAAATATAAAAGGGAATTTATGGAGGTTATAAAAAATCATGGAATTATTGAATAATATATGGAATGCGTTAACTACGCCTAATGAAAGTTTAATCAATATATTATCTATACCTTTGACTTTTTTAGAAAATACTTTACTAATGTATCTTTTTCTTTCAATATTAAATTTAAGTGCTAATAAAAAGAAAAAATTATTATATGTAGTATTAGTAACAATTATTAGTCTTATTACTAGTGCAATTTTTCCATCACCTTTTCATTTAATAATTAATTACATTTTTATGCTTTTTTCTATTTATCTAATATTTAAAACAGATTGGTTAAAAACTATTTTAGCATTTATTCTTCCTACTTTAATATTTGCATTAATAGGTATGTTTATTATGAATCCTTATCTTACATTTTTCAATATAACTTATGAAGAATCCGAAACAATACCTATATATAGAATTTTCTATATTACTTTGATATATGTTATTGTAGGTTGTATTATCCTATTGCTAAAATTGAAAAATTTTAAATTAGAAATTTCAAATTATATGCTAGATAAAAGAAGTAAAAAAGTATTATTGATAAATCTTTGTATAGGTTTTTTAACTTTATGTGTTCAATTATTGATAAATTTCAAGTACATTGATACTTTACCTTTAATTATTACATTTTTAAGTTTCTTATCTTTGTTAGCTTATTTTGCAATAAGTATATATAGTTTAACAAGAGTTATGAAATTAGCTTCTACAACACAAAAATTACAAAATGCAGAAGAATATAATAAAACATTAAGTATTTTACATGACAATGTAAGAGGTTTTAAACATGATTTTGATAATATAGTAACAACTATTGGTGGCTATGTAAAAACAAATGATATGGAAGGTCTTAAAAAATACTATGTTCAACTTGAAGACGATTGTCAAAAAGTAAATAATTTATATGTTTTAAATCCAAAATTAATTAATAATCCTGGTGTATATAGTTTGTTAACTACCAAATATAATGAAGCTGAAGAAAAAGGAATAAAAGTTAATATGTCTCTTTTACTTGATTTAAGTAAATTACATATGAAAATATATGAATTCACTAGAATTTTAGGCATCCTTTTAGATAATGCAATCGATGCAAGTAGTGAGTGTGAAGAAAAATTAATGAATATTATTTTTAGAGATGATAGCAAAAATCATAGACAATTAATAACTGTTGAAAATACATATAATGATAAAAATGTCGATACTGAAAAAATATTTAATAAAGGATTTACAGGAAAATAAAATCATACTGGATTAGGTTTATGGGAAGTTCGAAAAATATTAAATAAAAGTAAAAATTTAAATTTATATACGACAAAAAATGAAAAATATTTTTCTCAACAAATTGAAATATATTATTCATAAAATTAAAATAGATATGCATAAAGTCATATCTATTTTTTGTATAACATTATTTTCTTCTTAATTTTTTTATTCAATAAGAAAAAACAGCTTACAAAAGCTGTCTTATATTGGATTGTAAATATATAACTTTTTAAGTTATATAGGGTGGCAAAAATAATTTTTCGTCCTATTTTTGCCAAGAAATTAGTCTTTTTTCATCATGCTTTCTGGCATTTTAGGTTGATGTAATAACCATACTACAAAACAAGATGTATTAGTTGCTTTTGCATATTTTTCTGCTACTTTAGCTAAAAATTTGAACATAATAGATTCCCCCTTATTATATATTTTTAAAAACACACCGGTATATGTTTTTTAACTTTGTTAAACTGAAGCATCTCCATACACTTCATATCCATATTTATTTTTTGTTAATCTATATGCCAATTTTGTTATTGTCAAAGTTTGTAAAAAATTACCAAATAGTAATATGTTCGAAATTACATTATCTTGCACAAATAAAGCAGCTGTAAGACCTATTGAATATGTAATATATGCTATCATTTGTTTATTTTTTCTCTCTTTTTTAGATAATATAGGAACATTTTCCGTATCAGCTGGTGCATAAAGCTTTATCATAAACATTCCAAATATCCAAGCAATTCCTATCAAAATATATTTTGTTATATCATCTAGCATAATATGTTGTGAAAGAAATACATTTCCACAATAGAATACAGTTGTTCCTAGTATGCATCCTAAATGTGTTTTTAGGTGAAAACCTCCAGATGCTCCTCTATAAGGAAGTAGTACTATAAACATAAATAATACTTCTTTAAACATTCCCAGAATATATGAAATGATAAATAATAAGAATATTTTGGGTATTTCTCCTACTATATTTTGTAGTCCATAATTGATTACTTCTGCCTTTTCATCATCTATTTCTGGCATTTCTTTTCTTATTCTATTTGTCAAGAATGTGCAGATTGTATCTACCATTTTCTTCACCTCTTCTTGCCAATTCGATTGTAGCACTCTTATGATTTGTAAATGTGTTTTATTTTGTGAAACATTCATTTTATTTTACAAAAATTTCTTTATATTTATTTTATAAAATAATTCTAAATAATATAAAAAATATAGTTGAACTTTATTTTCAACTATATTTCTTCTATCATATTCTGTTCATTTTTTAATATACACCATGTTCCCATTGGTTCTGGTAAATCCTTAAATTCCATTTTCTCTTTTGTTATTGGATGTTCAATTGTAAGTTTATATGCCCATAAGGCAATTTGTTTTCCTTTTCCTCTAGTTCCATACTTCTGATCTCCAAATATACTATGTCCGAAATAAGATAATTGTACACGAATTTGATGATGTCTGCCTGTATGTAAATTGATTTTGATTAAAGATAAATCTTTTACTTCATTATATTTTAACACTTCATAATCCAGCTTCGCTTCTTTTGCATTTTTCTTTTCTTTATGAACTACTTTACTCATGTTGTTTCTTTCATCTTTATATAAATAATCAATCAAAGTTCCTTTTGTATTTTCAATCTTTCCATCAACCACTGCTAGATATTCTTTTTTAAAAACTTTTTCTCTTACCTGATTACTTAATCTTGAAGCTGCTTTTGATGTTTTTGCAAATACCATCACTCCGCCAACAGGCCTATCTAATCTATGCACTAATCCCAAATACACATTTCCTGGTTTATTATATTTCTCTTTAATATATTCCTTAACCAGTGTTAGCATATCCATATCTCCTGTTTTATCAGATTGTGAAGGAATATTAGGTGTTTTTTCAACAACAATTATGTGATTATCTTCATATATGACTTTTAATTTTTCCATTTTAATCCTTTTCCATTTCTATTTTTTCTTTTACAAATTTTCCCATCTTCCATAAATTCCACATGGTAGGACCAACTTAGAATTTTCCATAGGTAGTCCTATTTCTCCAGATTCTATTTTTCCTTTATATTTTTTTGATACAGTTAAATGTAAAATATCCTCTAACACTTTACTTGATATCCCTGTTGTATACGAATTAATCAAGAAAAATAAAGGCTTGTCTGATAATACCTTGGTACATAATTCCACTAAATCATAGATATTATTTTCAAATTGCCATACTTCTCCTTTAGCACCTCTACCATATGAAGGTGGATCCATAATAATAGCATCATAGGTATTTCCTCTTCTAATTTCTCGATTTACAAATTTCACAACATCATCTACAATAAATCGAACTGGCCTATCTTGCAATTTTGAAGATGTTACATTTTCTTTTGCCCAAGTAGTCATTCCTTTTGAACTATCCACATGACATACTGATGCCCCTGCTGACAAACATGCAACAGTTGCTCCTCCAGTATAAGCAAATAAATTTAATACTTTTATTGGTCTTTTTTCACTTTCAATTTTTTGTATCATCCAATCCCAATTCACTGCTTGCTCTGGAAATAATCCTGTATGCTTAAATCCCATTGGTTTTATATTAAATATTAAATTTTTGTATTTTATTTGCCATTGAGAAGGCACTTTTTTCTTAAACTCCCATGAACCTCCTCCTGTTTTACTCCTATTATATACAGCATTCATTTCTTTCCATTTATTGGGGAAGCTTTTATTTTTCCAAATAATTTGTGGGTCTGGTCTAGATAAAATCACATTTCCCCATTTTTCTAATTTTTGTCCATCTGCCATATCTAATATTTTATAATCTTTCCATTCATTTGCTATTTTCATAATTCTTTTCAAGTAGCACAAATAAACTACTCTTCCTCCTATTATTAGAATAGCTATATTTTACCATATTTTTTTCATTTTTCCAAGGGTATTTGATGATTTAAAAATTTTATGATTTTAAATATTTCAAAAATTCTTCTAATTCTATATCTGCTTGTTCTAAGATGCTTTTTAAAGTTCCTCTTGCAATTTCATAATGCATTGGAATAATAAATATCTTTCCAGTTTTTTCATTTATGTATTTAGCATGACTTCCTTTCTGTGATATTTTATTAAATCCTAGCTTTTTCATCACCTTAATAATTTTTTCTGGAGGTAGTATTGGGTATTTAGAACTCATATAGCCACCTCCAATGTTGTTAAATATGTTTCTTTAGGTTGTACAATTTCTTCATTTTGCAAATATAATTCTAATGCTTCTTTTAAATTTTTTAATGCTTCTTCTATTGTTTTTCCTTGCGATGCAACATTATTGTCTAAACATTTTGCTACATACCATTCTTCTTCTTTTTGTATCATAACATTATATTTTATACTCATATTTCTAGCTCCTTTCTTGTTACATATTATACTTCCTTTTTTTCATAAATTCAAATGTTTTCTAAAATTTTAAAGAAATTATATATCATCACTATATTGATACTAGCTAATATAATCAATGATACTACAATCATACGAATCCATTTGTGTTCATTAAATTTTTTTCTAAACTTTTTTTCCTTTCCTTCATTACTTGTCCTTTTTAATGCTAAATTTAATAAACCTTTTTCTGTATATTCCATTTTCACTCCTCCTCCAATTGTTTTTTCATAATATAATATTCACTTCATTTCGAATTTATTACTTCATTTTTTATAACTTTTCAGAAAATTCTTATTTTTTGTATATATATTTTCAAAAACGGCCAAAACTTGTTTTTTGGGGTATTTTGTAGTATAATATATATAGTTGAGGGAAAACTCCCTCAATAAAACCACCCTAGTGAGAGGAGTATGTACATTATGAGGAAGCTTAAAAGAAAATTCCCACGGATGGTGGGAAAAGGGGTTGGCATCGGTCTGATTTTTGCGCTCCTGGCTTTTGTAGTTTTGTTGATCGTCTTGATCGCACTTAACGCCAAAGCCATCGGAGTCGCATTGGGAAGCATCCCTGGAGCAATCCTGGGCGCTATTGCGAACTTCCCACCAGATTGGCTCATTGCGGGAGCTATTGGTGCTGCATTGGCCTTTGCGTCTTGTGCCATCTTCTGGCACTTGGCAAATAAGCCTGCAAACCACGACGGCAAGGAGTGAGCCTAAGGTGTCCGATTTGGAGAAATCCAATCGGGCACCGCTTTTTATTTAAAATTCTTTATCATATTTAAATCATTGCTATCCTATCAAATTTATGATATAGTATCTTCGAACTTATACAGAGAAGACTCTCTGTTCAGGCTTTTTTTACTTTTTAGGAGGAATCTTATGAAAAAAGCATTTGTTCTAATTCCTGTTTGTCTGATAGTAGGAAACTTCCTTTATCACATTATTCAGACACATAGGATTACTGCAGAATTAGCCGGTGGCTATCCTGCTCTATCCCTTTTGGGACAAATTAAAAAAAGGCGTGTCAAATACGCCAAAGAGAGGAGTTAACTCCCCTCTTTTTATTGTTTCAATTTTTCTGCTAATTCTTTTGTAATCCCTTTCACTTTCATTAATTCCTCTATGGATGCTTGTTTGATTTTTTCTACACTTCCAAACTGTTTTAATAAAGCTTGTTTTTTGACTTTACCAATTCCTTTAATATCATCTAATTCTGATTTCGTAATTTCTTTATCTCTTAATTTTCTGTGATATGTGATGGCTGTATTATGAACTGTATCTTGAAATCTGGTAATTAGTTTCATTAGGTTTTCTGAAATCTGTAATTCATTTCTATCATCATCCATTAAAGCCCTTGTTTGGTGTTTATCATTTTTAACCATACCAAATACTTTAATATCTAATTCTTTTTCTATCATGTCTAGTTTTTCTTTTTTATCTTGCTCTGTCATATCTTCTTGTATAATCTTTTCTTTTTCTTCGTTGAAAACATTTTCAATTGCTTGTTTCGTTGCTCGTATTTGCGTAATTCCTCCATCTGCAAATATAACATCAGGAAGTTTTCCAAATCCACCATTTGGATTTTCAATAGAATGTCTTAATCTTCTAGTAATCACTTCCTCCATACATTTTGGATCATCTTGTCCATAAACCGTTTTAATTTTAAACCTTCTAGATAGATTCTTTTTGATAACACCATCTTGCATAACACACATTCCAGCTACCATATATTCTCCAGATATATTCGATATATCAAAAGTTTCTATTTTTCTTGGTAGTATATTCATTTTTAAAACTTCTTTTAATTCTAATAAAATTTCACTTTTATCTTTTTCTTTATTATCTAATGTTACTCTTGCATTATTTTCTGCCATTTCTACAAATCTTAATTTTTCACCTTTTTTAGGAGATTTGATTTCCACTTTTTTTCCTAATTCTGTGGATAACCAACTTTCAATTGCTTCTTTATCTTCGATTTCTTCTCTTATCATAATTTTACTAGGAATATTAGGGTTATCAAAATAGTATTGTTTAATAAATCCTGAAAGAATTTCTTTATCTTCCATATCTTTTAAATCTTTATAGAAGTATTGTTCTCTTCCTATCATTTTACTTCCTCTTACAAAAAAGATTTCTACACAAACTTCTAATTCTGATTTTGCAATTCCGATAACATCAATACTATTTTCTGATATGTTAGATACTTTTTGCTTGCTTGACGCTCTTTCTATCGCCTGTTTTCTATCTCTTAAATACGCTGCTTTTTCATATTCCATTTTTTGTGCTGCTTCTTGCATTTGTAAATCTAAATCTTTCAAAACTTTATTTGTTTTTCCTTCTAATAAATCAATAATTTCATTTACTTGTTTTCGATATTCTTCTTTATCTACATTTCCCATACATGGTGCCAAACATCTACCTATATGATAATTTAAACAAGGTCTAGTTCTTTCTTTTAATGTTCTACATTGATGGATTTTATATCTTTCTTTAATAAAATCTAACATTTCTTTTGCTGCACCTGGATTGGCATATGGTCCAAAATATTTTGAACCATCATTTATCACTCTTCTTGTATAATAGACACCTGGATATTCTGATTTTACATCAATTTTTATATAGGGATAGGTTTTATCATCTTTCAATAATACATTAAATTTGGGTCTATTCTTTTTGATTAAATTACATTCTAGGATTAAAGCCTCTGCCTCATTATCTACAACAATATATTCAAAATAATCAATCAAAGAAACCATTTTTTCAATTCTAGCAGTTTTATTCGTTTTTCTGAAATATTGTCTTACTCTATTTTTTAAAGAAACCGCTTTTCCAACATAGATAATATTATCATCTTTATCATGCATAATATATACACCAGGTTTTCCTGGTAATTTTTTTAATTCCTCTTCTATATCAAACATTTTTTAAAATTCATCTGCACTTTCTACATAACCAATATATGGTAAATTTCTATAGTTTTGGTTATAGTCTAAACCATATCCTACTACAAATTTGTCTTCTATTCTAAATCCAATATATTCTACTTCTAGTTCTTTGGTTCTTCTTGATGGTTTGCTAAGTAAAGTTGCAATCTTTAAACTATTTGGTTTTTTTAATTGGAAGTAATCTTTTAAAAATGCTAAAGTTGTTCCTGTATCTATAATATCTTCTACAATTAATACATCTTTTCCTTCAATACTATTTTTGATATCTTTTACAATTTTTACTTTTCCTGTGCTTTCTGTTCCTTCATAGCTAGATACTTCTATAAATTCAAATTGTACTTTTGTTTTTAGTCTTTTGGCTAATTCTACCATAAAGACAACTGAACCCTTTAAGATACCAATTAAAATAATTTCTCTTCCTTCGTAGTCTTTATCTATTTCTTTTGCCATTTCGTCTAATCTTTTTTCAATTCTTGTTTCATTAATTAATACATTCATTTTTATTCCCCTTATTTTATATTTAGGCTTTTCTAGGTTACCTATTCCCTTTTATGTATATCCCATTCCGAATACTTATAATACCTGTATTATACATGATTTTACTTGTATTTTCAATCTTTTTATAAATTTTTCCTAATTTCACTATTTTTTAAAATTTGAACAATTTTATAGTCGATAATTTTTATTTGAATTTTAAGAAAATAAAATTTTTTAACTAGGACTTGCGTATTTTTTTTATTTAGTGTAATATAATAGCAGTAAATTAAAAGTATGCAAGAAATTTTTGAGAAAGGAGGACAGTATTACATTTATATATAGCGCCTGGACACAGTTTATCGTGTTGACGAGGTTCAGAGTTATCGAAAGATTCGGCGGATGCTCTGATGGCTTTCACTTATGGTCATAAGTATTGATGAAAAAGCAGTAGTAATATTGTAACAAAGATCAATATAAATAAGTTTTATTTGCATACCTTTAATTCCAAACAATCTCTTTCATTTATTAAGTTAGAGATATATTTATAAACAAAAATTATATTAGCAATTTATAGATTGCATGAATGGAGGATTTATATTATGTGTGGAATTGTAGGTTATATAGGAAAACAAAAAGCAAGTCCAATTTTAATCAATGGACTTTTAAGATTGGAATACAGAGGTTATGACTCTGCAGGTATTTCAACAATTGAACCAGAAGGTTTAGTTGTTATGAAAAATAAAGGAAGAGTAAAAAATTTATACAATATAAAAGGTATTGATGATTTAAAAGGTACTATTGGTATTGCACATACTAGATGGGCAACACACGGAAAACCTTCTAAAGAAAATGCTCACCCTCATCAAGATAATACAAAGTCATTTAGTGTTGTTCATAATGGTATAGTTGAAAATTATAATGAATTAAGAAAATTTTTAATGGATAATGGATATAAATTCTATTCTGATACAGATACAGAAATTGTTCCAAATTTAATTCATTACTATTATACAAAAGAAACCGAAGAAACAGGAAAAATGAAATTTTTAACTGCTGTTAGAAATGCTTGTTCTGATTTAAAAGGAAGTTTCGCTTTAGAAATTATTTGTAAAGACTTTCCTGATAATATGATTGTTGTTAGAAAAGATAGTCCTTTAGTTATTGGAAAAGGTGTTGATGAAAACTATATTTCTTCAGACATACCAGCAATTTTATCATTTACTAGAAACTTCTATCTTTTAAATGATTTTGAATATGTATTTTTATCAAGAGATTCTGCTGAATTTTATGATAAAGATTTAAATAAAATAGATAAAAAAACTCAAAGTATTGAATGGAATGCTGCTAGCAGTGAAAAAAATGGTTATGAAGATTTCATGTTAAAAGAAATTCATGAACAGCCAACCGCCATTCGTGAAACAATTGGTGCTAAGTTTAGTCAAAACTCAAAATGTGAATTTGATGAATTGAAATTCACAAAAGAGTATTTATCAAGTTTAAATAAAATTTATATTGTTGCTTGCGGTACAGCTATGCATGCTGGATTAGCAGGAAAAAATATTATCGAAAAGCTTTGTAGAATTCCTACTGAAGTAGATATTGCTTCTGAATTTAGATATAGAGATCCATTAATTGATGACAAAACCTTATGCATCTTTATTTCTCAATCAGGAGAAACAGCTGACACAATTGCTGCATTAAAATTGTCAAAAGAAAAAGGTGCAAAAACACTTGCTATTTCTAATGTTATTGGAAGTTCCATTACAAGAGAAGCAGATTATTCTATATATACACATGCAGGACCAGAAATTGCAGTTGCTTCTACAAAAGCATATACTTCACAAGTTGTTTTAATTGTTATATTAGCTATTTATTTTGCAGAAATATTAGAAAAAAATTCTCAAATATTATATGAATTAAAAAAAGAAATTTTAGACTTACCAAGAAAAATAGAAGAATGCTTAAAATTAGAAGATGTCGTTAAACAATTCTCAAAAAGAATTTATCAAGAAAAAGATATATTCTTTATTGGTAGAGGAATAGATGAAACTGTTGCTAAAGAGGGGTCTTTAAAATTAAAGGAAATTTCATATATTCATTCAGAAAGTTATGCAGCTGGTGAATTAAAACATGGACCAATCGCTTTAATCGAAAAAGATGTAACCGTTGTAGGAATTATGACAGAACCTACTTTGGTTGAAAAAACGGTTAGCAATCTTCAAGAAGTGATTACTCGTGGAGCGAAAACATTGATTATCACCAATCAAAAGATTGATAATTCTATGTTTGATACAGTGTTAGAAATTCCTGAAACTAACACATATATCTCACCAATCTTATCAATTATTCCTTTGCAATTATTATCATACTATATTTCAAAGGAAAAAGGATTAGATGTTGATAAACCAAGAAACTTAGCAAAATCTGTTACAGTAGAATAATAGATTGCTTTTAGCCAGGTCAAAAGATTTTGACTTGGCTATTTTTGTGTTTTCTTTTATTCATCCTATCAATAATTTTACAATAATTAAGCACACCGCTCCAGGCAATCCTAGTAATCCTATGATAATGCTATTGACAATATTTAATCCTATATGAAATCCAAAATTAGCACCTATTAAATTAATCACATATATAACAAGCCCACCAAATATTGAATTAATAATTAGTTTTAATATTTTTTTTAGCGGAACAATAAAAATTCTCCCAATGATAAATATAAAACAGATACAGGCTAAATATGTAATAATATTTAAATCCATCTTCTACCTCCAATTTGATAACATATATACCTCTTACTCATTATTATGCTATCCATTGGACAAATAGACCTATCCTACTTCTTCATCACTAGAAAGTCTATATTTTATATCATTAATCATATCTACAGTAATCCCTTTCAATTTTGCCATTTTAATTAAATGATTTAATTTTGCTTGATTGGCTTTCATTTCATAGATATAATAATCTACTAAATCATCTTGTGCATATTCAAAATTCCTATCTACATTTTTTAGTTCTCTCCTTGTTTTTATAATATTTTTAATAAGTTCAACCTCTCTTTCTTTTTCCTCCAAACTTTCTATTTCATACTCTTTCATATATCCATTTTCCATAACTTTCCTCCCATCCCTTTTTTCATAATAGTATATTCAATTTTCTAATTTTTATACTAACTAAAGTTTATGACGTTCAGAACTACTAAAAATTAAATAAATTTGCCTAAAACTCTTGTTTTTTTAGCCATTTTGTAGGATAATATATATGTATGATTTTAAATTTTGAAAGGATATTTTAGATGAAGCTAATCGATAAATTTTTAAAGAAATTAAATATCAATAGAAATACATTTGCAACATATATTTTAACCTTAATAACTGTATACTTAGCCGTAGATAGACTTGTGGAAATGCTTCTTATGATATTTACTGGTGTATCTTATTCTTATTGGGGACCTATCCAATATACATTAGCTTTGGCATGCCCAATTTTTGCATTCCTATTTTCAGGGAAATCTGAATTTGCAACTTCAAATATGAAAAAAGTTGCTATATTCTATGTATATGTTATTGGATTATATATCATTGCTGTTTCTATGTTCACCCAATGGTTAAATATGGGCGCTTGGTTATTCCTTTTATCAGTACCAAATTATGTAGAATTAATTACGGATTTTTCTGACATTGTAAAACCAGCATTTATTAGTATCTCACTTTACTTACCACTTGTTACCATATTCCCAGTATTTAAATGGTTATATATGGGTATTAACGATAATCTAGATCAAATCCGTTCTATTTGGGATTATCCTGGTATTGATTTATCTGATCCTAAAAAGGATAGAGGTGTCTACACTTGTGAAGTCTTTTTATGTACAGACCATGATTATGGAACAGTTATTACCATCCCAGAAGTTTCTAGGTATTCCTCTTTATTTGTATGTGGAGGTTCAGGAACAGGAAAAACATCTTTAGTTTTCGAACCAATGATTGCTAGAGATATTGAGAAAAAATTCTTTTTTAGAGAAGTTTCAAAGGAAATGGGATTTACTGCTTTAAAAACTGGAATTGCCCATTTAAAAAGACCATATGATAATGACTATCTAAATCAAAACTTTAAATTAGAAATGCTAGCACCTAATGAAGGAAAAGAAGCTGTTTTCAATGGCTATATGAAAAAAATGATTTTAGGACCACTAGATGGTGAAAATGTCTATAGAAATATCGGATTAGAAATCATGTCTCCAGATTATGAAATCATTGAACACATGACACAAGTTTGTGAAAACTATGGATTTAAATACAATATGATTGATCCATCAAATCCTAACTCAATGGGACTAAATCCTTTTGTATATGATGAACCTTCTAAAATAGCTATTACGATATCTTCTGCTTTAAAATCTATGTACAATAATGCACATTCAGAAGTAGAAGATGCTTACAGAGAAGACTTTATCATTCAAGCAATTGAAAATTTAGCAATTTTACTAAAAGAAATGTATCCTAGAATGAATGAAGGCGCACTTCCTAACATGGAAGACATGCTAAAAATGTTTACTAATTTTGACTTAATAGAAAAAATGTGTGAAATATTAGCACATGATGAAGATTTAAAAGAAAAATATGCTGTACAACTTGCATATTTTAGAAAATGCTTCTATAAAAATGGTCCTGCAAAAGCACAAACAGAAAAGGACATTTATGCAGCAGTTACACAATTAGATAATCTTTTAAGATTACCTGGTGTCAAATCTATCTTGTGTAATCGATTTAATAATATAGATTTTGATAAAGCACTTGCAAATGGTGAGATTACTTTTGTATGTACAAGACGTGGTGATTTAGGATCATCAACACATCAAGCATTTGGACTATTCTTCTTAATATCAATGCAAAATGCAGTTTTAAGAAGACCTGGTGGAGAGAATTCAAGAGTTCCTAATTTCCTATATGTTGATGAATTTCCTGATTTTATTTGTAAAGCAACTGAAGCCATCTTTACAATGTACAGAAAATATCGTGTAGGAACCATTATCTCTGCTCAAAACTTAGCACAATTAGAAACACCAAAATCTAGAGAAAATTATAGAAATACCATTTTATCAAACTGTGCAAACAAGGTATTTACAGGAAATGCAGAAATAAGTGAACTAAAATGGTGGTGTGATGAATTTGGTCAACACAGGGAATGGACTTACAAAGTTGATTTTGATACAGAGAAAACACAGTATGGATCTAAATATGGTGATGCAAAATGGGCATATGTTTATTATTTTACACCTGGAAAATTACAGTCAATGCTAACAAATACAATGGCTGCATTTAAAGTAAAAGGTCTTAACGGAAAACCAATGGTTGGACCAGGTAGATTTAAATACTTAGAGTCAAAATATAAAGAAAAGCAAAAAATAAAAACTTTTGATTTTGGTAAATATTCTGATGGTGTTACAACTGCAACAGAGGATGATACATCACCTAAAAAGAAATTTGACTTAAAAAATCTAGATTTTAAAGATGAAAGAGATGAAATCAATCCAGTACAAACAGATACGACAGATTCTAGATATTTATTTGATAATGATGATGCTGTTGTTATCAATTTCAAAAGAAATGAAAAGAAATAATAATCATAAAAGACTTACGAAATTAAATCGTAAGTCTTTATTTATTGTCTTAGAATACTTCTTTATATTGTTAATCCTATTAACTCAAGTACTATTCCTGATATTACACCTATTGCATATAATAAAACAGTAATTTTTATATTTTCTTTAATACCTTTATTTATTCTAAATAATACTGCTAATCCCACACCTGCACCAACTAATAGACCTGCCATCATCGTACCAACAGATATAATGTTTTCTAAATACATTTGTGTAATAATAACTGATGAAGCACAATTTGGAATTAATCCAATCATTCCAGATATGATTGGACCCAATATTGGTCTATCTAACATGAATCCAGCTATTGTTTCTTCTCCAATAAAATAAATTGCTAAATTAATTATAAATGTTATGATAAATATAAAAATAAATATATTTACAGTATGTTTTAATGCAGACTTCCATATGCCATGTTCACAATGACAATGTTCTTTTTCACATAAATCAATAATTTTTTCTTCTTCTTCTTTCCCCTTATTCTTTAATTGTATAACTAAATCAATTAAAAATCCTGCTACCATACCAATAACCAATTTAATAGCTAATATTTTTATAATATTATCTATTGCTACACCTTCTGATAAAAAAATAGGTAACATTTCATCTGAAGTTGATAAATAAACAGCAATCAATGTACCAAGGGTAATTACTCTTGCTGCATATAAATTCGTAGCAGAAACAGAAAATCCACATTGAGGAACAATACCAAGTAATGCTCCAAAAAATGGTCCGTATTTTCCTGATTTTTTTATGGTATCCTTTGTTTTTTCTTTGGTTTTATGTTCTATATATTCCATTAATAAATAAGTAAGAAATAAAAAAGGAATTAATCTTACACTATCTATTATTGTATCTTCTATTATTTCTAACATCTTTTCCTCCTCTTCGTATGATATATATTACCATAATTTTTATAAAAATTCAACTTTAATTTTGTCTCATTGAGTTCGTTTTTCTATGGGACATTTTATCGCATAGAGTTCGTTTTTCTGTGCGACATTTTAAAAAGATAAAAAAGGAAATTGGGATTGTTCCCAATTTCCTTGATACTTTTACTAATAGATTATCTTCTTCTATATCTTCCACAGATACAACCTGTTCTTCCATTGTTAGCAGTATTTGGTACTACATTAATTCTAGTTGTTATTTCATCATTATTACAAGATGTATTTCCATTATTATCTACGATTCTGATAACACCATTGATTGTGTTTGCTGTATTTATGCCATTACTATCACATCGACATCCGCATCCATTATCATTGTCATCATGACAACAACAATCTCTTCCATTCTGATTACTACTAATTGTAAGTAAATTATTGGTATTTCCATTTGCACAACTACTATTAATTCTTAATAAGTCACCATTTCTATTATTTTGACAACAACTGCTTATCGTTAATAATTCATTTTCATTATTGTTATTACCAGAACAGTTTCTTCTACAACAATTATTATCATCGTTATCATGCTTAAAAAATCTACATATTAGACAAGTAATCCATGCTGTAATATAACTAATAAATGTATATACCAATGTTGCTGCTAATAAAATTAAATTTCCTATAATAAATGTAATAATAATGCCTATTGCAAATATAATCCCTGCAACTAATGCTGGACATTTCAATATTTTTTGTAATGCTATAGAAAATATAATGACAGCCAATGGTATTGCAAAAAATATAAGTAAAATTGTATTCATATGCTTTCTCCTTTTTTCTTTTTTACTATATTTTATGCATAAACCATTAACTTTGTTCATATTATAAAGAATAACACAGCAAAAGTCACATTATCTTTTTTTGCAATAACGTATGTTCTCTATTTCTCATACTCTACATTAACTAAGTATAATCCTTGGGGTGGTAATGTTTTCCCTGCATTTTCTCTTTTCTTAGACTCTATGATTGTCTGTATATCTTTTGATTGTATTTTTCCCAATCCAACTTCCACAAGTGTTCCTGAAATAATTCTTACCATATTGTATAAAAATCCGTTTCCTGTTAGTTCTATATAGATTCTTTCATTTCCTACATCAATTACTTTTGCTTGATAAATCGTTCTTACACTACTTTTACTGCTAGTGCCGCTTGCTTTAAATGCTTTAAAATCATGTTCTCCTTCAAAATATTTTACAGCTTCTTGCATTTTTTGTATATCTAACTTTATTGGTATATGTGTTTCTAGATTTCTATAAATTGCTGTTCCATATTTCGAGTTATTAATGATATATCGATATGTTTTTCTTTTACAATTTAATCTACTATGAAATCTTTCTTCTACTTCTTCTGCCGATTTTATAACAATTGATTTCTTTAAATTTGAATTTAATGCTATCGGAATTTTTTCAATTGGTATATTAGAATTGGTTTTGAAATTAGCCACTTGCCCAAGTGCATGAACACCAGCATCAGTTCTTCCTGAAGCTGTTAAATCCACTTCTTCCCCTGTTATTTGTTTGATTGCTCTTTCAATTTCTCCCTGAATATTTAGTTTTGTTGGTTGCTTTTGCCAACCATTAAATTCTTTTCCATCATATTCAATAACTAATTTAATATTTCTCACAGCTCTATTTCCTTTCCTTTTCGTAAACTTTACAAACAGTAAAAGTCGCTATATATGCGACTTTTATTCTTCCTCTTTTTTATCTTCGGCTTGTTTTGTTTTTTCTTCTTCTTTTTCTTTATGTAACTTCTCTCTTATCTCTTTTATCTTATTTCTTCTTTCTCTTTTTTCCACTGCAAATCTTTTTGTAACTACATTAGTAATTAATATTTTTTTCAAAGCATCTTCACTAACATCTGCAATTAAAGTTCCATCTTTTGCAATAGAAATTTTTCCTGTTTCTTCTGAAACAACAACTACTATGCTATCAGATTCTTTTGAAATTCCAATCGCTGCTCTATGTCTTGTTCCTAATTCTTTAGCTATATCATTATCATCTGCAAGTGGTAATACACAGGCAGCAGCAGCTATTTTATTTCCTGAAATAATAACTGCGCCATCATGTAATGGTGTTTTTGGTTCAAAAATGTTCACTATTAGTTGAGGAGATACATCTGCATTCATTGGTATTCCACTAGATATAACATCTTGTATTTTGATATCTCTTTCTATAACAATTAAGGCGCCTATTTTATTCTTTGATAATTCTACTGCTGCAATAACAATTTTATAAATATCTTCTTTCGTTTTCGTAGCTAAATCTTTATCAATTCCAAAAAATTTTGTAAACTTATTCGTTCCTAATTGTTCAAGCCCTCTTCTCAACTCTGGTTGGAATATAACAATAATAGCAATAACACCTAAATTCATAATGCCTGTTAAAATCCAATTTAGAATTTGTAAGTTGAATAATCCACTAAGCCAAGTAATCACAATTAATAATACAATTCCTTTTATTAATTGCCATGCTCTTGACCCTTTTACAATTTTTAAAAAAGAATATATTAAAAATATTACAATTGCCAAATCAATCATTAGTGTAATTAATTCAAATGGATTTTCTTGCAATGATTTTATATATCCCACAATATTATCTGTATAAAAATTTTCCCAATTCATTCCAAAATCAATTATCATATTTTACCTCTTTTTTATTATATCATTAGTGAATATATTAATGTTGATGCTGTTGCAAGTATCATTAATACTGCTAAAAAACCAGCCATTACTTTTACAAAAATTCTTCCCTTATCATATTTCTTTACTTTCTTTATTTTTTCTTGTTCTTTTTTCTCTTTTTTTTCCTTTTTCATTCTCATCTTCCTTTCTTAAATTATATATATTATATCATAAATATTTTGTTTTTCAATTCTAGATTTTACTTTTCCCCACTAAAGTGGGGGGAACTAATCCTCAAAGTATCCATCATACTCAAGAATCAATTCCACTTGTTCAGGAGTATACCCCTGATCCTGAATTAACCACTGCACCCGAAAAGCAATGGCATTCACATTCTCAGTGGACAAACTGTCCACCTCCCTTCTCATGATAAAAACATTGTTTCTGCCTCCATGATTTATTGTATCATATTTTACATAATATATCAATCTTTCTATATAATAATCTACTTATAAATATTAGAATATGCTAAAATAAAATTTTACTTCATAATTTCCAATATCATTTTTGGTTTCTCAATTTCTTTATTTTCTACTTTAATCACTTCTATTAAATTCTTCTTAGCTTTTTCTAATTTTTCTTTTGAATTTGCATATATGGTAACTAATAGTTCTCCTTTTTCTACTTTATCAGAAACTTTTTTATTTAATATAATTCCTACCGCATTATCAATACTATCTTCTTTTCGAATTCTTCCTGCACCTAAATCACACACAATTTTTCCAATTTCTTTTGCATTCATACTTTGTATATAACCATTTTTTTGACTGTATACTTTTTCTATATAATTTGCCTTTGGAAATAGATCTATATCTTTAATATATGAAGAATCTCCTCCTTGATTTTCTACTAATTGTATGAATTTTTCATATCCTTTTCCATTTTGAATGTTTTCTAATAACTTCACTTTATTTTCTTCAATGTCTTCTCCTTTTCCTGCAAGTTTTACCATATAAGCTCCTAATTCTAATACCACTTCTTTTATATCTTTTGGCATATCACCTTTTAAAAATTGAATAGCTTCTATAACTTCTAAAGAATTTCCTACAGCATATCCCAAAGGCTCGTCCATATTGGTAAGTATGCATACAGTTTCTTTATTTGCCAATCTTCCAATTTCAATCATTTCTTCTGCTAATTCTTCTGCCTTTTCTTTTGACTGCATAAAAGCTCCTGAACCACAAGTAACATCTAATACAATTTTTTGTGCACCACTTGCGATTTTTTTACTCATAATACTAGAAGCAATTAATGGAATGCTTTCTACACAGGAAATGCTATCTCTTAAACTATATATTTTTTTATCCGCTGGCGCTAAATTTAAAGTTTGAGAAATCATACTAATCCCTATTTTTTTGACATTTTCCATAAACTCCTCAATGTCAATACCTGTTTGATATCCTGGTATAGACTCTAATTTGTCTACAGTACCTCCTGTAAATCCCAATCCTCTTCCAGACATTTTAGCTACTGGTACATTCAAAGAAGCAACTAATGGTAATAAAATTAAAGATACTTTGTCTCCTACCCCTCCTGTTGAATGTTTATCAACAATGACTTCATTTAAAGTTGATAAGTCTAATTTTTCTCCTGAATTTGCCATTGCAATCGTTAAATCAGTTGTTTCTTGTTTCGTCATTCCATTTAAATAAACTGCCATGATGAATGCAGCAGCTTGATAATCTGCTATTTTATTATTTGTATATCCCTCAATAAAATATGCAATTTCCTCTTTTGACAATTCTTTTTTATCTCTCTTTTTTTCTATAATTTCTAAAATATTCATAAATCCACTCTCTCTTTATCTTTAATTTCATTTTTCTTATCTTCTATTTCAAATTTTTTAAATAAAATTTTTAATAAATGTTCTTCTATGAATTGGACATGGTCCATATTCTTTTAATGCTTCTATATGTTTTGCTGTTCCATATCCTTTATGATTAATAAAACCATATTGTGGATAAATCTCATCCCATTCACGCATAATTCTATCCCTCGTTACTTTTGCAATAATTGATGCAGCTGCTATATTATAACATTTAGCATCTCCTTTAATAATAGAATCATAAGGAATTCCCTTTGTGTTAATATGTGTTAATGCATCTACTAATATTAAATTGGGCTTTACATCTAATTCTTCCACCACTTTTGTAACCCCTTCTTTTGTTGCATTTAAAATATTAATTTCGTCTATAACATCTTGTCCAATAATAGCAACTGAATAACTAATTGCTTCTTCTAAAATCATATCATATAACTTTTCTCTTTTCTTTTCTGATACTTTTTTAGAATCATTTACTCCTTCTATCATGGAATCTTTTGGCATAATAATTCCTGCAACGACAACAGGACCAGCCAATGGTCCTCTTCCTGCTTCGTCTATTCCACAAATATATTCAAATCCCTTATCATAAAGTTCTTTTTCCATACTTTTTAAATTGGTTAATCGTTCAAATTCTTTTTCTTTTATTGTCTCCACACTTCTTTCTTTATTTCTTTTAATTATGCATACTTTTTTATAATTTTATTTGTTCTATATCTGTAAGCGAATATTTTCCATCATATCCAATTGTATGATAAATTTCTACTGCTGTATCATCTATATTATACACAATTACATACCAACCTTCTTCATCATTTGATTTCACATCATTAATTCCCATTTTTTCTAAATTTTCTGTTGTTAATTTATATACATTTTTGTTATTAATGTCTTCTTGACTAATTCCCATATTTAATAATTGATTGATTATACTATCATCAGGATTCACTAATGTTCCTTTTGATTCTCCATTTAATTCATTTTGTGCATTTGTTTTCATTTCATCAGTAGCATTTTGAGGATTTATTCCCAAGTCAAAACTTGCATTTTCAACAAATTCTCTTGCTTTTGTTTCAATTAATAGCATATTTGTCTTTAATCCTTCTAGATTTGCCTTTTTTATGGATTCTTTTCCTATATAGATTGTTATTCCTGCCAAAATAATTAAAATAGTAATTGTTATTGTTAGTACAACTATTGTAATACCTTTTTGATTATTTACTTTCATTTCACTTTTCTCCTATTATCTAAATCATCTATTTCTATCCTATATTATATCTTTTTATCTTCTTTTTTTCAATAAAATCCAATGTAAATTTATACGATGTGCTAATAAAAATCCTATTTTCTTCACATAAAATTCACAAACCTATTGTATTATATGGTTAGATTAGGTTAATATATATATATAAATATAGGAGGTAATATATATGGAAAACAATAATCAAGAAAATAAAACAAAATCTGAAAACAATTCAAGTTTCAAAACTGTTTCAAACCCAGGTAACTATAAAGCAGTTTATGAAATGGATGCAAAACCTAAAAAGAAATCAAATTTTGGAAAAAATGTTGTACTACCATTTATTAGTGGTGTCGTTGGTTGTGCTGTTGTCATTGGTACTTGTTTTGGTGTTCCTTCTATCAGAGAACAAATTATTGGAAACACCCATTCTAATACTTCTAATAGCTCTAACACGCAAACAACTGGATATATTGATCAAGTTTCACTATCAAATTATTCTGATACATCTGTATATGCAGCCAATAAAATCCTACCATCTATTGTAGGTATACAAATTGAATATAATGTGACATCTATGTTTTCTATTTTCGGAGGAAATCAAACATCAACTGCCACAGCAACAGGTTCTGGTATTATTATTAGTGATGACGGATATATTTTAACAAATAACCATGTTGTTTCTTCTAGTGAAGCTGAAGCATATTACCAAGTATCAGAAGCTACAAAAATTACAGTTACTTTATTTAATGATGATACAAAATATGACGCCAAAATTATCGGTACTGACGAAGAAACAGATTTAGCTGTTATTAAAATTGATGCAACAGGTTTAACAAAAGCTGAATTTGCTGACTCAGATTCTATTAAAGTAGGAGAATTTGCAATGGCTGTTGGTAGTCCTTTAGGTTTACAAAGTACAATTACTTGTGGTGTTATTAGTGCTGTCAACAGAGAAGTTACTGATACAGATGGTAAAACTTATACTTTAATTCAAACAGATGCTGCCATCAATGCTGGTAATAGTGGTGGTGCTTTAGTAAATAGTGATGGAAAAGTAATCGGTGTTAATACTTTAAAATTAACTGGTGAAGATGTTGAAGGTATGGGATTTGCTATACCAATCAACTCAACAACAGATATTACTTCTCAATTAATTCAATATAGTAAGGTAAGAAGACCATATATTGGAGTTACAGGAATGGACTTAGATTCTGAAACTGCTAAGAAAAATAATTTAGTAGAAGGTATTTATGTTAAAGATGTCGAAACATTTTCAGCTGCTGAAAAAGGTGGTATCAAAATTGGTGATGTCATAATAAAAGCTGATGGAAAAGACGTAAAAACAATGGACGAATTAAATGAAATCAAAAACGCACATAATATTGGTGATCAAATGACTATCACTGTTAATAGAGAAGGAGAAGAAAAAGATTTAACTATTACATTAGGAGAACAACCTTAATTACCACTTTTTCACTTCTAGTTCACAAAATGGACAAAATTACCAATTATAATATAATTATAATCAGTAAGTAATTACTGGTTTAATAAAAAAAACATCCCCTTTTATTTTCAAAAAGAGAAGCTTCAAAAGCTTCTCTCTTTTTTTTATTATACAATTACTAAATCCATCTCACTCGTTATATTTTCGTTTCCATAAGCATATATAATATAAATGTTTCCATCTTTTATAAAGAACTCTTGTGTATTTTCTATCTTGTACATTTCATCTTCTGGATTTCTTTTAAAAATTTCATATCCTAAGCTTCTTAAATCTTCTACTCTTTTATATTCTGAATCTATTTCTTCATTTATTTTATCTTGCACATCATTTATATCTAATTGTTTTAAATTGATCATTTCCTCTAAAGTGATTTCTTTATTATTTCTTAAATCATAATTAAATGTTTGTATAATTAATCTTTGAGCACTAGAGCTTTCTTTTAAGTCTGCTCTTATAATAAGAGATAATATGTCATTTTCAATTGTTGCTTCATATTGAAGTGTATAAATAATATTTTTATTTTCTGTCTGTAATATTTCTTCAGCTTTTGCCTCATATGTTTTTTTAATTTCTTCATTATAAGCAGCTATAGATTCATTATCTATATTAATATATGGTATATGTAAATTCACATCATAACAATTTTTCTTGTTTTCATCCTTAATATAATATGCATACACTAACCCTTGTTCAGCATTTACTTTTTTTATATCTAAATCAGTTTCATATTCTTCCAATTGGTTTTGAAATACAGTATCAAAATTTGCCACTAATGTTTCGTAATTCACATCAGCTTGTGTTAGTGTTGATCCTCCCATTGTAATTAATCTATCTAATTCATCACTTCCATAATATATGGACAATCCCACTATGATAATTGCTATAATACAAGTTATTCCAGAAATGGTATAAATGACAATTGCATTTGTATTAAATTTTCTTTTTTTTGGTAACACAATTTTCATTTTTTATATTTCCTCCTTGCAATATCCCTACCTATTATTATACCATATTTTTGCAAATATTTCAACACGAATGTTCTCAAACTTGTTGACTATTCATGGATTTTGGGGTATGATATATATTGTATATTTATATAGAAATGAGGAATTTAAAGTATGTTATGTTCAGAATGTAATAAAAATCCAGCTATCCTTTTTTATAAAAAAATTGAGAATGGTAAAGAATCTTTAGAAGGGTATTGTTATGATTGTGCCAAAGCAAAAGGCATTAACCCTAATGAAGTATTATATAAACAAAATGAAATTTTATCTAAAGATAATGTAAATTTAAATGATATGACAAAACAATTTGAAACCATTTTTAAAGATTTAGCTGAAAATATTAATTTAGAGGATATTGAAAATATCGATGGTGCCATTACTTTTGAAAATAATGGAGACGACAATGGTGATGGTTCTGGTAAAGTATCTGGAGCCGCTATCCCATTAAGTTCATTATTCTCTAATATGTTTGGAAACTCTAATAACAATAATGGTAATAATGAGCAAGAATTGAATAATGGTAGAAAAAAAGTAAAAGTAGAAAAAAAGAAAAACACTAAACAAAATAAGAAGAAAAAATTTCTAGATACTTATGGCACCAATCTAACTGCAAAAGCAAAGAATAACGAGTTAGATATTGTTATTGGAAGAGACAATGAAATTAGAAGAATCATTCAAATCTTAAATAGACGTTCTAAAAATAATCCTTGCTTAATTGGTGAACCAGGTGTTGGTAAAACAGCTATTGCACAAGGATTAGCCATTCGAATTGCTAATCAAAATGTACCTGCAAAATTATTAAATAAAGAAGTCTATCTTTTAGATATGACAGCTGTTATTGCAGGAACACAATTTAGAGGACAATTTGAATCTAGAATGAAAGGGATTATTGATGAATGTAAAGAATATGGAAATATCATTCTAGTCATTGATGAAATTCATAATATTATAGGTGCTGGTGATGGTGAACATTCTATGAATGCTGCTAACATTTTAAAACCTGCTCTTTCAAATGGTGAAATCCAATTAATTGGTACCACGACTTTAAAAGAATATAGAAAATATATTGAAAAAGACTCTGCTTTAGAAAGAAGATTTCAACAAGTTTTAGTAGAAGAACCAAATATTGATGATTCTATTGGAATTTTGGAAGGTATTAAAAAATATTATGAAGAATATCATAAAGTAAAAATTTCTTTAGATGTCATTAAACAAGCCGTTATTATGTCTGAAAAATATATTCATGATAGATTTTTACCAGATAAAGCAATTGATATTTTAGACGAAGCTTGTTCAAGAATTAATTTAGAGAATAAAGAATTATTTACTTTAGAAAAACTAAAACAAGAATTAGAACAAGTACAAGCAGAGAAAGAAGAAGTCATTGCTGCCGATTCAACAGAAGATTACCAAAAAGCAGCTGATTTGAAAACACGTGAATGCCAGCTAATTGAGCAAATTGATCAATTAAATAAAACGATGAAACCTAGACAATTAACAGTACAAGATATCGCAAATGTCATAGAAAGTTGGACAAAAATACCTGTACAAAAAATTACAGAAGCAGAAACACAAAAATTATTAAATTTAGAAACCAATCTTCATAAAAGGATTATTGGGCAAGATGAAGCAGTAAGCGCTGTATCAAGAGCCATTCGTAGAAATAGAGCAGGATTAAAATCAACCAAAAGGCCACCTTCATTTATCTTTGTTGGTCCTACAGGTGTTGGTAAAACAGAACTTGCTAAAAGTTTAGCTTACGAAATGTTTGGCTCTGTTGATTCTATTATTAGAATTGACATGTCAGAATATATGGAGAGTCACTCTACTTCTAAATTAATTGGTGCTCCTCCAGGATATGTTGGTTATGATGATGCAGGACAATTAACTGATAAAGTAAAAAGAAAACCATATTCTATCATTTTATTGGATGAAATTGAAAAAGCACACCCAGATGTATTTAATATTTTATTACAAGTATTAGATGATGGAATTTTGACAGATAGTCAAGGAAATTCTGTTAGTTTTTCAAATACCATCATTATTATGACATCTAATGCAGGTTCTAACTTAAATAATAATTCTATTGGATTTGGAAACTCTATGGTAAATAAAAATAAAATTATGGATAGTCTAAAAGATGTCTTTAGACCTGAATTCTTAAATAGAGTGGATGAGATTGTGACATTTGATCCATTAACAAATGAACAATTGCTACAAATTGTTGATTTAATGTTAAATGACACAATCAAAGCTTTGTCAGACAAAGATATTAAAATGAATATGACAAAAGAAGCTAAAAATTATATCTTAGAAAAAGGCACAGATATCAAATTTGGAGCTAGACCATTAAGAAGAGCTATCCAAAGATATATTGAAGATGAGTTATCTGAAATGATTTTAAGACAACAATTATTAGACGGACAAACTGTTAATATTGATTTTGTAGATGGAAATTTAAAATTTGAAGTAAAATAGGAGATTTTTATGTTAAAACATGTACCAAACGCACTAACCATTATTCGATTTTTATTAATACCAGTTATTGTAATCAGTATTTTTAATGGAGATTATATCATTGCTTTTATCTTCTTCACAGTATCTGGTATAACAGATATTGCTGATGGATTTATTGCAAGAAAATTCAATTTAATATCAAACTTTGGAAAGCTAATGGATCCTTTGGCAGATAAATTAACACAAATTGCAACAATTGCTTCTTTAACCTTAAAAGATATCATCCCTATTTGGATATTAGCAATTGTACTATTAAAAGAATTAATTATGATTGCAGGCGCCTCTTTCCTTTATGGTAAAGATGTTGTGGTATATAGCAAATGGTATGGAAAGTTAGCAACTGTCCTTTTCTATGTAGCTATTGTATTTTCATTATTAATTAATCAATTTGAATTACCATCTATATGGTCTAATTTAGATTTGTGGTTATTCTATTTAGCTTTATTTGCTACTGTATTTTCTTTATTGATGTATATTAAAGATGTATATAAAAAAGGTTTTATTGATAAGGAAGATTTGAATAAAGAAGTTACCATTGATAAAAAAGAAAGAAAAAAAAGATGAAACGCCCGTTAAGGTGTTTCATCTTTTATACTATACTTACATAATTAAATCAAACAGAAATTATCGTCTCACTCATAATCTTCTATTATCTGATTTAGCTCCACTCTTCCATTCGCTTCAATTCCATTTTGTAATTCAATTCTATCTGTTTCTGTTAAAAATTCTGTTGCAATATCGGTTTCTTCTACTAATTCTTCTGTATCTCCTGTTTTTAAATATACAACCACTTTTCCATCTTTTTCTCTTAAAATATAATGCTCTCCACATTCACTATCAAACTCTCTGAATAAAATAATCTGATTTCGTGAAAATTTTTCAACTGTCCACACTTGATATTGTTCTCGCAAATCTTCTTCTGTTTTGTTAACTAATTCCGTTGGAATACTAGAATATTGTTCAATCGTATGTCCACAATCATTATAATGTCTTCTAAATATAATGGAACAATTTGGAGATATTTTTTCTCCTTCTGAACTTGTCTCTTCTACTAATGTATTACTTTGTACCATTTGTTCATATTCCTCTGTACATTCATCATAAATTTCTTCTTGATTTTGCTCTGCTATTTCTGTTTCTTTTTTTTCACCTGAAAAATTATTTATTAAAATAACACCAATCACTGTTCCCAAAATAAATAATACAATAATAGCTGAAATGATAATACTTTTTTTCATATTCATACATTCCTTTCTAAAGTTGAAATTGATTTTTTAAATCTGCTAAGTTATTAATTTTACCTTTTCTCACCTTTTATAGTATTATTTACCTTTTTTTTTCCTTTATACATTTTATTGTATTTTTTAATAATAAAGACATACAAAAGTTACCAAAATCCCCCGTCCCCTTTGGCACCGTTTGGCAACTTTGCATGTCCTTTTATTGTTTTCTAATTACTTAATTCGCTTTTAAATAAGCAATAACAGCTTGTTTTATCAATTCATTAATAGAAATATTTTTTTCAATTGATTTCATTTTTGCTTTGTTATGAAGTTCTACACCTAATCTTACATTCAAAGATCCTTTTGCTTGTTTCTCAGGCTCTAAATTATTTGCTTTACATACACTTAGATAATGGTCTATGGCATCTTTGAAATCTTTCTTTAATTCTTTAACAGTCTCTCCCTCAAATGAGATACTATCATTTTTTAATCCTTCTATTTCTCCACAAAAACATTCATCTTCATCACTATATTTAATTTCTGCCCAGTATCCTCGATATTTCATAATATTTTTCATTTAAATTCCTCCATTTCACTTAATTTTTTTAACAAATTATGTACTTGATATGGTTTTAATATATTGCTTGGATGTGGTTTATGTAGTTCTATTTTTATATTATTTCCATTCATAAACACTACTCTCGAACCAGAAGTCTTTCCTTTATTATTTTCATAAAATCCTAATTTATTTAATAATGATTTTGCTTCCTCATATGTATAATCTTTTGGTTTTGATTTTAGTCTTTCTATTTCTTTTTCTAATTTACTTATTTTATTATACTCCCTTCTTTTGTATTTTGCAACTATTTTTAGTCGCTAAATTTCTCTATAAACTTTTTTACACGAATCTTTCCTTTGTGATTAACTTTGATACGAATTTCTCCATTTTCATCTGTCCTAAAAATCTGCATACCGAAATAATTGTAGTCTTTCAAGAACAACATTGCTTGGATGTCCAAACATATTATTTTCACCTACACCAATAATGGCTACCTTAGCATTTACTGTTTCTAAAAATTCTTCTGTCGATGAACTTTTAGAACCATGATGAGCTACTTTTAAAACAGTTGCCTTTAAACTATTCAAATTAGTATCATATAAGCTTAAAATTTTCTTCTCTGCCACTGCCTCTATGTCACCAGTAAATAACATACTAAAATTTTTATACTGTAATTTCATCACCATGGCATTGTTATTTAATATATTTTCTTCTATTTGGTTTCCACTTGGCCATAATATATGGAAAGTAACATCACCTATTGTAATTTTGTCACCTATTTTTACTTCCTGTACTTTTAAATTCTTTTGTTCTACTATTTCTAAAAATGTTTCATAATTTTCACTTTTTTCTCCCTGTTTACTAATGAATATTTGTCCTACTTTAAATTCTTCTAACACAGGCAATATACCACCTACATGATCTTGATCAAAATGAGATATAAATACATAATCTAGCTTTGTATACCCTTTATCCAATAAATAAGGGATAACTGTATCTTTTCCGACATCAAATGTGTTAGATGTACTTCCTCCTCCATCAATCAAAATAGTTTTATGATTTGGTGTTACAATAAAGCAAGAATCTCCTTGTCCTACATCTAAAAAATAAATTTCTAAATCTTTAGAAAATTGATAAATTCCTATTAAAAAAATGATTAAAAAAATTATTTTGTACGTTCTTAAAATAAATGCTTTTGCATTTCTTTTTTCTAAAATTTTTCGATAAATCTTGAATATTTTCTTCTTTTTTTCATATACTTTATATTTCATAAGTGCGATTACATTTTTTACTCTTCTTTTTGTATTATTTATATATTTATTAGTATAAATGACATATATTTGATTTCCTACCAATATTACAATGTAATAGATAAGGATAAATAAAATGCTTGGTGTAGGTAAATATATTTTTGAAAAAGGTAAATTTGCTAGATTAGAAATTTGTATTAAGCATTTGATACCGAATGATAAAAAAATAGATATAAATTGTGAAATTTGTAAATGAATACATGAACTAAAAATAAAAATAATCGATAAAAACATAATAGGACCAATTATGATACTGACTAAAATATTGGTTATCACAAAATAGATTCCTATCATATTAAAGTGATAAACCATAATCGGAAGAATCATTATTTGTGCAGAAAGTGTAACAGATATCATATCTTTTAGATTTTCTACAATCTTAGAAATTCGCTTACTTCTTTTTATTTGTATATTATTTTTTATCCATTTTATATTATCTAAAAATTGCTTTATATTTTTATTAAATAAAATAATTCCAATCGTACCTAAATAAGATAACTGTAATCCCACTCCTGTAATGGCATATGGGTTTTGTATTAGAATGATTCCTAAAGAAATAGCAATCGATGTCCATATATCATTTTTTCTATATACTAAGAATGCTAGTATACCCATTATTCCCATAATACCTGCTCTTACAATCGAACTAGTATATCCTGTTAACACCATATAAAATAACAAACCAATAATGACAACATATTTGACATGTCTTTTTCCTATCCATTTTTTTAAAACAATTTCTATTCCCATAATAATATAAATAATATGCATACCAGATACTGCTAAGACATGAGAAATATTGGCTATTTGGAATTTTTCTTTTAACTCTTCTTCTAAAGCTGTGGTATCTCCTAAGATTAGCCCTTTTACAATTTGCTCTTGCTCTTTTTCTAATACTTTTTCAATATTTTCTGTCATCGCTAACTTGATTGTATTGATACTTTTTTCAATCCAATTTACATTATCTGAAGATATTTTTTGATAGCTCTCAACTTTTAATGTACCATATATATGGATAGATTTTAAATATAACTGATAATCAAATCCGCCTGTATTTCTTTGTTCACTTCCCTTTTGAAATTCTCCTCGCAATCTTACTTTGTCACCATATTCCAATTGGACATTTTTTTTCACTTCTATATAAATTTGAGTGGATTGATATCTATCAGATGAATTTGCTGTTAACACTTTTAGTTTATATCGATTTTTATATTCTCTTTCTTCCTGATTGCTAATAATAATTCCTTCTACTAGAATATTTTCTTCAGGATATAGATTTTCATATCGTTTTTCTTGGAATAAGAAAATTGTATTAGAAATCATAGAACTAATGACGATTAGAAAAATGACTTGTTTTGTCAAAATTAATTTGATATATCGAATATATCGATGAATTGAAAATAATTGAAATGAAGTATTCTTTTTACTTTTAAAACATTTTTTAAAAAAAATAATCAGAAATGACATGATTGAATTTCTTCGATTTTTTCTATAAAACAATATAGCTATTAGGATATATAAAAGGACTATACTAAAATCAAAGTATAGCCCCCATATAATTCCAATCATATATCCTATAACTATAACGACAATTGGTCTCTTCAAATTTGTTATCATTCCTTTCCAAAGGTTATAAACCTGTTTGAAAAATAATTATCATTATAGTACTCTTCTTGCACCTACATAATTATTATTATAATATCCTGTGCTTAAAGAATCGATTCTAACTCCTGTTGCTGGAGTTGATGCGTGGATAATCTGTCCTCCACCAATATATATTGCCACATGATTAATTCCAGATTTACCAAACATAACTAAGTCACCTGGTTGTAAGTTTGCTCTACTAACAGCAACACCGTTACTATATTGTCCTGCAGCTGTTCTATTTAAAGATTTTCCATATTGTTTAAATATATATGAAGTAAATCCTGAACAGTCAAATCCTGTACTTGGTAAACTTCCTCCATAAGTATATTTATAACCTAAATATTTTTTAGCTGTTGCCACAATTGATGAACCATTACCAGATGCTGGCACATTTGTTGTTTGTGCTGTAGTTGTTTGACTAGTTTTACTTGTGGTTGTTTTTGTACTACTTGTTCTTCTAGAAGTACTTTGGCCTCTTGATGTTTCTTGTTTTGTATTTGCTAATAATGAAGATGAAATATATCCTTCTACATTATTAACTTTTACTTTACTCCAGCCATTTTCTTCACTATAAACTTGAACTTCTGTATTTAAAGCTACAGTCGTTACAATTGTACTAGAAGTATTTGCTTCTTGTCTTACGTTAACTGTTGTAGAATTTACATATTGTGTTTTGATTGGTGTTTCTTGAGCTGGTGCTTCTTCTGTAGTTTCCTCTACAGCTGGTTCTTCGGCTACTTCTTGCACTGGCTCGTCTTTCTTTAATTTATCTTTTCTTAACCAACCTTTTGTTGTTTGTGTTTCGACACATGCCCATCCATTCATGATTTCTGTGACAGTAACTGTTTCATCTGTTTTCAATTCTATCACATCTGTTGCATTAATTGATGGTATTAATTTTAATCTTGTATTTTCTGAAATCTTATATTCTCCTAATGTTATTTCTTCTGTACTGCCTGTTTCAGTACCCTTTTCTGCTGTATTTTCTGTTGTCACATTGTTTTCTTGCGTACTATTTTCGTTTACTTGATTTTTTTCTTCTGTAGATTCTGGATTTGAAGTTACTGTAACTAATTCTTTACTTACATATCCTGTAATGTTACGATATGTAACTTGATACCAGTCACCTTCTTCTCCTACGATTTCAACTTCTTGATTCAAAGTAATTTGCTCCAAGATTGTACTTTCAGCATCTGCTGTCTCCCTTAAATTAGCAACATCTACATTGATTGTTCCTGTATTTGCCGCTAAGCTGATATTTATAAAAAGCAAACTAGCTAAAGATATAATTGCCATAACAAAAATGCTTTTTATATTCATTTTACTTTTCATTGTAATCCTTCTCCTTAAATATTTTATATTTTAAAAAAAGTAGTACCGAAATAGTATACTATAAATCTAAAAAAAAGTCAAATTTTTGACTTTTTTCCAGAATTTTCAAATTCATACCACTTGATTTTTTATTAATAACTTTACCATATTATATATAAACTTCTGTTTCTCCAGATTACACTTTATAATTAACTCATATAACTCTTTATCCATATATCCTATTATATGATCACTTTTTTCGTTTAGAACATCATAAATAGAAATATTTAAAAAATCACATATTTTCATAAATGTTTTCAAATCTATTTTTGTTTTTCCATTTTCTAATCTGCTTATATAATTCATAGATATTCCTAAGAAATGTGCCATTTCTTTTTGGCTAATTTTATTTTCCATTCTTGTTGCTTGTATTCTTTTACCAATATTAGAAAGATCCATATTCATATTATCACTTCTCCTTTATTGGTAAATATAACATTATAGGTTTTATTTGTCAATATGTTTTTTTACATAATAGTAAAAATTAATTTTGAATGCTGTTAAATGCATAAGCATTATTAACAACTTTATCATATGGTGCTGGAGTTTTTAGCTCTCCAGCCAATGTCATGACTTCTTGAAGTCTATTGAAACTTTCTTCTTCCAATACAGGTGTTTCATTCCATGCATCAATATCTTTATATGTTTGTATTGCCTCTGTTAACATTTCAATACTCGTATCTGGGAAAAAATCTTGTATAACAGTAGCAATTTCTTCTGCAGTATGTTCTTTTACCCAAGTTTGCCCTTCATAAATCGCATCTGTAAAGTTTTGAATAATTTCTTCATTTGCCTCAATATAACTTTTTTTAGCAAAATAAGCTGTATATGGTATTTCTCCTGCCTCTTCTCCAACTGACGCCACTACATATCCTTTTCCTTCTTGTTCCGTTAGAGAAGCTGTTGGTTCAAATAAAGTTACATAGTCCGCATTTCCAGCAGCAAATGCTCCTGCCATTAGGTCAAATTTAATACTATCATCTAATATGACATCTGTTTCTGGATTGATTCCATTCTTTTTTAATACATATTCTAAAGTCATATATGGTACGCCGCCTTTTCTTCCTGGAATCACTGTTTTACCTTTTAAATTTTCCCAACTAAAATTTTCTTCATCTGTTCTAGAAACCAATAATGATCCATCCTTTTTTGTTAATTGTGCAAATACCTCTGTATAATCTTCTTTTCCTTCGTTATATACATAGATGGAAGCCTCTGGACCTGCAAATCCAATTTCTACTTGATTTGCTAATACACTTGTCATAACGGCATCTGCTCCTTGACCAGTAGATAATTCGATTTCTAATCCTCTTTCCTCAAAATATCCATTGTTGATTGCAACATATTGTGGTGCATAAAAAACTGAACGTGTTACTTCACTAACATTAATGGTTTGTAAAGTATTTTGATTGTTTCCTGTTTGACATTTTATAACTACAATAGTAACAACAATTGCAATTAGCACAATTGCTAGCACTAGAACAATTTTTCCTCTTTTACTCATTTCACACCTCCTAATTTTTTCTTCTTATATTTTATGTTTCTTGTTAGAATATGTGAAATGTACTTTTCTATAATGTAAAAAAAGAATTACTATGTTATATAGCAATTCTTATATTTTTTATCTTTCTTGACCTTTCTCTAATAATTCAAGATTTTTATTACGTTCTAATAATTCTTTTGCAAAAGCATTTCTATATGTATACATTTTTGTTCCAAAATCCACATATACACTAGGTAAGCCCTCACATTCTTCTAAAAGTTTTCTTATACTTTCAGCTGTATGTCTACTTAATTGCTTTTGTAACATTTCTCTTGTCTCTTGCGGGTATGTATTCATCAGATATTCTAACATTTCTTTATATGTTGAATTTTTCTTAGTTTCTCCTGGTACATGCATCCTAGAGAAGAAGTTTTCATCTATTTTCTTCTCCACTTCTTGATTCCTTAATGTATCTTCAATAAAATTTTGATTTTCATAAAGACCTAATACTCTTTCATTGTCATATAATGGATATAAATCAATATTCTCATTTCCTTTGATTTGCATAGACCAATTCTCATCATGTCTATCATAGTTTCCATATAAACAATCGTACACAATCATCTCTATAATTCTTTTTCTGGTTTGTTGTATTTTGGCTTGTATAAATTCTTCTGAATAAATCCCTTTCCTTCTGTAAAAATCTACTACTCTAGAAATGATAGCGGCAAAAACTAATTCTACATTATCATTGACATCTCCTTTATATTTATCATCTTTTATGATTCTTTCATAGCGTTCTCTATATCTTTCTTTAAATCTCTCAATTGTAAATTTTCCTGCTTCTAGTATATCTTCTCTTTCTAATTGACTATAAATGATACAACCATCTTTTTCCTCTGGTGTTCCATGATTTCTTTCTTTATGTATATGTTCATAATATTTACTAAGATGTGCTAATTCTGCTTCGCAAGCTGGTATGTCTGCCTCCCTTGCTAAAACACTTCCTATAAACTCTCCATAATGGTTTGCACAAAACACCTTTTGATCTTTGAATTCAGGTCTTTTGGGTTTAAATAATCCCGTTTTACGTTTTTTAGAATCTATATACCATCTTTTTCCTTTTAGCTCTCCCACTGTTTCGAACTTATATGGTATAAATCCATCAATATTTCTAAATTCGAACATATTATTTCTCCTCTTCTAATATATATTTATCTGTTACCAACATCCCCTTTGTTTTCCTTAAATACTCAAACTCATCATATTCATCCATTTCTAAATCTTCCAATAATTCTTTCATTTCCTCTTGAGAATATGTTTCAATTTTAGGTAATCTCACTTTAAAAATGGCAAAAATTTCATCACTTTCATAAATCTTATCTAAATCATAAAAGGGTAATAAAGCTTCTGATATTACTTTTTCTTGAATTGCTTTTTCCACATGTTTTCTACTCATTTTAAAATAATACTTTCCCTTTTCTTTGTCCCTAAATAAGGCACCTATTAAATATTTTTTATTTGTTTTATAATCTACCCATTTTAAATATAAATACTCCATCTATTCACCTCATCTTATTATAATTCTAGTGAATCATCATCTTCTTTTAAATTTTCTTCTTCTTTTCTTTGTTGAAACGCTTTTAGTGCATCTGTTATTTCTTCTTGTCTCTCTAAGAATATTTTTTTGGCAAATATTTTATGTTCTGTAGATAGTTTTGAACACACTTCTAAAACTTCTTCTAAATGTGAAAATGTATATCTACCGATATCATTTAATGAATCGATTGTTTCTTCATGATAATGTTCTAATAAATATATTAACAGTGCAGTTGGTTCTGTTCTTTTTGGATTTCCTGGTATACCAATACATGATGTTAAATTTTGCTTTTTGAATTTTTGATATCCTTTGTCACTTGATAAATATCTTACAATATCATCTTTCTCTTCTTGCATTCCTAAAATTTGTTCATTATCAAATAATGCATAAAAATTGATTTCGTTTGTTCGTTGATTCACTTTTACACCAAAATTGTCATCACTTCTATCTCTATTAGCAAACATCAAATCAAACATACACATATCAAAAAAATCTTTTCTCATTTGTGGAATTTTATCACTTTGTCCATTTTTTGTATAATATTCTTCTAAGGTTTTTAATATAATTTCGATATTCACATAATTATCTTCTGAATTTGTTTTACCTTGTGTTGTCATTTCTTTATATTTTTTAGGATGTTCTTTTTTATAACTTTCCGCAATGACCATTAATGGTTTAAAATTCTCTTCCACTGTAACTTGATACTGACTTAAAACGCCTTCTATATTTATCACTTTATTACTATACTTATTTCTTATGGCAATTTCTCCTAAATCCGTTTTGCAAACTTTTTTTCCTAATTGCTTTAAAATTAAATATGCGATATACTCTGCATAGTGATTAGCAAATTGCTTACTGTTTTTTAATTTAGAATTATACCCCTTTTTAGACTTAAAATGTGCTAATATTAATTCATTATCATCTTTATGACACATTGTTGTCTCCACTTTCGTGTCATGTATACTATATTCTCTTGATCCATGTGTGTGAAAATAATATCCATTTTGAGGATTTAATTTTTTCATCACACCTAACTGCTCGTTTATTTCATTTTGTACTTCTTTTAATGATTTTACTGGTAACAACATAATTTCTCCTTTTCACTCTATACATATTTTACCATAATTTACGAAAAAAACAAGTCTTTTAGAGGTTTTATTTTATGTAAATTCAAAAATATAATTGCTTTAATCTAAAAAAACTATTTATCATCTTCTCATTCTTCCATATATCTTAACACAATTTTCATAATATAAAAATTATATATAAATAAAAAAGACATATTTCTAATTTTTTTTTGTTACAGTTTAGCTCTTATACATTTTTATTATTTTGCGACACACAAGGTGTAAAAAATAATAAAAATGTATAAGAGCTAAACTGTAACTTTGTTTCATAGAATTATGTCTTTCTTCATATTTTATTATTGAAATTTTTTAGATTTCAATATGATTTTTTCTAACAATAATACAGCTAAATACATAAGTCCTGCCACAATACCAAGTATAATGACACTTGCCATAACCAAATCTAATTTAAATACTTGGCCTCCATATACAATCAAATACCCCAAACCTGCTTTAGATACTAAGAATTCTCCAGAGATAACACCTACTAAAGAAAGTCCTATACTAACTTTTAAAGAATTAATAAAAGTAGAAATATTGGCTGGTATAACAATTTTCGTTAATATTTGAAATTTCGTAGCTTTAAATGTTTTTGCCATTTTAATTAAATCTTTATCTGTTTTTATAAATCCATTTAAATTTTCTAATATGGTAACAACTAATGAAATAGCAACTGCCATCACAATAATCGCTGGTGTTCCTGCTCCTACCCATATGATAATGACAGGTCCTAAAGCAACTTTTGGTAAACTATTTAATACGACTAAATAAGGTTCTAGCACATCTGAAAGAAATTTAGACCACCATAACAAAATAGCAATGATTGTTCCTAAAATAGTTCCTAGTAAGAATCCAACAACTGTTTCATATACAGTTACTTTAATATGCATTAACAAATCATTTGAACCCAGGTTAGTTAATGTTTCCCATATTCTACTTGGTTGACTCATGATAAAACTATCAATGATATTCATATTGGCTAATATTTCCCATATAGCTAAAAAGCCAACTAATATTGCTACCTGTGTTATAAATACCAGTATTTTTCTTTTTCGATTATGTTTGATATATTGTTTTCTTTCCTGTGATAAAGCATTATTCATCAACACCCAACTCCTTCCATAAAGTGTTAAAATACCCACTAAATTTTGGACTTTCTCTTACATTGATAGGATTCCTATTTTCCATTTCGAAATCAATTGTATGAATGTCTTTCACTTTTCCTGGTCTTTTTGTTAATACTACTACTCTATCAGACATACTAATAGCTTCTGAAATATCATGTGTGACAATAATAGCTGTCATGTTTTCTTTTCTTAATATTGAATAAATATCATTTGTTACCATGATTCTTGTTTGATAATCTAATGCTGAAAAAGCTTCATCTAGCAATAAGATCTTTGGTTTTGTTGCTAAAGTTCTAATTAGTGCTGCTCTTTGTCTCATTCCTCCAGATAGCTCAGATGGATATTTATTTCTAAAATCGTAAAGATTATATTTTTTTAATAAATTCTCTACATAGCTTTTATTTTTTTCATCTAATTTTCCTTTTAGTTCTAGTCCTAATATGCTATTGCTCCATATATTCCTCCATTCTAATAGACAATCTTTTTGTAACATATATCCCACTTCTTCTGAGATTCCTTCTACTTTTTTATTTTCTATGTAGATTTCTCCTTTTGTTTTTTCTTCTAATCCACTAATAATGGATAATAAAGTAGATTTTCCACAACCACTAGGTCCTATAATAGATACAAACTCTCCTTCTTTTACTCGAAAGTGAATATTATCTAGTGCTAAAATTTCTCCTTCTTTACTTTGATAGGTTTTACAAATATTTTTTATTTCTAATATGGTTTTCATCTAGTTTCATTCCTTTCTAATCTTTTGATACATCTGTCATTTATTCTGCCATTAATATATTTTATGTAAAATAATCAGATATGGTGTATTATTACAGTATAACAAGTGAATCCTAGATATATCTGGGATTCACTTGTTATAGTAGATAAAAATATATCTAATTTTCTAAATATATTAAGTCTTCTAATATAGTATTTTTCATCTTTGGTAATTTTGAAAATTTAGATAAATTCATTACATTGTATTTTAATTCTAGTATATGATTATCATAAGTTGTTATCTGAAAACATTGCTTCAGTATTTTTCCATAATGATATATATTTTCTTTGACATAAATTACAATAGGGATAATAATCGTATTCTTGATGTTTTTTTGCTTACAATTCTGAATAATTTTTATACATTCTTGCAAAATAAAATAGGGTAAATCTATAGAAATTTCTTGTTGATACATAATCACATAAAATATTTGTTTATCAGCATGTTTATATATAATTTTTATGCCTTTTTTTCCTTTATAAAAATCTATATATGTCAATTTTTCTTCTTCTATTTTTTTATGAATCTCTGAAAAACAATTAAGAAAAAAACAAATTCTTTCTTTGTCTTTAAATAGATATTCAATGATTTCTCTATATCTTATGTCTAAATTATTTTTTCTTGAAATGTTATATTTTTCATTTTCTTCTTGTAAATTCAGATAATCATATTGTTTTATATTATGAATGCATTGAATATAATTTTTATATGTAAATTGATATATGACTTCTGTCGCCTCCTTACAAATTAAATTTTAATTTTACTTTTGGAAATTTCTTTGATATTAAAATTTATGATTAAATTTAGAATAAAATATATAAATTAAATTATGTATATTAAATCACAAAATGCAGAAAAACACAAGTATATCTTGTGTTTTAATCCTGTAATATTTTTTTCACTTCTTCTTTCGACAAATATCTCCATTTTCCGAGCTCTATATCTTTCACACCAATACCTGCAATGGCACTTCTATGTAGTGCAAGAACTTTATGTCCAATCGCTTCACACATTTTTCTTACTTGTCTGTTTTTTCCTTCATGGATAATAATTTCTAGTCTTGTGATTTGTTTTTCTTCATCTGTTTTTAAAATCTTTACTTTGGCAGGTTTTGTTATATATCCGCCAATATCCACACCTGTTTTTAAAGCTTCTATATTTTCTTTACTAACAATTCCTTTTAAAGTAACGCTATAGGTTTTGTTAATTTCATGTTTTGGATGTGTCAGTTTATACACAAAGTCTCCATCATTTGTAAGAATTAAAGCACCTGATGTGTACATGTCTAATCTTCCCACTGGTACTAACCTTTCTTTTACTTTTACTAAATCTAAAACAGAATCACGATCAAATTGATCTTTTACAGTTGTTACATATCCAATTGGTTTATTTAATAAAATATATATTTTCTTACTTTCGATTTGTACAACCTTATTTTCATACTTTACTTCATCTTTTCCAGGCTCTACTTTTGTTCCTAGTTCTGTTACCACTTTTCCATTTACTTGAACTTTTCCTTGTAAGATGAGCTCTTCTGCTTTTCTTCTTGAAGCAATTCCTGCTTCTGCAAGATATTTTTGTAGTCGTATTTCTTCCACAAGTATATCTCCTTTCGTATTTGTCATTTTCTAATAACTTAAGATTAAATTTATTATCAATCAAAATGTTCGAGTCCGTTATATTCTTTTTCTATTTTCTAAATCTTTTAAAATATTTTCAAAATATTCAGGCAATTTTGCTTCTAAATACATTTTTTCTCCTGTTATTGGATGTGTAAACTCCAAGCTCTTTGCATGTAAACATTGTCCTTTCACATTCCACTCATTTTTTCCATTTGAATACACTTCATCACCTACGATTGGATATCCGATTTGTGACAAATGAACTCTAATTTGATGGGTTCTTCCTGTTTCGATATTTACCTGTAATAATGTGTATTTATCATATCTTTGTATTACTTTAAAATGGGTAATGGCTTCTTTTCCTTTTTTAGTAACCGCCATTTTCTTTCTATCTTTTTCACTTCTTCCAATTGGCATATTAATAGTAGCTTCATTTTCTTTGACGATTCCTCTTACCAAAGCGATATATGTCTTTTTTACTTGATGTTCCTTGATTTGTTCACTTAAGTGAATATGTGCTTTATCATTTTTGGCAACAATAATAATTCCTGATGTATCTTTATCCAATCTGTGCACAATTCCTGGTCTAATTTCTCCTCCTATTCCTGATAAAGAGTCTTTGCAGATTGCCATAATTGCATTTACTAATGTTCCATCTGGGTTTCCATTGGCTGGATGCACAACCATTCCTTTTGGTTTATTGACAACAATAATATCCTGATCTTCATAAATAATATCTACTGGAATATTTTGTGCTTTTAAAGATATTTCCACTGGAATTTCCTCTTCTACTTGAATGGTATCTCCTACTTGTACTTTATATGATGCTTTTACAGTTTTACCATTTACCAATACTTTTGCATTAGCAATTAATCTTTGTATTGTTACTCTTGACGTATCTTCAAGTTTTTCTGATAAATATGCATCAATTCTTTTGTTATCATTTTCTACTTCAAAATACTTCATGTATGGTTCTATCCTTTCTTCTCTTTTTTCTATGAATTGGCATGATCATTATTTTCTACTTTTTTATTTTCATCTGTTTTTGATTTTTTATTAAATAATTCTTTTGCAGAAAAAGATGCAAATATAGCAACAAAAGAAATCCAACCAATTAAAATACAAACATCTGCTATATTAAATACTGGAAAATTCCCAATGTTTATAAACTCTACCACTCTTCCTCTAGATAGTCTATCAATGATATTGCTAACCCCTCCTGCAAAAGCAAAACTTAACAATATTTTTGTTTTTTGGGTTACAAATTGATTATCACTTTTTATAATCCCTAAAATAATTCCTACAATGACTAAATTGGTTAATATCGTCACACCTCTAGAAGTTTCGTCATAATAACTATTAGAAATTTCTGATTGTTTTAATATCACATTACCTGATAATACTGAAATTTCTCCATAATGTATAACAAAAACTTTAGATAATTGATCTATAAATATAATAAGAAATATCATAATAGCTAGCACAATATATAGTTTTTTTAATTTTTTCTTTTCTTCTTTCCTCATAAATCCCTCTCTCTTTATTGTATAATTCTACAAATAATATGTTTTCTTATACATTTAGTCTTTCGTATATAGTAAAATAATCATCTTCATATAATTCTTTATAATTTGGATCCTTTGTTTCTTTTATAATCATATTCATTTTTGAATCTTTATAAGTAATCACATGTGTAATATCATATTTTTTGAATGTATCTTCATAAAATTGTCCTATACTAGATGTATCGATAAAATCCATGAATATATCCTCTTCTTTTCCACTAAATTCTGGTGCATATAAATCTGCTCTAGAATCAATAAATACTGGAATTCCTCTATATATCATATAACTTCCATAATTATATTCATTATAAAATCTTGCTTGTCCTAAATCTATATTCTCTAATATATAATCACATGCTTGTACTGGATATGCAGTATCATCTATATATTCATCATCTTGTTTTGGTTCATAAAAATGGTAACTTAAAGCAAGCATCACAAGAATCATTAAAACATATCCAAATTTATCCATAGATATTTTTTTCAGTGTTTCTAATCCATTTTTTGTATATAATTCAAGTAATCCACATATCATCTTATTTACAATAAATATACCAATTATGCAGAACATGGTAATTTGTCTTCTTGATGCTAACATTAAAAGACATAAACCACCTATCATGAATAAATCACTAAGTTTTATTTTGGTTTTTGTAAATGTTAATATTGCTAAAATCACTACAATCGCTGATAAAGCTTCCGTTTCATCAATAATGGTCATTGGTAAATGTTCATTAATATTTTGCGTTGTATTTCCTTCCATTGTTTTATATAAATAGGTATATGGTGTATCTCCTAATGGTGTTAATAAACCTGTAAATGCACATATAATCATAACCAAGATTAACCATTTTACATTTGGATTTTTACTAAATTTAATTTTATATGGATTTTTTAAATCTTCTTCTCTTTTGATTTTTATTTTTTCATTCTTTTCAATAATATTTTGTAATTTTTCTTCTAATTTTATTTTTTTATCAACATGTTTTCCTGATTTTGTTAATAACTTGATTCTAAAATTCAAGACTTTTATATTCACTTTTCTATATATGGCAATTTCTGCTATCAATGCAAGTACATATTCTGCTATATATGGCAAGAACAACACAAATATAAATGGCCAAACAGCACAATGTAAATTAGCAATTAATGTTGAAATGATAACCAATCCAACCACATATCGGATTTTTCTATTTTGCAAAAACATTTCAATACAATAAATAATCCATACAAATAAAATAAAGGTTGCTAATTGTGCTCTTGCTGCTATATACCCTCTCAATATATATATAACAATCGCTGTTAATATAAATGAAATCAATTGATTTTTTGCAATTTTTGTATTAACTATATATAGAGAAATCCCCAATATAACAGTCAAAATACAAGTCGTTACATAAATTCCTGTCATACCAAATCCTGAATATATATAGTATGTTATTAAATCATATAACCAATGTGGATAGGTATATGCCAACCCTTCATGCCAGGAAAAATGATCTTGCATATCAATACCCGTTTTGGTTATCTGCTCTCCTATTTTTATCGTATAAAAAGTATCATTTTGTAATGTAACTGGTGTCATAGCAATACAAAATATGGCAATTAATATGATTGCAATTATTCCAAAAAACCATTTAGAACTCAATATGTTTCTTATCTTCTCGTTTTTCTCCTTTTTCTCTTTTTCATCTTTACGTTTAAACATGTTTCTCCTCCACAAATCTTTTATTATTATTTTATACTAAATTTATATACATTGTAAATGTAATATATTCTTAGTTACTGTTCAGACAGATATACACAAGTGGGAAGTATTCATAAATGATTTAATTACGAATGTGATTGGAGATGTTTTAGAATTTGTTATAGAATTTATTGAGGAATGTTCACGGTACTCACGTAGTGAGGGGCTGAGTGAAAGAGGCTCAATAAATTATATTACAAATTCTTAAATATCGTATTGAGCCGAGTAATAAATCATTTATGAATACTTCCCACTTGTGTATATCTGTCTGAACAATAACTATCTTTTGCATTATATCAAAAAAAGTTTGAAAAGACTATACTTTTCAAACTTTTTATTTTTTCATTCATGTTTTATACAGCTTCTTGATTTTCTGTTTCAACTGAATTTTCATTATCATTTTCTTCAATTACTTCTAAACTTCCTACTGAAACTTCATAAGCTACTCTTGTTTCAACAGTTCCGTCTTCATGTTTCTTTTCGTAAGTTCTTGATTGAACTCTACCTACTAATTTTATTTGAGAACCTACTTCAAGATTTTGACAGAATCTTGCATTTCTTCCCCATGCAATACATGGAATATAGTCTGATTTGTTATATGCTCTATTAACTGCAAGTAAGATATCTGCAATTTCTCTACCAAATGGCGTTTGTCTATAAATTGGTTTTTTGCATATATATCCAATTAAAACAACTTCATTGGTAACAATATCTTTTTTCGTTATTTCATTTTCTTCTTCGCTTTGTTCTTCCTCAGATATAACTTTTACATCTTTAGCAAAAACTGTTAATATTAATCTGTTCTTTTCACTTTCATAACTGTTATATGATCTAAATTGTCCTTTTACTAATAATTTTTGTCCTTCATTTAATGTATCTTCTGTTATTAGTCTTTCAGAAATTGTAATTGGTATAATGTCTGATACACCACTTAAACGAGGTATTTCTAAATTAAAAATATAAAATCTTTCACCATAAATTTCATGACTAAATTTCTTTTCTCCTGTAACTTTTCCAACTAATGTTAAATAGTTGTTTTCTAAATAATTTGTATCCAATTTATTTTCCTCCTTAAAATTTATTTTATCAATTGTATTTTTTTACCTCTTTTAGTCTACATTACCTATTATACAACATTTTCCCGGTTTTGTCTACATAAAAAGTTAAATTTGTAATTTTTTTGTAAAAATTCTTTATTTTTCAATCGATTTCTTGGCCATATATAAGATAAACTGTAAAAATTGCTAATAAATTTTCTATATTGTTTCTTTTATATTGTTCTAAATCTATACTGATTTCTCCCATTTCAATAACTTTTTGCTGTAAATTTCTTATATTTCTTTGAATAGATAAAATTGCTTTATCTTCTTGAATACTAGAAATCGTTATTGTAGACTTTTGATTTAGCCCATAACTGATACAATTTGTTTTTTTATTAGATATGATTTCCGTATTACAAAATACATCAGCATTTACAATAATAAACATACAATTACTGCAAATTATATTGAGTATATTTTTTTGTACATGATTCATTTTTTCCTGATTACATAACACTATTGTTTCAAATATAATATTTTTCATATTTTCTATATTTTTAGAACTTATATGAATGATTTCTAAATCTTTTCGCTTTACTATTTTTATTATATTTTGTTTTATCATTTCAAATTCTGAATGATTTGAAAAAATACCAATAAAATGCATTTTCCTGTCTCCTAAAAAAACTATATTTATTTTTCCCTCTATTTCCAATTTTATACATAACAATATACTTAATTACTTTTTTGCATTCCATTAGTGTCTATTGTATAGTTTTCTTTGTATATCAGTTCTGAAACTTTTACAACTTCTAAATTTTTTTCTTTTATATTTTTTAATATCTTATCTAAACTATCTGCAGTATGCTTGGTTCCATTATGCATTAATATGATATCTCCTGTTTCCATTTTATCTTTGATTCGATTCCACATTTCATCTCCTGTTAAACCTGTATAATCTAATGTATCTAAACTCCATTGAATTGTATAATATCCTTTATCTTGTGCTGCTTTTATCACTGTTTGATTATATTCCCCATATGGCGTTCTATATAAGTTTGTTCTAGTTCCTGTAATCTTTTCTATTTTGTCATTACTATTTTCTATTTCTTTTATATTTTCTTCATAACTTAAATGATTAACATGTGGATGTGTATCACTATGTGTTCCAATTTCATGACCTGCTTCATATATTTTTTTGACTGCCTCTGGATATTTTTCTATCCAATCACCTACCATAAAAAAGGTTATTTTTACATTGTTTTTTTCTAATATTTCTAGTATTTTATCAATATCATCTGCATTCCATGCACAGTTCATAGTTAAAGCTACTTTATTTTCCTCTGTTTGTACTTTATAGATAGGTAAAAACTTTTCATTTGTAGAGGCGGTGGTAAGTGCTTCTTTTTCTTTTGTCAATACTCCTGCCATACAAAATAATAGAATAACAGTTATAATTGATACACAATATGTATATATTTTTTGTTTATTAAATACGATAAACATATATTTCCTCCTACATCGTCATGATATTAATATATATGTCCTCGTTTTTTAATTTATTACATTATTTTCTTAACTTTAGAATATCTCAAAAATGATTATAAATTTGAAAAATAACCAATAATTCCATTATAGATTCCCCAAGCCAATCGATTTTGATATTCTTCTTGTTGTAATTCTTGTTCTTCTTGCGGATTAGAAAGAAAACCGCATTCTACAATAGATATAGGAATTTCTACATGTTTCATAATATATACTGTATTTAATTTCATAGCTATCCTATGATTTTCTTTTTGAATAGTTTCATTTAAACTTGTTTGAATTTGTTCTGCCAAAACTTCACTTTGTTCATTACTTGTATTAAAAAAGGTTTGCCAACCATCATATTGTTGTTCATTAATTTTATTTAAATGAATAGATACAAATATATCTGCTGAAGATTCATTTCCGATTTTTACACGATTTCGTATATCTGAAATCTTTTTTTGTTTTAATGTCTTTGCATCTAAATCATAGATCGCATTTTCATCTGATCTTGTCAAAATGACTGTACAACCTGATTGTTCTAAAAGCTGTTGTATTTTTAGTACAATCTGTAAATTAATTTGTGCTTCAGTCGTCCCATTTTTACTTTCTGCACCGTTCATCTGGTGTACCATGTCCAGCATCTAATATGACTACTTTTCCAGAAACCGGTAATGTTGTTACTTGAACAGCATCCCCTATATTTCTATCTGTTCTTCTAATACTTACATATATCACACTAATCATTAGTATGATATATATCATGATAAGTCTTTTTACTTTATTCTTATTCATATAATAAACTCCTAAAATATTTGTAATTTCTATTTTAGTTTATTTATGATTTTTGTTTTTAGAACAATGTTCTTTTTTTATGGTATAGGAAAATAATTTTTCCTATACCATAAAAAGAACTTGAGTTTATTACTCAAGTTCTTTTTAATTACTAATTTGTTTTCTTCTATCTACTGCATAACTACTTCCCATAACAGATTTAGCTGCATGTTTTACTTGTGCTCCTACTTCCCCTATTTCCAATATATTATGAAATCTTCCTGGATCAGCCACAACCACACCTATTGAAAGAGAAGTTAAAGGAAATTGTTCAATAATACCTTTTCTATTTTCGACTTCAATATATCCTTTTTCTACATCCTTTTCTGTAAAGAATTTTTTCACATTACTATCAAATATGGCTAATATGTTTTGGCATATCTTCTCACAATTGGTTGATGGTACTATGGCAACAAAATCATCTCCTCCAATATGACCAACAAATACTTCTTCAGTAAAATCATTATGAACACCTTTTAATATAGTTTCTGCTGTAAATTCAATAATTTGATCTCCCTTTACAAAACCATAAACATCATTATATGCTTTAAAGTTATCTAAATCTAAATATAATACAGAAAATGGTTCATTATTAGATATCCTCTTTTTCAATTCTGCATGTATTTGGACATTTCCTGGTAATCCTGTTAATGGACTAACTCTTCTGTTATTTGCAAGTAATCTATTTAAATTTTTGACTGTAAAATATAAATATTCTTCATCAACTGGTTTTTTAATATAATATTCAATTGATTCTCTTAGTATCTTCATTCTATGCTCTTTATCACTATTAGATGATACCACAATTACAGGAGTAATTGTGTTATCCTCATCTCTCCTAATTTGTTTACAAAGTCCTACGACATCTCTATCAATTGCATCTTCATTAATAATAATCAATGATGGAATATTTTTTAAAGCAATATCAATTTGTTCTGACTTTACACTAATAAATTTATATTCCTTATCTTCTTTAAATAATTCTCTAAAAATTACGATAGATGAATCATCATCATCTATAATATAAATTTCTTGAACCATGTTATTCACCCTTTTTTTCTTTTTTATGTTTAAATTCTATTTTTTTATTTAATATTTCTGTAAATTCTTTTGTATCAATAGCTGGGAAGGCTTTTTTCAATCTGTATGCTCTTCTATATAAATGTCTCATCGTTTTGTCTCTTCGTGTTTTTAAATTGTTTATTAAATTCTGTATATTATCATTTGCTGATATTTTTTCTCGGTCTTTCAATTCTAATAATTTTTGTTTAATTTGTTCATTAATTTCTTCTATTTTTTCTAATGTTGTTTTTATGTTTTTAACTTTTATAATACTAATAATAGCATCTATTAATAATATAATAGCTATGATACTAGTAATAATCGCTACATATATGAAATCTACATATTCTAAGAGCTGTGTAATAGTTGGGTGTATATAGTTAATAAATAATACACCTAAAATTCCCCATGCTATAGAATTTGTTAAACAAATTCTACCTTTATAATTAAATTTATGGTCTGAATAATCCCAATATTTTGTAGCAAAAAATTTTTCTAACAATACACCTACTATATATTCCCATAAACTTAATATAATGAAAGAACTGAAAAATAAAAGTATGATATTATTTTTAAATTGGTCTAAAAATAATATCATGATAATAGCACCAAATCCATATATGGGACAAAATGGTCCTATTAAAAATCCTGTATTGATAATTTTTCTTTCACAAATTGTTCTCACAATACTTTCTAAAATCCAACCCAAAAATGAATAAATAACAAAATAGGTTAATATATGAAAAAACGTATTATCCATATGCTTTCCTTCCTTAGTGTACATTAATCTATTTCCCTACATACCATCTTATATGTAGGGAAATCTTTTATCATCCAGCATATTCCTATTTTTAATGATTTGTTTTATTTGCCATCTTTTTTACTGTATCTGAAGCAATTCCATCCACATTATATGCTGTAATTTCTAATCTATTTTCATCATTATCATTAATCTTAAGTTTATATTTCAATTCTTTCTTTCCATCTTCAACCGTAATGGTTCGTTGTTCTCCTCTAATATTTAAATCTACTTTTTCTAATCCAGTTTCATCTGTAATGGTAATTAAATAATATTCTCCTGTATCATCTGTTTCTACATTGATTGTTGGTTTTGTTGTTCCCATTACCTTTTGTTCTTTTGTTATTGATTCATTATTAACATCTACTAAAACAATTGTTATATTATGTGTTCCCATAGGAATATCAATTTCTTGATCTACCATTGTAGCATTGATATCAATTGTTTCTTCTTCTTCTTCGTCCCATCTATACGTCATATAAGCAATTTCTGTTTGACTTTCTGCTGTTATTTTTAATTTGTTATTTTCTGAAATTGTTAAATTAATAATATCATCTACTGTATATTCCCTTTGAGTAGAAATTTCTTGTCCTTGTGTATCAACAGCTCTTACATTTAAAGTGTTCGTTCCTCCAGGAATTTCTATTTCTTGTTCAATATATTTTCTTCCATTACCTGTTATTGTTTGTACTTCATCATTATTCCAACTATATTCAATTCTATCAATCGCCTTATCATGTGTCACTGTTAATATAACTGCCGTACTATCTTCATTAAGTGATTCTGTTATGACTGGCTTTGTAATTTCTGTATTACTATCTACATTATCTTTATATATAGCATAAGATCCTGTTCCTATCATAAATACGCCAAATACTAGCATTGCTATTGCAAACACCCTAACAACCGTTTTGATATCTGCTGGTCCACTATTTTTTTTTGCTTTTTTAGTTGTTGGATTACTAGTCGCTAAAATTTGATTCATATTTTTCACCTCTCTAGTTCCTTTCATGGAAAATTATACCATACCCCATTTTAATTGTAAAGAAATAATGAAAAAAATAGGACATCTTTTCATGCCCTATTTTTATCTATTTTACCCCTTTTATTTTTATGATATACATTGAAATCTATGATTTCACATATAACATACTTTTATAATTACATAAAAACATTCGTTTTTATCTTAATTCTATATTACAAACTTCTTCATTAAAACTAATCCTCCGGCTAATGTTCCTAATACAGTAAATCCTAATACATAATAGATTCTTTCTTGTCCAGTTCCTACTGTTAACAATACTGGTGCATCATCTATATCATCTTCTCCTTGTTTTTGATTATCTGGCGTTGAATCTCTATCTGGTGCCCCTTTATCGTTATAGTCTTCTGATATCTCTGCAATATTGGTCATTTGTCCCATATTGTCTTCTCCATTTATCCATGTTAATACCACTTCTACTTCTGCTGATTCTCCTGGTTGTAATAATGTGTTTTCTAATGCTCTTGTTGAAATAATATTATTTCCTTCATCTGTCCATCCTGGATTATCTTCTGCTACAAATCTTAATCCTTCTGGTATATAGTCTGTTATCTCTGTCGCATATCCTGCAATATCACCTTCGTTTGTGATTCTAATAGAATATCTGAATTTTACGGTTACTTGATTTACTTTTTTTCTATATAACTCTACTTTTACAACTGGTTCTGGGTTCATTTCTGCTGTATGTCCTGTTTGTGTAATGGTTTCTTGTCCATTTTCTATCACAATGGCTTGAGTAACCCATTTTCTTAATGCTAAATCAAAGTAGGTCAATTTGATATATTCTCTATCTTGATCATCTTCTCCGTCATTCCATTCATCTGGTATAGAATCAATATCTTCTACTGGATTTCCTTTTTCATCACTATCTTCTGTGATTTGTGCTGAATTGACGATGATTCTATCTGATGTATTTGGTTCTACTACTTCAAATGCAATTTTTAAATCTCTGTAATCAGGATTTCCTTCTCCGATTTCTTCTTCTCCGTTAAAAGCTTGTAATAAGTTTGGATTTTCCTCAGAAGCTGTTCCTTCTTGAGTACTTTCATTTTGTCTATTTTCACCTTGTTCTTTTGATAAATAATCTGTTCTAATTTCCACTGCTTCTTCACTATTTTCTGTTACATTTCCGTTTTCATCATACATTACCCATCTATATGCTATATTGGTTTCATTTTCTGGTAAATATCTTAATCCATCTGGTATATCATCTGCTACTTCTTCAGCATATCCTGCAATGTCTCCTTCATTATATACTCTGATAGTATATTCTACCACATTTCCAGTAACTACTTCTACTGGGTTCTTTGTATGATTATAGGTAATTTTATCCTCTTCTCTATCATAACTTACTTCTGGTACTCTTGTTGTTACATCTCCTTCATCTACTTTTGTGATGAATTTTCTTAATGCTAAGTCAAAGTCTTGTACAATCACTTTTTCAAAATCGTCATCATCTTCTTGTCCTGGTACATAGTCTTTTTCTATTTCATCATCTTTATAATTTGGTAATTCTTCATCACTTGGTATTTCTACATTATCTGGAGTTGAATCCCTATCTTCATCACTATCTTCTGTGATTTCAGCTAAGTTTGTTAATTTTACATTTGTTCCTACATTATCTTTGACTTGACATGCAATTTGTACTTCCTTATAGTCTAGTGTTTGTCCATCAAATGCTTGTATTTCATTTTGTCTACCTTCTGTTTCTTTTGCACTTGATAAATAATCTGTTGTTACATATCTTCCATCTTCTGACACTTGCCATTCATATTGTAAGTTAATTTCATGATCTGGTAAAAATTCTAATCCTTCTGGTAGATAGTCTGTTACTTCTTCAGCATATCCTGAAATATCTCCTTCATTATATACTCTGATTGTGTAGATTATCACACTATTTCTTTTTACCAATACTGGATCCTTTGTATGGTTATAAATAGCAGTTGTTCCACTTTCTAGTCCTAATAAATCTACATTTGGTGCTCTATTATATTGCGTTCCATCTACTTCACTTATGAATTTTCTTAGAGCTAAATCAAATTCTTTATCTTCCTCTACATACACTTTTTCAAAATCGTCATCATCTTCTTGTCCTGGTACATAAGAATTTTCACTTTCTTCATCTTTATATCCTGGCAATTCTTCATCTGTAGGTAATTGTACATTTTCTTCTTGTGAATCTCTATCTTCTACTGGTTGTTTATCTTTATCTTGATATTCTGTAATATCTGCGATATTGGTTATATTTTCATTTGCATTTACACTATCTGACACTCTACACATAATTGGTACTTGTACATAAGATAATGTATTATTTCCACTTTCATCAGTTTGTGGTTTTGCAATGACACTATTTTCTAAATATCTTGTTGTCACCGTTCTTCCATCTTCTGATAATTCCCATCCATATTGTGCATTGTATTCTCCGTCTACAAATTCTAAATATGATGGTAAATGATCTTTAATTTCTGCTGCATATCCATCTTGTTCTCCCTCATTATATACTCTTAACATATATACAACAATATCATTTTTCTTTACCAACACCGGTTCTTTGGTATGATGATATATTGCTGTTGTAATCATATTTCCGTCTTCATCAGATGTATTTAATTTAGATGCATCTATTACTGGTTCTCTTTCATAAGTTAAACCATCTTCATTCATTAAGATATCATTTTCTTCTATTGTTTCATCTTCGCTAACTGCTACGATAAATTTTCTTAATGATAAGTCAAATGCTTCTTCTACAAGATGTGTATTGGTAATTCTAAAGCTTTTTGGCTCTACAGTCGCCACTGCAGCTCTTACCATATCTTTGGCAGCATAAGTTTGTGTTGTGATTTCTGGTTCTTCTACATTTGCTAAACTTTGTGTATCATTTGTATTACTTGCTGTTTCTGTGTTTTCTGTAATTTCTGTTGTATATCCTTCTATTTGTGTGTTTTCTCTTACTGTATACTCAATGTCTTCACCATTTTCTTTAATTGGTAAGTTATTAAATGTTCCTGTCCAATTGTTTTCTTCACTTAATGTAACAATAGTTCCTGTTGGTTCTCCGTTTTTTAATAACTCAATTTCTACGCTTTCTGGTCTAATTCCATCTTGATTATTTTGGTCATCCCACACTTTGTTAATATTAACACTGGTTACCCCTGGTGTATGTGTATTGGTAATCGTAAAGTTATTTTCACTGTTTTGCGTAATATTCACCGCATAACCACTAATTGTGATTTCTTTTACTGAATACGTAATTTTTTGTCCATTTTCATAAACTGGTAAATTGTCAAATGTTCCTTTCCATTGATTGTCATCTGATAAAGTAATAACTTTGTCCTCTACTTCTGTCTTTTCTCCATCTACTTCTTTTACCAATTGTACTTGTATACTGTCTGGTCTGATTCCATCTTGGTTGTTGTTATCGTTCCATACTTTATTGACTGTTACTTGTGTTTGCGCTTCTATGACTATTTTTTCGAAGTCATCATCATCTTGTTCTCCTTCAAAGTATTCTTCGCTATTACTTAAGTCTTTTCCATTATTATTTTCATTTCCAATGTATCCATCATCTGTTGTGACTAAATCATCTTTGTTTACATTTGGTTTTGTTCCTGGTTCAGAATCTGTGTCTGCATGTTCTTGTGTTGTTATCGTTACACCACCTGCAACATCATACGCTTCTGATATCCAAGCCACATTTGTTAAAATTTGATTTTCGCTTCCTGCTTCTGCTGTTACTGTACATTCTATTTGTATAGTAACTGAATCTAAGGCTTGTCCATTAAATGGTTCTAATAGATAATCCGCAAAATCAGGGTCTACTAGATTTGTGTTTGTATCAATTAACTTTAATTTTAAAAGATTATCTGATTCTGAATAACTTTCTACTTCATAATCATCAGATATTACTCTTTCAAATTTCAATCCAATTGGTAATTGGTCCTCAATTTTGGTTGCCATTCCTGCTTTTACTCCTTCATTATATACAGTTAAATTATATATAACCTTATCTCCTGTTTTAACAGTTACTGGATTCTTTTTATGTTTGTAATGGGCTGTTGTTTCATCTCCAGTTTGCATAAATCCTTCTACCAATGGATTTATATCTATATTTGGTATTCTATCTGTAATGTCTGTGTCTCCCACTTTTGTAATATATTTTCTTAAACTTAAGTCAAATATTGAATGTACATTTGTAATGGTGTAGCCGTTTTCTTGTGTGCCTTCTATTGGTTCTTCTGCTTGGTTTTGTATTTCTTCATTATATTCTCCATTGCCTTCTCTTACCGGTCTTCCTCCTCCACTTGGATAATATCCCTCTGGTACATTTACTTCTCTTACAGTATATACAATCTCTTGACCATTTTCTTTTACTGGTAAGTTATCAAATGTAGCTGTCCAGTCATCTGCTGTTAATTCTTTTATTATCCCTGTTGGTTCTCCATTTTTATATAGTTCAAATTCTACGCTATCAGGTCTGATACCATCTCTATCATCAAAGTCAGACCATACCTTATGTGCTGTTATACTAGTTAATTCTGTTTCATGTGTATTCGTAATGGTGAAATTGTTTTCTCCATTTGATGTAATTTGTACATCATATCCATCTACTGTGATTTCTTTTACTGAATAGGTAATTTTTTGTCCATTTTCATAAACTGGTAAATTATCAAATGTTCCTTTCCATTGATTATCATTTGATAAAGTGATGATTTTGTCTTCTACTTCTGTTTTTTCTCCTCCTACTTCTTTTACCAATTGTACTTGTATACTAGTTGCTCTAATTCCATCTTGGTTGTTATTATCATTCCATACTTTGTTAACACTTACACTTGTTAATTCTGTTGTATGCGTATTGGTAATTGTATACTGATTTGTTTCTGTTGCATCTCCACTTGATGTGTAGGCATCTATATTTCCATTTTCATTAACCTCTCTTACAATATATGTGATTTTTTCTCCATTTTCATATACTGGTAAATCTATAAATCTTCCTGCCCATGTATTTCCTGTTCCTGTCATTGTTGCATCTCTTACAAATTCTTCAGCACCATCTCCTACTTTTTTATATAATTCTATTTTTAGCTCATTTGGTCTAAATCCATCTTGGTTATCATTATCTACCCATTGTTTGGTTACTGTTATTTGTGTTCTAGCTTCTACTACAATTTTTTCAAAGTCATCATCATCTTGCTCACCTTCAAAATATTCTTGACTATTTGTTAAATCTTTTCCACTATTATCGCTATTTCCTACATATCCATCATCTTCTGTTACTAAACTATCTTTATCTACTGTTGGTGTTGTTCCTGGCTCAGAATCTGTATCTGCTTTTTTCTCTGTTGTTATCGTTTTATTATCTTCTGCATCATATGCTTCTGATATCCATGCAACATTTGTTAATATACTATCTTCACTTCCTGCATTTGCTGTTACTTCACATTTTATTTGGATGGTTTCTGAATCTAATGTTGTACCACCATCATATGCTGATAAATTATCTGTATTTGATGTTCTTTCTAATTTTAACAAATTATCTGTTTCTGAATAACTATCTAATTCAAAGTTTCCAGATACGACTTCAACATATTTTAATCCAGTTGGTAATTGATCTTCTATCTTTGTTGCTCTTCCTGCTTTTTCCCCTTCATTATAAATGGTTAGATTATATATTACCATATCTCCTGGTTCTACCACTACTGGATCTTTTCTGTGGTTGTATGTTGCAGTTGTTCCTGTTTGTAAAGAGTCTGTATTGATTGATGGAGTTCTATTGTTGATATCTGTATTTTCTACTTTTGTTATATATTTTCTTAAGCTTAAGTCAAATATTTTATGTGTATTTGTAATGGTAAAACTTTTTCCTGTACTATCTGTACTATTGGTATTTGTTGTATATCCACTAATACTGGTTGTTTCTTTCACTGAATATGTAACATCTTTTCCATCTATTTTAGTTGGTAAATTTTCAAATGAACCTGTCCACTCATCAGCTTTTAATGTAATTGTTTGTCCACTTGGTTGACCATCTATCAATAATTCTACTGTAACATTATCTGTTCTAAGTCCATCTTGATTACCATTATCTTCCCAAACTTTACTAACTTCTACACTAGTTACTGCTCTAACAACAATTTTCTCAAAATCATCATCATCTTGTTGTCCTTCAAAATAACTTTCTGCATTTGTTAAATCTTTTCCTTGATTAGTGCTATTTCCCATATATCCATTATCTGTTGTCACTAATTCGTCTTTTGTTTGTGTTGTAATCGTTGATGGCTCTGAATCTCTATCATCTCCTGGTTCGTTTGTAATAACTGTTCCGTCTTCATCTATTTCTTCTGATATCCATGCTATATTTGTTAATACTTTATCAGTTTGTCCTCCTGTTGCTATTACTTTACATTTGATTTGTATGGTTTCTGAACTTAAAGTTCCTACTTCATATGCTGGTAAATTTGTTGTATTATTAGCCTTTCTTGTTAAATATATTGTGTTGGTTTCTACATCATAATTTTCTTCTTGGAAATTTCCACTGACTACTTCAACAAATTCTAATCCTGTTGGCAATTGATCTACTACTTTTGTTGCTCTTCCTGCTTTTTCTCCTTCATTATATATCGTGATATTATATGTAATCGTATCATTGGTTTTTACTTCTATAGGATCTTTTCTGTGTTTATATGTAGCTGTTGTTCCATTTCCTAATGTACTTTCATCTATGACTGGTACTCTAGTATTTGCTACTGTTTTATCATTTACTGCTGTGATATATTTTCTTAATGATAAATCAAATGTTCTTGGTAGTTTGATAACTTCCATAATTGGTTGTGCTTCTGAATCTTCATTTGATGCATATACAGTTAATATTGTTTTTTCATCATTAATACCTTCAATAGCATTTTCTCTAGCTGTTTCAATTAAATAATCGTATAGTTTTACCATTTGTTGTTGTCTAAAATATCCTGCTGTTGCACTTGCATATGGTATTCCTGTAGGATTATATGATGAAAAGTTTTCATATTCTCCTTTATTCATTTCTGACGTATACCAAATCCAACTCGTTTCACCATATTTATCATATCTTCCATTTTCTTCATAATTTGTAAAATACCATATAGCCGCTTGTTGTACAGCATCTATTTCATCATCTGTAATATAATAATCTGTCTCTTCTCTAAAATCACTTTTTTCTACAACATCATTTGCTCCAGATACATCTAATAGTTGTTGTCTTTCTGCTTGTGTTGATACACCTTTTACATAAAGGAGATCTGCTAATGCTAGTAAATTATCATATTGACCACCATTAACAAGTCCATTTAAAATATCATTTTGTTCAGCTATTTCTTTTCTCTCTGTTTTCATATTATAGCTAACATCATAAATGTCTGTAGAACTTTCATCAGAAAAACCTGTATCTGCTTTTATACAATATGCATTGACTTCTGTGGGATCATCAAAATTTGTATTGCTATATTGTACAATTTTCCAAATTTTTTCTGCACCTGAATCTGGGTCTCCCATAGCATATCCCATATTGGTTGTTGTTCTTAGTTCTGCTATTCCAAAATACAAATTGGGATTTAACGGCGCAGCTTGTACTTTATTGCTTGTTAAAGCTGTCATTAAAACCAATATAAACATCGTGATTGTAAATATGATTTTACGTTTTTTCATATGTCTCTCTCCTTATCTTTAGATATATATATATATATAATTATATTTCAATATTCTCTTAATTTTCAATATCCTTTTTCCTTGTAATTTCTTCCTACCTTTTTTTGTGTTTATCTTGCTTACGGATACGGATATTTTACAAATTCCGATATTTATTACGTTTTTGTTTCTTTTTTTTTACATTTTCTTAATATTTTTTATCTTCCTATCTTTCATACCTTTTCATGTTTTTTTGACTTATCTTTATCTTATATTCATCGAAAACTTCGGCTCATTATGTACGGAAATAGCTAATGAGGCATCATTAACATTCACAATACTTTTCTTATTTAACAAAAAAATAAGTTTTAACAATTAGATTTGTATTCTAATCATTAAAACTTATTTATCTTTTTATTGAAATTCTTATTGTGTAGAAAACTTCACTTTTATCTTGACCCTATATAAGATTTTTCGTACTTATCTTATATAACAAACTTCTTAATTAAAGCTAATCCTCCAGCTAATGTTCCTAATACAGTAAATCCTAATACATAATAAATTCTTTCTTGTCCTGTTTCTACTGATAACAATACTGGTGCATCATCTATATCATCTTCTCCTGGTACTTGGTTGTCTGGTGTTGAATCTCTATCTGGTGCGTCTTTATCATTGTAGTCTTCTGATATCTCTGCTGTATTGGTCATCTCTCCCATGTTGTCTTCTCCATTTATCCATGTTAATACTACTTCTACTTCTGCTGATTCTCCTGGTTGTAATAATGTGTTTTCTAATAATCTTGTTGAAATAATATTATTTCCTTCATCTGTCCATCCTGGATTATCTTCTGCTACAAATTTTAATCCTTCTGGTACATAGTCTGTAATTTCTTTTGCATATCCTGCGATGTCTCCTTCATTTGTTACTCTAATTGAGTATCTAAATTTTACGATTACATCATTTATGTTCTTTCTATATAACTCTACCTTTACAACTGGCTCTGGGTCCATCTCTGCTGTATGACCTGTTTGTGTAATGGTTTCTTTTCCATTTTCAATCACAATGGCTTCTGTTACCCATTTTCTTAATGCTAGATCAAAGTAAGTTAATTTGATATATTCTCTATCTTGGTCATCTTCTCCATCATTCCATTCATCTGGTATAGAATCGATATCTTCTACTGGATTTCCATTCTCATCACTATCTTCTGTGATTTGTGCTGAATTTACAATGATTCTATCTGATGTATTTGGTTCTACTACTTCAAAGGCTACCTTGATATCTCTATAATCTGGGTTTCCTTCTCCAATTTCTTTTTCTGGATCAAATGCTTGTAGTAAGTTTGCTCCTTCTGTCTCTTCTTGCTCTTTTGATAAGTAATCTGTTCTAATTTCTACTGCTTCTTCACTATTTTCTGTTACATTTCCTTCTGCATCATACATTACCCATCTGTATTCTATATTTGTTGCATTTTCTGGTAAATATCTTAATCCATCTGGTATATCATCTGCTACTTCTTGTGCATATCCTGCAATATCTCCTTCGTTATATACTCTGATGGTATATTCTACCACATTTCCTGTGATAACTTCTACTGGATCTTTTGTATGATTATATGTGATTTTGTCTTGTTCTCTGTCATAGCTTACTTCTGGTACTCTTGTTGTCACATCTTCTTCATCTACTTTTGTGATGAATTTTCTTAATGCTAAATCAAATTCTTGTAATATGATATTGTCATAATCTTCATCATCTTCATATTTTACCCAATCTTCTGGTTTTGAATCTCTATCATCTACTGGATTTCCTTCACTATCTGCATCTTCTGTGATTGCTGCTTCATTTCTGATAATTCCAATACTTGGATCTTCTGCTACTACTTTGAAGATAACAGATATTTCTTTATAATCTGGATTTTTCTCTGTTTCTGTATCAGAATAAGGACTATTTGGATCAAATGCTTCTATTAAGTTTGCTCCTGGTGTTGTAATTTCTTCTCCTTTTCCTTTTCCTAAATAATCAGTAGAAATTTTTGTTGTATCTCCTTCTACATATGTCCATCCCATTGATGTATTAAATTCTACAGCTGCTAATTCATCTTCATCTGTAATAGGATTCATATTAGAATCAACATCTGCTCCTAAAAATTCTAGACCTTCAGGAATATCTTCTGTAAGCTCTTCTACATATCCATCTATACTTCCTTCATTATATACTCTAAATGTATAAGTAACTAAATCTCCTGTACTTACTGAAACTGGTTCTTTGTTCATTTGATAATCTGCTGTTGTTTGTGTTCCATTTGCTAAATTTGTAATATCAACGCCTAATAATCTTTCTGGAACTATTTCTCCATTTACTTCAGTAATTCTTTTAATTAATTTTAAATCAAATTCATTACTTTCAAGGATTAATTTTTCAAAGTCATCATCATCTTGTTCACCTTGATAGAAATAATCTGGATCTGTTAAATCATCTTGATTTTGCGTATTTCCTTTGTAATCTTCCATGTTATCTTTATCTACATTTGGTGCTGTTCCTGGTTCTGAATCTCTATCTTCTCCAACTTCATCTACAATGACATTTCCATATTCATCTATTTCTTCAGATATCCATGCCACATTTGTTAAAATTTTTCCATTTTCACTTGTATCGACTACACATTCAATTTCAATGGTTTCTGAATCTAAAGTTGTTCCATCATATGCTGCTAAATTTTCTGTGTTATTTGCATCTCTTGTAATGGTTACTCGATTTGTTGCTTCATCATATTGTGCGGTAAATCCTTCTGTTATGATTTGTGAATATTTTAATCCACTTGGTAATTGATCAATAATTTCAGTTGCTCTTCCGTCTAAATCTCCTTCATTGTATATGGTAATGTTATATGTTACAATATTTCCATTTTCTACCATAACTGGATCTTTTCTATGATTGTATGTAGCTGTTGTTCCATTTTCTAATGTAGTTTGATCAATAACTGGTACTCTGCTATTAGTAACTGCTACTCCATTTACTTCTGTTATATATTTTCTTAATGCTAAATCAAATTCTTGTGGTATTCTTTCTACTTTCATTAATGGTTGTGAATTTCCTGTTGCTGTTGTATATAATGTTAATTTATTTCTATGTCTTGCATTACTATCTGCATAATTTCCTGCTTGTGCTTTTGCTTCATCTATGAAATATCTATATAAAGCTACTGCTTGTTGTTGTCTGATTAATCCTACTGCTGGAATCTTATCTGAACCATATCCTGATAAACTATCATAGTCTAATCCATTGTCTGTATAATATAACCATGAATCTTCATCATATACGTCATATTTTTCATTCTCTTCTCCATAGTTTGTAAAATACCACATAGCAGCTTGTTGTACAGATTCTATTTCATCATCTGTTATATAATATTCATCATATCCGTCATGTCCTTCAAAGTCAGCCACATAATTACTTGCTCCAGATGCATCTAATAATTGTTGTCTTTCTGCCTCTGTTGATTCTCCTGGTATGTAAATTAAGTTTGCTAATGCCAATAATTCATTATAATATCCACCATTTACTAAATTAAATAATACTTTATTGGTTAGCTCATCTTGTTTTGCTATGTCATCTCTTTGTGTATACATATCAAAATATAAGTTATATTCTTGTACTTGTTTCGTTCCTGCACCTTCTGTGAATCCTACACCAGCTTTTACACAATACACATTGACTTCTGTTGGATCATTGGTATTTTCTCCACTATATTGTACAATGTTCCAAATTTTAGCTGCTGGTCCTGTTTCCTGATTAGCTACTGGATCAAATATAGAATATCCCATTCCTGTTTTTTCTCTCAATTCTGTGATTCCAAAATACAATGATGGTGTTAGTGCTTCTGCTTTTACTATGCTTGGTATCATTGCTGAACAAATGATTAATAAAATAGCAATGAAAACTTTGATTAATTTTTTCATACTCATAGATATCTCTCCTTAATTATTAATACAATGTACTTATATTTTACCTCTTTTTTTCATTTAGTCAATAACATTTTTTTCTTGTTTTTTTCATAATAAAACATTGCCTCTATTTTGCTTAGGGACATAGGTTTTTCAAGCCTCTTAAATATTTTTCCCTCACATTACAATTATATTACATTTTCGTTATAAATTCAAGCCTTTATGTTAATTTGTGTCTATTTCTTATATATCCCTAACTTTTTATCAATTTTATATAAACAGTTATATTTATTTTCCTATTTTCATACGATTATGAAGAGGGTATTGTTTATGAAATTATTTCAAATTTACTATAAAATTATTTTCTTATTTTTTATATTTATTTTTATGAGTGGATATGTTTTTGCAGATGATTTATCACCTTCTGATGATACTTTTGACATTTCAGAAATTTTAGGTGATATAGAAAGTATTAAAACAAATAGTGATATCATACAAATGCCTACGATTAATTCAAGAGCTTATGTGGTTATCGACAGGAACTCTAATACGATTCTTGCAGGAAAAAATGAGCATCAAAAGAAAAAAATGGCCTCCACTACAAAAATTATGACCTCTCTGATTGTTATTGAACATACAGATTTATCTGATATGGTTGAAATCTCAAAAAAAGCTGCTAATACAGGAGGTTCACGACTTGGATTAAAAAGTGGAGATAAAATAACCGTCTGTGATTTATTATATGGACTTATGATGCGTTCTGGTAATGATGCAGCAGTTGCTTTGGCAGAATATGTTGCTGGTTCTATTAATGATTTTGCGACTTTAATGAATGACAAGGCTAAATCTTTAGGTCTTTCTAATACACATTTTGTGACCCCCCATGGACTAGATGAAGATGAACATTATACAACTGCTTATGAATTAGCTATTCTTTCGAATTATGCCATGGACAATGAAATTTTTGCTAAAATTGTTGGAACCAAAAACTATACCATTACTATTAATGGATATCCAAAATCACTTACCAATACAAATGAATTATTAGGCACATTAAATGGAGTATATGGAATAAAAACAGGATTTACAAATGGAGCCAATCGATGTTTAGTTACTTGTTGTAAGAGAGGAGATATGGATATTATTTGTGTTGTACTTGGTGCTGATACGAAAAAACATCGAACAACTGATAGCATAAAATTAATTGAATATGCCTTTCATAATTTCACATTTGTAAATATCCAAGAACTACTTTCTAATAATTTTGAAATCTGGAAAGAAAAAAATAAAAACACTTTTACCATTGTAAAAGGTATTTCTAACTATTTAGATATGCAATATGAAGATGTACCATATCCTTCCATTCCTATCAGAAGTGATCTCATTGATGAACTACATGTATATATAAACTGTGAATCTACTCTTAATGCACCAATTAGCAAAGGAACACCTATTGGTACTATAACATTAGAATTAGAGGGAAAAACAATATATTCTGGTAATATATTTATTAACACAGATATTGAACAAAAAAATATCTTTGATTATTTATGCTATTTCTATCAAAACTTTTCTAATATTTTTAATACTATTCTTCAGATATAAAAATTCGGATTCTTCAGATATGAAAATTTTTCAAATATAAAAAAATAGAGAAATCAATTTCTCTATTTTTTATTTAACATTTTCTTTTATGTATTCAACAACATCTCCTACAGTAACAACTTTTTCTGCATCACTATCAGGAATTTCAATATCAAATTCTTCTTCTAGTGCCATAACTAATTCAACAATATCTAATGAATCAGCTCCTAAGTCATCTATAAAAGATGCTTCCATTGTAACTGCGTTTTCAGCTACACCTAATTGTTCTACAATGATTCCTTTTACTTTCTCTAAAACTTCTTCTGAACTCATTTTCTCGAGTTCACCTCCTCTCAAGTTTGCAAACGATCTATCCATTTGATATTTTGCTTCTATAGATTCATTTATATTATATGTTTGTATATTTGTCAAGTAAATTTTGCAAATATTTTTATTTTGTCCCATTGAGATCGTTTTTCTATGCGACATTTTTGTCTCATTGAGATCGTTTTTCTATGCGACATTTCCATCTTTTGTTTTTTGAAATTCTTCTATCATTTTATCTACTGCTCTATTCTCAACAAATTTTTCTGCTTGAATAATGGTATATTCAAATAACAATGCATCACTACTTCCATGTGCTTTTACAACTGGTTTTTTTACACCTAAAAATAGTGCTCCTCCATAAGATTTATAATCCATTGTTTTACTAAAACGTTTGATAGCAGGTAATGCTGGAATTGCTAATATTTTTGATAATATATTTTTGGTTAAACTTTCCGTTAATGTTCTTTTGACAAATTTTCCTAATCCTTCTGTTGTCTTCAAGAATACATTTCCTGTAAATCCATCTGTTACGATAGCATCTATTTTTCCAGAAAACGCATCTCTTCCTTCTACATTTCCTACGAAATTGATGTTCAATTCTTTTGATTTTTCTTTTAATAAATTATAACTCTCTCTTACCAATTCATTTCCTTTTGTTTCTTCTGTTCCAATATTTAATAATCCTATCGCTGGGTTTTCAATTCCATATGTATTTCTTAAATAAATACTAGACATTTGTGCAAATTGCAATAAATTAATTGGTTTGCAATTCGTATTAGAACCTGCATCAATTAATAATAATTGGCTTTTATATGCTGGTAATATTCCTGCTAATGCTGGTCTATCAATTCCTTTGATTCTTCCTACTAATAGTGTTGCCCCTGTTAATAATGCTCCTGAGTTTCCAGCAGATATAAATACATCTCCTTCATCTTCTTTTAGCATTTTAAAGCCCACCACCATTGATGAATCTTTTTTGTGTTTGATTGCCACTGTTGGTGTATCACACATTTCGATTGTTTCAGTTGCATTTTTTATTTTTAATCTATCAGATATTTCTTCCAATTCTTTTCCATAAAATTCTTTTACTTTACTTCTGATAACTTCTTCTTTTCCTACTAACACAACTTCTGCTTTTACTTTGTTGATTGCATTGACTGCTCCTTTTATATTAGCATCTGGTGCATTATCTCCACCCATAGCATCTAATATGATTTTCACTTTTATTTCCTCCAAATCGTACTTATTTCATTATATCTTTAACAGTAATATTTTATTATTGTTTTTAGAAAAAAGCAAGTATTTTATATAACAATTATGATATTTTGACTATCCATTCACTTACAAACTATGAGATTCTTGTTGTTTCCATAAAAACAAAACAGGCATCACTAATTCAAATGATGCCTGTTTTGTTGAGGTGAATGCTTAGTACATTAGAAGTACTCTTCTACGTACTTCATAGTGTACTTAATCAGATGCAAAGTATCCATTTGTTCAACTCCGGGAACTTTTTCGAAATATTCTAAAAGAATTTTTCTTAAATCCCGCATATACAAACTCATCGTGTTGGTTTGTATATGAAATCTTTCCGCTGTAATCATCAGGAGCTTTCTTTCGGTATCAATATCATTTCTATAGATAAAATATACAGATAACAGTTCCGCATATTTTTCCTTGCAACCATTCTTACCAAAAAGTCCTTTAGATTTAATTATCTCGTCAATCATCTCAAAGAATTGATCAGCCTTTTTCTTAAAGGCTTTTTCCTCTTCAGTCCGATTGACACTGTCTTCCCAATTCTGGGCTTTCAGTTCATTGTTTAAGTTTCTTAGAAACCTTTGCAATTCGGAAAAGTTCATTCCCTCCTGTTTTGAAATTTCAATTACCTGTTTGCATGCTTTCCGCAATCTTCTGCTCATGGCATTTGCCTCCTTCTTTCATTAATACTATTATTATATCATCTATTTTACATAAAATCAATTTTCTAATAATTTTTCTGTAGCTTCAAAAGCACAAAATTTTACCCAGCCATATAAAAAAACATACGGCCGGGTTGGACTTACAGAGAGAGGAGTTGATCTATAAACTCTTCTTGGAGTTGTATAGTTTCCTCTTTTTGCCTCTTTCTAAGGTCCTTAAACTTTCGTTCATATTCCTTAGAAGTTGCTTTAATCTCTTTGACTGTTGTAGCACTTTCCAGTGCCTGTTGTGACTCAAGGAGTATCTCATCCCATTCCTTGTTGTGTCTTTGGCTCATCCGATTTAATACTTCTTCAGCTTCTTGCTGAAGTCTTTCTGCTTTGTCCATTATAGTACCTCCTTTTAGTTTATAAGTATATTATACCACAAATTTTACATAATGTAAAAAAGTTAAGAGTCCAAAATGACTTAAATCAAAAAAGACTACCAAAATGTTTATCTAGATAATCTTCCTAATATATCAAAAATTCGGGATTTTTGAGTCCGTACCCAAAATCCCGAATTCTTTATTCATTTTTTAATTATGCTAATATATCAGCAACAACACCTGAACCAACTGTTCTACCACCTTCACGAATAGCGAATCTTAATCCTTTTTCAATAGCGATAGGTGTAATTAATTCAATTGTCATTGATACGTTATCTCCTGGCATAACCATTTCTGTTCCAGCAGGTAATTCGATAACACCTGTAACGTCTGTTGTTCTGAAATAGAATTGTGGTCTATATCCATTGAAGAATGGTGTATGTCTTCCACCTTCTTCTTTTGTTAAAACGTATACTTCTGATGTGAATTTTGTATGTGGATGAATTGTTCCTGGTTTACAAAGAACTTGTCCTCTTTCGATGTCTTTTCTATCAACACCTCTTAATAATGCTCCGATATTATCTCCAGCTTCAGCTTGATCTAATAATTTTCTGAACATTTCAACACCTGTAACAACTGTTTTTCTTCTTTCAGTTGTAAGACCGATGATTTCAACTTCGTCTTGTAATTTAACTGTTCCTCTTTCTACTCTACCTGTAGCAACAGTTCCTCTACCAGTAATTGTGAATACATCTTCAACTGGCATTAAGAATGGTTGGTCAACTGGTCTTTCTGGTGTTGGGATATAACTATCAACAGCATCCATTAATTCTTTCATTGGTTTATAAACTTCATCATCAGGATTTGTTGATGCACTTTCTAATACTTGTAATGAAGAACCTTTAATAATTGGAATTTCGTCTCCTGGGAAACCATATTCTGTTAATAAGTCTCTAACTTCCATTTCAACTAATTCTAATAATTCTGGATCATCAACCATATCGCATTTATTTAAGTAAACAACGATATATTTAACTCCAACTTGTCTAGCAAGTAAGATATGCTCTCTTGTTTGAGGCATTGGACCATCAGCTGCAGAAACAACTAAGATTGCTCCATCCATTTGAGCAGCACCAGTAATCATGTTTTTAACATAGTCAGCATGTCCTGGGCAGTCAACGTGTGCATAGTGTCTGTTATCTGTTTCATATTCAACGTGAGCTGTATTAATTGTGATTCCTCTTGCTTTTTCTTCTGGAGCTCCATCAATTTGATCATAAGCTTCATACTTAGCTTTTCCTAATAATGATAAATATTTTGTAATAGCTGCTGTTGTTGTTGTTTTACCATGGTCAACGTGTCCGATTGTACCAATGTTAACGTGTGGCTTTGTTCTTTCAAATTTTGCTTTTGCCATTTTTT
>CASEEU010000051.1 GCA_949287075.1 uncultured Eubacteriales bacterium | reverse complement strand
TGATAATTTTCCAATAGCTTTTGTTTCAATTCTAGAGACATAAGAACGAGATATGCCCATCATTTTTGCAATTTCATGTTGTGTTTTTGGTTTATGACCACCTAAACCAAATCGAAGTTCTAAAATAGTTTTTTCTCTGTCTTTTAAAATCGATTTCATTTTTTCATATAATAATTTAATTTTCATTTTGATATCGACTGCATCTTCAATATTTCTTTCATCATTTTCTAAAATTTCTTGAAGAGTAATAACATTATCATCTTTATCTTTTCCAATCGGTTCATTTAAATAGACTTCAGCACCCAATTTTTTAGTTGCTCTTAAGTGCATTAAAATTTCATTATCAATACACCTAGAAACATATGTAGAAAGTTTTGATCCTTTATCCATGTTAAAACTATTAATTCCTTTTATTAAACCAATGGTACCAATAGAAATTAAATCATCTTGCTCAACATTTGTAGTTGAATATTTTTTAGTAATATGGGCAACCAATCTTAAATTTCTTTCAATTAAGATATTTCGTGCTTCTTCATCACCATTTTTCATTTGTGTCAAATACATTTTTTCTTCTTCAGAAGTCAACGGTTCAGGGAATATATTACTGCTAGAAATATATCCAACTAAAAAAACAGAAGATTTTAGAAATTCAATAAATCCTAAAATACCAGACATACAAAGTGCAGAAAACATATAGGTACCTCCAATGTCGCATAGGGATCGTTTGTTAATGCGACATAAATTTTTTTGTCGCATTGGGATCGTTTGTTAATGCGACATTTAGAGCTATATAAAAACTCGCATAACAAATTATATGTATGAGAAAAATAAAAGTGCCTGACCATAAAAAATTTAGGTTGACCCAAATGGACCAAAATGAATCCGGTCCCAATGGACCCCAAAAATATAAGACATTTTTAGAGAAAGACTTGCTTACATATCATGATTATGATATAATTTGCCTATGAGACAAGGAGGTGCTTTTATGGCTCTAATTAGACCCTGTGCAGATTTAAGAAATAATTATAATGAAATTTCAAAGATATGCCATGAAACAAAAGAACCAATGTATATCACGAAAAATGGAACAAATGATTTAGTTATTTTAAGTGATGAAGCATATGAAGAATTAACAAAAGTGTTAGAAGAAACAGAAGAAGAGAGAATTGATAGATTGGTATCAGAACATTTTGATAAACAATATGCTACTTTTGAGGAATTTCAAAAAGATATGATTAGGAAAATTGAAGAAGCATTTAAAGATATTGAAGAAGGACATTATGTATCAATGGAAGAAGCTATGGAAGAATTGGAGGAAAAATATGGATTCTCTAGAGAATAGAAAATATAAAATTGAAGTAAACTTTAGAAAATAGTTTATTGTATATCATAATTTTAATATAATTTCCATATAAAAGGAGGCGATTTTATGGCTTTAATCAGACCATGTGCAGATTTAAGAAATAATTATAATGAAATTTCGAAAATATGTCATGAAACAAAAGAACCGATGTATATCACGAAAAATGGAACAAATGATTTGGTTATTTTAAGTGATGAAGCATATGAAGAGCTAACAAAAGGATTAGAAGAAACAGAGGAAGAAAGAATAGATAGATTGGTATCGGAACATTTTGATAAACATTATGCTACTTTTGAGGAATTTCAAAAAGATATTTTTAAGAAAATTGAAGAAGCAATGCAAGAGATTAAAGAAGGAAAAGGAATTCCGATGGAAGATATTGTAACAGAAATGGAGGCGAAGTATCATCTTAGTGAAGATTTATAAAATTATTGTTCCTGATATGCCATATAATAAAAATGTTTAATTAGTAAAAAGTATCAATTAAATGAATGAAATAAAAAGAAATTCATAAAATAAGAAGAGAAATCGCAAGACTTTCCAGATGCATTTTCTATAAGGAGTATATTTATGAATGGATTTTTAAATATGATAAAAGGTATTTTTATTGGAGCAGGAGCAATTGTACCAGGTGTTAGTAGTGGTGTGCTATGTGTAATTTTTGGTATTTACGAAAAATTACTAGATGCTGTTTTGAATTTTTTCAAAGATATAAAACACAATATAAAATTTTTATTTCCAATTGCTTTAGGTGTTGGAATAGGCGTTTTATTATTTAGTAATATATTAAATTATTTCTTATATGAATTTCCAATACAAACCAAATCAATATTTATTGGATTAATTTTAGGAACAATACCTTCTCTAATAAAAGAAGTGAATGAAAAAGAAACTTTTAAACCACAAAATGTGGTATATTTGTTGATAGCATTAGCTATTGGAATCTTAACAGTAGTATTAGAAAATCAAATGCAAATCGTTGCGAATGTAGATAATATTAACATTATGTATCTAGTTATGTGTGGAGCGATTATGTCTGTAGGAATTGTTGTACCAGGTGTTAGTAGTACCATTATTTTAATGTTGTTAGGTGTTTATTCTATATATTTGCAATCTGTTGCAAATTTATATTTACCAGTACTAATCCCTCTAGGTATTGGTCTAGTCTTGGGAAGTATTATTGTCATGAAAATAACGAAAAAATTATTAGAAACACATTATGGAAAAACTTTTTATAGTATTATTGGTTTTACGATTGGTTCAGTTTTTGTTCTTTTACCACAAGGAATGACTTTGCTAGAAATCGTTTTGTCTGTATTGTGTGTTGTTTTAGGAGTATATGTATCTCGCATACCAGATGCCATTAAGAATTTTAGAAGTTCTAAAATGTTTAAAGCGGTTAAAGTGTTAAATAAAATGCGTTCACAATCAAAGACACAAAAAGATTAATCTATCTACCTTAATTCCTTTGGGAGGGACAATTGGAACCAGGTCCCAATTGTCTAAAATCTAGGAAAAGCACTCATAAACTCAGGAAAAAGACTTGTGAAATCTTTGAAAATGTAGTATAATGTCTGACATAAAGGAACAATAAGAAGGGAAAAAGAAAAATATGACAAAGGAAGAAATGAAAAAAATCATTCGAAAAAATCAGGATAAATCATTAAATGAATTGAAAAGAATACTAAAAAATAATATGGAAGATAAAGAGCAAAGAGAAAAATTTTCATTTGATGATTTAATGGAATTAATATCAGAAATCAATCAAGAAAGGGAAAAAGAAATACAAAAAGTTAGTTCTAAAAGACCTAAAAATACAAGAAAAATAGAAGGAGAGGAAAGATAAAATGGATTATAAAGATTTAGCAAATGCAATATTTCCAGATGCAAAGGATATTACATATTATGAGGAAAAATATCCAGAAAGAAATTTAAAAGAAGGAGCTATTGTTACAAGATTTGCGCCAAGTCCAACAGGGTTTGTACATATAGGAGGACTATATCAATCTTTAATTGCTAGAAAATTAGCTAATCAAACAGAAGGTGTATTTTTATTAAGAATTGAAGATACTGACCAAAAAAGAGAAGTAGAAAATGGAATAACCGATATTGTGCAATCTTTAGATAGATTTGGAATAGAGCCTGATGAGGGCATGATTTCAGAAACAGAGGGAAAAGGAAATTATGGACCATATAGACAATCTATGAGAAAAGACATTTATCAAAGTTATGCAAAATACTTAATCGAACAAGGAAAAGCATATCCATGTTTCTGTACACCAGAAGATTTGGAAAAAATGAGAGAAAAACAAGAAAATGCAAAAATTAGACCAGGATATTATGGCGTTTGGGCAAAATGTAGAAATATAACTGTAGAAGAGGCGATTGAAAAGATAAATAATGGAGAAAAATACATTGTTCGTTTTAAATCACCTGGACGTGAAGATAGAAAAATAAAACATCATGATGTGATAAAAGGAAATGTGGATTTTCCAGAAAACGATCAAGATATCGTTATTATCAAAGCAGATGGATTGCCAACATATCATTTTGCACATGCGATAGATGACCATTTAATGAGAACAACACATGTGATTAGAGGAGATGAATGGTTATCATCTGTTCCATTACATTTACAATTATTCCATGAATTAGGATTTAAAGCTCCTAAGTATGCACATATTGCACCAATTATGAAAAATGATAATGGAAATAAGAGAAAATTAAGTAAAAGAAAAGATCCAGAAGCTGCTGTATCATATTATGATGAAATGGGAATTCCAAAAGAAGCAGTGAATGAATATTTATTAAATATTGCGAATTCTAATTTCGAAAATTGGAGAAGAGCCAATAAGGATAAATCAATTGATGAATTTGAATTACAATTAAATAAGATGAGTGTCAGTGGTGCTTTATTTGATATGGTAAAATTATTGGATGTAGGAAAAACCGTTATTTCAAAATTTACTGCAGAAGAAGTATATGAAAATGCCTTCAATTGGGCAAGAGCTTATGACAAAGAATTGGAGAATATGTTACAAGATAAAGAATATGCTTTAAACATATTTGGAATTGAAAGAGGTAACAAAAAACCAAGAAAAGATATTGCAAAATGGTCAGATGTTAAAGAAAACATAGAATACATGTATGATGATAAATTCTTTGCAAAAGAACAAGAATATCCATATCAAGTAATCCATGAAAAAGAAGATGTTGATAACATATTAGACTTATATATGGAAAAATACTATGATGAAAAGGATGATAAACAACAATGGTTTGACAAAATAAAAGAACTTGCAGGAGAACTTGGATATGCAAAAGAAGTAAAAGAATATAAAGCAAATCCAGACGCATATAAAGCACATGTAGGAGATGTAAGTACTGTTTTAAGAGTTGCACTAACAGGAAGAACCAATACACCAGACATGTATGAAATTATGCAAGTATTAGGAAAAGAAAGTATAGAGAAAAGATTTAAAATGTCCCATTGAGATCGTTTTTCTATGCGACATTTGTCCCATTGAGATCGTTTTTCTGTGCGACATTTCATAAATTGGAAATGAAGAAGGAGATAAAAATGGATTATCAAATAGGTGATATTGTAAGAACTAAAAAAGTACATCCTTGTGGAAGTAAGTTATGGGAAATTACAAGAATTGGTGTGGATTTTAAATTAAAGTGTGAGGGATGTGGTCATATTATTACCATCCCAAGAGAAAAAGCTTTAAAAGTAATAACGAAATTGGAAAAAAGAAAAGAAGTCTAAAAAGAAAATAATATAAAAAAAGAGGATATTCGTAATAGAATATCCTTTTAAAAAATATTCGGTATTAAACCAATTCATCATCATGAAAATGATTATCGATAAATTCCCAAACATCTTCCTTGTAAATTTTTCTTTCAGAAGAAAATGGTAAAGTAGGAACATCTCCAATAGGATTTAATTCCTTTTGCAATGCTTTTACAGTATCATTGACTTTTGTAACTGCAATTTTATCCGCTTTGTTGGCAAGGATTAAACAAGGTAATCCAGATGAGATAATATAATTATACATTAGTTTATCGTTAGCAGTAGGAGAATGACGAATATCGATCAAAAAGATAATTAGCGTAATTTCTTTTCTATGAAATAAATATTGTTCTATAAATTTTCCTACTTGTTCTTGCTCTTTTTTAGACATTTTACTATATCCATATCCAGGTAAGTCCACAAAATAGAATTGATTATCCATATTGTAAAAGTTGATTTGACGTGTCTTTCCAGGTTCACTACTGGTTCTAGCTAATTTTTTTCTGTTGATCATGGTATTAATAAAACTAGATTTTCCGACATTTGATTTTCCAACTAAAACAATTTCAGGTAAATGGTTGTTAGGATATTGTTTTGGACCAACTGCAGATATTTCAAATTGGGGATTTTTTATATTCATTATTAAAATTCTCCTTTTTCGTTTATTATATAGGAAAAATCCACCTTCATCTTTTGATTATGTGTGGATTTTTTCATATCCTATATATCTTCTCTTACAATTAAATCATCACTTGCAGGACCAGTTCCTATGTATTTAACAGGAATGCCAGAAGCTTTTTCTACAATTTCAATGAATTTTCTTGCAAGTTCTGGAAGGTCTTCATACTTTTTACAAGAAGAATCAATTGTCCAACCACCTTCTAAAGTTTCATAAACAGGTTCAGGAATTTCACCTGTTACTGTGATATCATCAGGATAATGATGTATTTTTTCACCTTTATACATGTAACTTGTACAAACTTTAACATATCCTAGTTTTTTACCAATTTCTCCTAAAGTATCCAAATGATTTAAACATAAATAATCAATACCTGAAGTGTATTTAGCAGAACAAAGAATAGGGCAGTCCATCCATCCACATCTACGAGGTCGACCAGTTGTTGTACCATATTCATGTCCAGCATCACGAACGATATCTCCTTCTAAAGGAGTAGCATCTTTTATAACATTTCCGTTTTCATCAATTGAAGCAGGTAATTCAGTAGGGAATGGACCATTACCAACTCTACTATTATATGCTTTGTCAACACCAATTACGACATTTAAAGCTTGTGGTGGTAAAGCAGCTCCACAAAGTGTTCCTGAGACAACAGGGTGTGAACTTGTAACCATTGGATAATCTCCATGGTCTAAGTCTAAACGGAAAGCTTGTGCACCTTCTACAACAATTTTTTCATTGTTTCTAATACTATTGAAAATAAGAGGTTCAATATCTGCGATATAATTTTTTAATGTTTCTCCATATTCATGATATTGTTTCCCAAGTTTTTGACAATCAACAACACATTCTTCCATATGGTTTGCTTTAAAAACTTGATTATGTACTTTTGTAGCTTCTTCAATTTTATGAACTAATTCATTTTCTGGAAGAAGCAAATCATACATTCTAATACCAATACGATTACTTTTATCTGCATAAGTTGGACCAATTCCTCTTTTAGTTGTTCCAACAGGTTTATTTTTTAAAGTTTCATACAAAGCATCTAATTCTTTATGATAAGGAAGTGTGACATGTGTACGTCCACTGATTTTTAACCTTGATTCAATATCTGGAATGCCACATTCTTTTAAAAATGCAAGTTCTTTGAATAATACTTCTAAGTCAAGTACAACTCCAGGACCAATAATACAAGTAGTTTGAGGATATCCAATTCCTCCTGGAATTAAGTGCAATGGTAATTTTTTACCCTTATAAATAACAGTATGTCCAGCATTACTTCCACCAGTTGCTCTAATCACTAATTTTGCATTTTGTGCTTCTATTGCAGCTATTTTTCCTTTTCCTTCGTCACCCCATTTAGTGCCAACAATTATTGTTATATTTTTATTCATCTTATTTTTTCTCCTTTTAGAACATTTATATAAATTTTTAATAGAATCTATTTTTTATTAGGTTCAATTTTTTCAAGTCCACCCATATATGGTCTTAATACTTCTGGAACAATGACACTACCATCTGGTTGATAATTATTTTCCATAATGGCAATTAACATACGAGGTGGAGCAACAACCGTATTATTTAAAGTATGTGCAAAATAATTTCCTTTTTCACCTTTAATACGAATACCTAAACGTCTTGCTTGTGCATCTGTTAAGTTTGAACAGCTTCCTACTTCAAAATATTTCTTTTGTCTAGGTGACCAAGCTTCAACATCACAAGATTTTGCTTTTAAATCTGCTAAATCTCCACTACAACATTCCAAAGTTCTGACAGGGATGTTCATACTTCTAAAGAATTCTACTGTATATGACCACATTTTATCATACCAGTTCCAACTATCTTCAGGTTCACAAACCACAATCATTTCTTGTTTTTCAAATTGGTGAATTCTATATACACCACGTTCTTCTATACCATGAGCACCTTTTTCTTTTCTGAAACAAGGAGAATATGAAGTCATGGTATATGGCATATCTTCTTTTCTTAAAATTTGATCTTTAAATTTACCAATCATAGAATGTTCAGAAGTACCAATTAAATATAAATCTTCTCCTTCAATTTTATACATCATGGCATCCATTTCTTCGAAACTCATAACACCAGTGACAACATCACTTCTTATCATAAAAGGTGGGATGCAATACGTAAATCCTTTATTAATCATAAAATCTCTAGCATAAGTTAAAACAGCAGAATGTAATCTTGCAACATCACCTACTAAATAATAAAATCCATTACCAGAAACACGTCTAGCACTATCCAAATCTAGTCCGCCCAAGTTTTCTAATATTTCACCATGAAAAGGAATTTCATAGTCAGGAACAATAGGTTCTCCAAATTTTTCAACTTCTACATTTTCAGAATCATCTTTTCCGATAGGAACAGATTCATGCATAATATTTGGTATTTTCATCATTCTAATTTTAATTTCTTCAGCATATTCATTTTCTAGTTTTTCGTTTTTTTCTAACTTATCATTAATTTCTTGAACTTGTGCTTTAATTTTTTCAGCTTCTTCTTTTTTTCCTGCTTTCATAAATTCTCCAATTTGAGAACTTAATGTTTTTCTTTCTGCTCTTAAATTATCACCAGTAAGTTGAGCTTCTCTATTTTTCTTATCTAATTCAATTACTTCATCAACCATAACTAATTTTTGGTCTTGAAATTTTTTCTTAATATTTTCCTTTACAACATCAGGATGTTCTCTTAAAAATTTAATATCTATCATAAAAATCCTCCTTTTTTTTGTCGCATTAAGATCGTTTTTCTGTGCGACATTTGTCGCATTGAGATCGTTTGTCTATGCGACATTTTTTATTTTGTATAATCAATTTCTAAATTGGTAACTAATGTAAATCTTGTTTTTTGACCAGTGATATTATCTGGTCTTTCAACAATTTCTTCTAAAAACATTTTCTCAGGTCTAATCCATAAGGAGCGCCCATCATCCCTAGGGTATAAGGTTTTATAAATTACCATTCTTTCTTTGGTTTCCGAGTCATAAGCCACATTTTCAACAAAGTAATAGTTTCCTTTGAAGTGGCGATATACTCGTCCGATTTTTACTTCATTCATAGACATCGCTCCTTTACAATACGAAGCTATTATATAATATTTTTTGCTAAATGGCAATAAAAACAAGTGAATTTATATTGGATTCTTCGTATATATTCAAAAGTATACATAAATTTTGGTTATAAATAGATGAAAATAGGAAAAACTAAATAGTAAAGTAAAGGAAAAAGATAAATATAGGGATATAAAGTAAGGAGAAAAAGGATAGATATGTGGGTAGAAATTGGAAAGTTTTTTTTATATGCGATTTTCATTGTTATAGTTTCCAAAGTCATACTTGTAAAATCTTTAAGAAAGTTAGCAGAAAATTTACAATTAAAATCAAGAGTAATAGGGAATATTGCAGGGGTGGCTACATCCATTCCTGAATTATTAACGGTTACAGTATCAAGTTTCAGGGGATTAATAGGAACTAGTTTATATAATATCATTAGTTCAAATGTGATTAATTTTATTCAATATAGCATATCTTTAATCATCAATAAAAACGATCATGTAATTAGAAATAAAGGAATTCTTATTCAAATTTTTCTAGTTATTTTAACCATTATTTTTCCAATTATTTTATTAAAAGTAGAAAATGTATTTCATATAACGGTAGTTTTTATTTTAATAGTTATATATCTTATTTTTTACTGGATATCTAAAAAAATACATGAAAAATATTTAAATTATGAAGAAATTAAAATGGAAAAAGTGAAAAAGGAAGAAATAGGAAACCACAAAAATAAACAATCATATATATATATTGGATATATCTTGATTGCTGGTATTTTATTGTACTTTATAGGAGATGCATTAGGAAATGTATTAGAAAATTTAGCAGAACATTTTAGAATTGCAGAATGGATTTTGGGAAGTCTGCTTGGAATGATAACAAGTATTCCTGAATTAGTTACATTTTTTGAGGCACAAAAACATTATATAAAGAATAAAGATGAAGTTTTATTAGGTGTGATAGAAGCTACAAATAATTTGTTAACATCAAATATGTTGAATTTGTTTATTATACAAGCAATAGGTATATGCATATATATAGCATTATCATAGATGAATTTAGAAAATATATAAATTGTTGATATATATAATAAGCAAAATTAAAAATGAATGAAATGGTTATTCATTGTATAAAAAAGAAAGGGATTGGAAAAATAAATAGTATATAAGGAAGGACAATAGAAAAAAGGAGAATGGAAATGAGAAAAAAAGAAAAAATGAAAAATAGAGGTATTACACTAATTGCATTAGTTATTACAATTATTATTTTATTGATTTTAGCAGGTGTCAGTATTACCACCTTAACAGGAGATAATGGAACTTTAACAAAGGCAAGAGAAGCTAGTGAAAAAACTAGGCAAGTAAATGCAGAAGAGCAAGTACAAATAGCAGTTGTAGGAAGTATAGGAACAGATGGAAACATTCAAAATGGGGAATTAAAAAGCAATTTAGATAAGATAGAAAATATTACTGGTGTGCCAGATGAAATAACAGATGCAAATTATCCATTAATCGTAAATGTAGATGGATATGATGTAACCATAAAAAAAGACGGAAGTACATTATCAGGTGTATGGATACCAGCAGGAAAGCCAGATGGAGATGGATATTTTACAGTGTCAGATACAATAGATGGGGGAACATCGAATAAAAATAATCCCATTATACCAGAAGGATTTAAACCAGTCGATACAGAAACATCCAGTTGGGGAGATGGAACAACACATCCAACAAGCGAAAATGTGAATCAGGGATTAGTGATAGAATCCAAAGATGGCAGTCAATATGTATGGATAGCTGTAGATGGTGTATTAGGGAGAAATGGAAAAACATTGCAAAATGCTGTAGATGGCGAAATTATTTTAGGAAGATATGTGTTTGAGACAGGAGGAAAAATCAATACCACATTTAGCCCATCATCATTAGGAGGAGATTTAAGACTAAGTAGTACAGACAATACCATATATAGGGAAACAGAAGAAAAAACTAGAGCTAATACAATCGCTAAAGATATAAATGGTTTTATAGATAGTGTAGAAAAAAATGGAGGCTATTATATAGCCAGATTTGAGGCAAGTGAAGGTGATGATGGTAAAGCAGATAGTAAATATGATCAAGTCGTTTGGGCAAATATAACACAACCAAATGCTGCAAATGTATGTTTAGAGCTATATACAAGTATAGAAAGTGATTTAATGAATAGTTATGCATGGGATACAGCTGTTTTATTTATACAAAAAAACTCGGGAGATTCAGATTATTCTAGACAGGCAAGATTCCAAAATACGTTAGCAAACACAGGAAAAGCTAGCAATGGAAGCGGTAATGATATTAGATGCAATATATATGATATGGCAGGAAATTGCAGAGAATGGACAACGGAAACATCTAGTTATTCATCTGGGCCTAGTGTTACAAGAGGTGGAGAATATTTGTATGGCAGTAATTATACAACTATCAGAGGAAATAATACAGAAGGAGTAAAAAAACCAAATTTTTCTTTTCGTTCGATTTTATATTTGAATAATTTATAATAAATACTATGAAAATAAGAATGCAGTATAAACTATTTATGGTAGTTTTTATACTGTATTTTTGTTCTCAGTTATTGTTTAAGCCAACACCCAGCTGCTAGGGATGGTATGTTATATTTTTTTAGTGTTCGAATGCGACCAGAATCGTTTTACAAATTCTTAGGATAAAGACATAAAGGGTCCTGTTTCCGGGTATTGTTATGTCTTTATCATTAGAATTTGTTAAACGGGAATTGACGGGTAGCCGAGAACACTAAAAAAATATAACATACCATCCCTAGCAGCTGGGTGTTGGCTTAAACAATAACTGTTCACACAAAATTCACAAAATATTTTAGCAAAATGTATTGACAAGTGCTAAAATCGGGTATAATATATATGAAGTTAGCAAACAAATATAAAGAGTGCTAAAAAACTCAAAAAATTGTATAACAATGTAATAAGATATGTAAAAAACTAACAATTTAATCTAAAAGAGGTGAAGAAAAATTGTTAGATGATAGAAAAAAGAAAGTACTGCAAGCAATCGTAGAAGAATATATTAATACAGCAGAACCAGTCAGTTCAAATGCATTAACTACCAATCATGGATTAGATTGTAGTAGTGCAACCATTAGAAATGAAATGGCAGATTTGGAAAAAGCTGGATACTTGGATAAAACACATACATCAAGTGGTAGAATACCTTCTGAAAAAGGATATCGATATTATGTGGATGAATTGTTAAAAGAGGATAACATTAGTTTAGAAGAGATCAAATATATTAGTGATAAATTAGAAACAAAAGTAAATGAGATTGAAGATTTAACAAAGATTGCAGCAAATACAATTTCAGAAGTTACACATTACACAACTGTGTCTATAGGACCTAAGGCAGATAGTCAAATTATCGAAGATATTAAATTTGTATTATTGGGTTCTAGAATGATGATGGCAGTCATTTTAACAGATAGTGGATTAGTAAAGGAAACAATTATTAAGTTTGATGAAGATGTTACAGAAAAACAAATTGAAACAATTAATTATATGTTTAATAAAAAATTAAAGGGACAACCAATTGAAACCATTAATAGACCTTTAGAAGAGTATTTATATGATGAAATGACATATAGTGTGAATGTGATTAAGCCAATTATTGAGCAAATAAAAAAAGTATTAGAAGAAGAAAATATATATTTAGAAGGTGCTAACAAGTCATTTGAATTACCGGAATTTAATAGTTTAGAAGTTGCAAAGAATTTTGTAAATATCTTAGACACGAAAGAATTGGTTACAGATATGTTGGACTCGGGAATTGCAGATGATATTCATGTATATATTGGAGAAGAAAATCAGAAAAAAGAATTAAAAGATTTTAGTGTTGTTACTTTTAAACATAAAGTTAATGGAAAAGATTTAGGTACAATTGGCATTATTGGACCCAAAAGAATGGATTATTCAAAAGTGATTTCTGTTATGAAGTATATTAATAAAAAATTAAAAGAAATAGAATGAATTTGAAAAATAATCATCATTTGGCGTTGTTGACCTTCATTTTTAATTTATTCAACGTACAAACAGTACGCCTCATAAATTAAAAACTCGGTCGCCTAGCCAAATAACGATTCTTTTCCAAATTAGAAATTTGAGAAAGGTGGAGGAATAATGGCAGATAAAGAAGAATTAGAAAATGATGTAAAACAAGAGGAAAAAGTAGAAAATAAAAAAGTAAAAAAGGAACAAGAAATTATACCAAAATCAGAATATGATGAGCTAGATGATAGATATAAAAGAATTTTAGCAGAATTTGAAAACTATAAAAAAAGAAGTGCAAAAGAAAGAGAAAGCCTATATAATTCTATTTTGTCAGATGTAGTAGAAATAATGTTACCCATATTAGATAATTTAGAAAATGCTGCTAAAATAGAAACAAAAGATGAAGAATATAAAAAAGGAATTGAATTAGTATTGAAACAATTTCAAGATACATTAAAAGCAAAAGGTGTAGAAGAAATCCAAACAATAGGAGAGACTTTTGATCCAGAATTGCATGAAGCAGTAAGTAGTGTACAAGATGATACAAAAGGTGAAAAAGAAATTGTTCAAGAATATAGAAAAGGATATAAGATTGGTTCTAAAGTTATACGTCATTCGATGGTCGTAGTAGCAAACTAAAACAATTACAAGCGGCATCTTCACATTTTATAAATAAAGAGGATTTTAAATGAAACAAGAAATTGAAAGAAAATATGCAGTAAACTATCTTCCTGAAGATTTGAAAATAACAAATGTACTAAATATAGAACAAGCATTTATTTATAAAGATGCAAAAACAGTGATTAGAATTCGAAAAATACAAAATAAGAAGTCTAATCATATAGAATATATGTATACAGTAAAAACAAAAGGAGATATCACATATCATAAAGATTCTACTGTTGCAAATGCATATGAAATTGAAAGTTCTATTCAGGAAGAAGTATTTAATCAACTCATGAAAAATAGAATTAGTAATATCATAAGAAAAACTAGAATAATGATACCAATAGAAAATAACTTAAAAGTAGAAATGGATATATATAAAGACTACTTACAAGATTTCATCACAGCAGAAGTGGAATTTCCAAGTGAAGATGTAGCCGATACTTTTCAAAAGCCAGAATGGCTAGGAGAAGAAATGCAATATAAAGAATTATCCAATTGGAAATTATCCAATATGACAAAAGAAGAATGGATGAAGAAAGTTACAAAAGAAAGTCTAGAAAACAATCGAAAAATCATTCTTGAATTGAAAAAGAATGACAAGATATGAAAGGTATTAATTTTTAAAATATAAATTTTATTATAGGGGTTTCGTTTTAAATAAGAAAATAATGATAGAACGGAGCAACGAAAAGAAAGGAAAGGGAATTAAAAATGGGAAAAATTATAGGAATTGACTTAGGAACAACAAATTCATGTGTAGCAGTTATGGAAGGAGGAGAACCAGTTGTTATACCAAATGCAGAAGGAAATAGAACAACACCATCAGTTGTTGCATTTTCTAAAAATGGTGAAAGATTAGTTGGACAAATTGCAAAACGTCAAGCAGTTACAAATCCAGAAAATACAGTTATTTCAATCAAAAGAAAAATGGGAACAGCTGAAAAAGTAAATATTGAAGGTGATACTTTTACACCACAAGAAATTTCAGCAATGATTTTACAAAAATTAAAAGCTGATGCAGAAAATTATTTAGGACAAAAAGTAACACAAGCAGTTATCACAGTACCTGCATATTTCAATGATAGCCAAAGACAAGCAACAAAAGATGCTGGTAAAATTGCAGGACTAGAAGTTCTAAGAATTATCAATGAACCAACAGCAGCAGCACTTGCTTATGGAATGGATAAAGAACAAGAACAAAAAATATTAATTTATGACTTAGGTGGAGGAACATTTGATGTATCTATCCTAGATATTGGTGATGGTGTATTTGAAGTTTTATCTACAAGTGGTAATACACATTTAGGTGGAGATGACTTTGACAATGCCATTATTGATTACTTAGTTGATGAATTCAAAAAATCAAATGGAATTGATTTAAAACAAGATAAAATGGCAATGCAAAGATTAAAAGAAGCAGCAGAAAAAGCAAAAATAGAATTATCAGGTGTTCAACAAACACAAATTAACTTACCATTTATTAC
>CASEEU010000050.1 GCA_949287075.1 uncultured Eubacteriales bacterium | reverse complement strand
TGAATTTTGGGACACAAGAAGAAAAAATATTTTTTAAAAATTTATTAGAATACAAGGCTGTGTAGAACAGTCTGTTTATAGAGCAATTTTGAGGGGTAAAAAATTTTTTATAAATTTTCCCGAAATAAATTGACACTATCGTTTGTCAGTGCGACATTTGCATTATTCTATCTGAAATGGTATAATTTTTTTGAATATTTAAGGAGGATTTCAATATGAAATTGATTGGAATTACTGGTAAAACAGGAACTGGAAAATCTACCATCGCAACAACACTGGCTCAAAAATTAGATGGACAATATGTTGACATTGATAAAATTGGACACCAAGCCACTTCAGATCCTATTATTGCTAAAAAACTTTGTAATGTATTTGGTAATGAGCTATTGGATTCAAATGGAATAATTAATAGAAAAAAATTAGGTAATATTGTATTTAGTGATACAGATAAAATGCAAATTTTAACAGATATTACATGGGAATATATGGAACAAGAACTAGATAGGATTTTGTTGCAAAAGCAACAGTATTTTATTTTTGATTGGGCTTTGCTTCCTAAGGTAAAATTCTGGGATATGTGTAATATCAAAATATTAGTTACTTCTGATGATACAGTAAGAAAAGAAAGAATACTGGAAAGAGATCATATTTCTTTAGAGTATCTTGAAAAAAGAGAATCTGCTACTTTAGATTATTCTAAATTAGCATTTGATTTTATTTTTGATAATGACTATACAAATGAAAGTATAGATACTTTTATTGAAACAACATATAAAAATATAATGAATATAACGAATGGAAATAACTAAATAAAATTATAAAAAAATAGATATAAGACGGAAAAATCTTATATCTTATTTTTGCATTTTAACTCATCTTAAATCAATTGATCCGATTATGAATAATCTCCATAATCTCTTCTGGTAAATATTTTGAAACATCTTTCCCATATTGTAATAATTCCATCACCATACTTGAACTAATATTTCCTAAACTTCCTGCTCTAATATACATTGTATCTAATCCCGAAATTTCTTCATTGATAGATGCTAGAGTTTCTTCATATTGATAATCCATACCATTTCTAACCCCTCTTACTAAAAGGGTGGCATGATGTTCTAATGCCGCATCAACAGATAGGTTATCATAACAAACTACAGATACATTTGTAAGATTTCTATTCTTAATCATTTTTTCTATTGCATTTTTCATAATTTCTTTATCGTATCTTCTTTTTTTATCTGGATTCACACCAATTCCTATGATAACTTTGTCAAATAGTTTGGCTGATTTCTCCACAACATGTAAATGTCCATTGGTAAATGGGTCAAAACTTCCCGCATAAAATCCAATCTCCATATCTTTCCCTCCTACTTTTGCAAGTTTTCAAGTTCTATCCTTATTATTTTACAATATTTTGCTTAAAGTTACAAGTATATATATGTCTATACTAGAGAAAGAGAGGGCATTTTTACAAATGCCCTCCCTCATTAGAAGCCTCTGGCCGCGAGAAATTTGCCATCATCCTCGCAACTGTTCAAGTATTGGCATGTTGAACAATGTTGTGCATCATACCGACACTTAGCTCTGGTTGCCTTTCTCGCTCTAGCTTCTCGAATTCTCCGTTCCTCAGCTTCTTTGCTCTCCTCATATTCAATATAAGGCATTTCTGTCACTCCTTTCCCAATCGGGGTTGTTACTAGTTTCTGCGCAAAACCTCTTTAGGCCATGCTACTATTATTATACTACATTTTACATAAATTTGCAAAAATAGAAGATTATCCTGCTACAATTTGTATTACACCTTGTTCATCCATATCTTTAATTTTAGTTTTTCATACAATAACAAAAAAATATGGTCCATTTATAAAACCATATCTTCTGTCTTGGTGCCAACGACGTAGATATTTACAACTTGTTGGCTCTCTTGACGATTGATACAAATATCAATCAAATTATTAAAGTATATCATATTTTTGATAAATTGCAACAAAATTTCTATAAAAAACTCAGAGAAGTAACAAACTCCTCTGAGAAATCAATCAGATACATACAAACTCTAAAAAATGTGTCAAGAATATGAAAACCCACATTCCTGCATACACCAATTCTTTAGAACGCTTTTCTTTTTCTATGACTGTTGCTCTTATTATCCTACTTAATCCTGTCCATGCTATCATAACAAGAAAGATTATATTCACTATTGTTCTTGCCATAAAATCGTCATGGAAGAAAAGCTTATACATAATTCCAGTAAAAACCACCATCGTAGTGATAAAGCCTATTAAGTTATACAAAAAGTTATTCACTATCTTTTCGGTTATAGGTTTTACTTTTTTTGTAATCGGCTTTGTTTTTTCAACAATCTCTGATACAAAATCAAAAAATGAATCGGTTATAGGTTTTACTTTTTTTGTAATCGGCTTTGTTTTTTCAACAATCTCTGATACAAAATCAAAAAATGAATGAGTTTCAAAATATTCTTTCATACTTTTGATTTCGGAGTAGAAAATGTAAAAAATAATGCAAAAGCCAACAAAGGAAACACCAAATACTACAAAGAACCAAATTCTTGGATCAATATTGTAATATCTCCGAATGTGATACTGAGTGATAATAAATATCACGATTGTCAGCATAGTTCCTAAAATTTTAAATAATATTTTTTTCATAAAGTTCACCCTTTCTTGAGTTAATGACAGATTGATTTTTTATTCTAAATTATAGAAACCATACTCATTATACTACATTTAGCCTTTAAAAGCAATATTTGACATAAAGCAAACTATTTTATGATATTGTATAAATATAAAGCTACTTTGTTTCTTTCAGTTCTTTCCATTTCCATAATTTTAGTCATTGTAAACATTACAAGTTTATACTTTACAAAATTTATTAGAGTAGTTTTATATTCTTTATCAACTTCTTTTAGCATAGTATAAAAATACATTTCATTTGAAAACTTTCTTTGCCAATTTGCTTTTGTTTTTATCACTACCTAAGTGAAAAGAATATGCTAATTCTTGTTCCAATGAAATCACCTCCTTGAACTTTCTGCGAAGCACAGGACTTCGACTCTGTCATAAGTCCTAACCCCCTATGAGTTGTGTCATACTAACACAACTCGGGGGCTCTGCGTGGCAATAAATTTTTCTATATTTCTTCACACAATATTTCTTCACACAAAAAAATCAACCAGATTTTATTTTCTGATTGATTTTTGTATCAATTCTATTCTATTAGTTCGAACAGAAACGTCATTGGTGCGGATGAAGGGACTCGAACCCCCACGCCGTTGGCACTGGTTCCTAAGACCAGCGCGTCTACCAGTTCCGCCACATCCGCATATATAAACTAACAATAAATATATTAGCACAAATCTATTTTTATTGTCAATAGTTTTTATGAATTTTACATAGAAAAATAAATTATCAAACCGCCTATTATCGCTAATATAAATCCTATGATTTTTAATCCATTTGAACCTTCATTTTGATCTCCAAATCCAAAGAATCTCTTTGTAATAATTCTTGCATCATATATTAAAATAACACCTAATAAAACCATTATTAAACCAATTAATTTGATAATTAGTTGAAACATATATATCAACATCCTTTTTTATTTTATAAATATATATTATTATGTTTTTTATAAAAAGTCAATAGGCGTTAAGATAACCTTAACGCCTATTCCATGACCTTCTAATTTTTAACTTCGGATTGTTTTCACGTATCTTTCTATATGTTTTACTTTTCTTCTTTTGTATTCACATTCTTTCTCATTAGTTTCTTTGTTTAATTTGACATTATCAACTCTTATTTGTATACCATCCTCTACATCGATTAATGCTCTCGGCACATAATATCTTGCCTCCCAAGAATATAATACGGCTTCAATCTCCGTATCATTTAAAGCTTCTGCTTTCTTTTTGCCAAGTACAAACTCTTGAATAATATAAGTTCCTCTCAAATCTCTACGTAAACCTAATTGTGATACAACTGACCGTGCTTCACTTTCCTCTCTTAATGCTATTAATTTTGCTTCTTTTGTCATGTGTTTTCCTCCTTATAGTTACATTTGTTTCTAAAGTTACACCTACTAAAATATTTTCTATTTTACAATATTTTACAATTGCTTATTTTTATTTTTTACAAAGTTTTGTTTTTATTATATATTGTATTTACATTTTTTTACATTTCTATTTTTATTTTATGATACAAGTTTATTTTCTATTATTTAAAGAAAAGAAGGTGTTTCATAACACCTTCTTCTCCAGAAATGAAAACCAGAACCTCTAAAAGATTAAGTCATCTTTCTTAACCAGCAGATTTTCAACCACTACTTCTACCAAACCAAGAATTGCTATCTCTGTGTCTTCCTCCGTGTTGAGATTTACACACTTCAGCAATTTTCTCAGCATAGGTTCGATATCATCATAGCCATTTCTTCCAGCTACATGATTCAGCACCTCTTTGAAAGTATCATTCGGCTTGAAGAATCGCCGTTTACACACAGAAATAAGTATCTCTTTTTCCTCAGATGTGATTTCCAGCCCTTCTTCTACCTCTTTCATCTCAAGCACTTTAGTTATTCGAATTTCTTCTGCTATGCTTGAAATAAAAGTCATAACGACCTTGTCACTAGCTACCTTTTCACTCTTGCGAGTATAAAGATTTTGAAGCGCTTCTTTCATCAATTCGAAAGCCGTTTCTCCATCTGAAATAGGCATAGGAGAATTTTCCTCCACAGTTTTAAACAATTCCTTTTTCTCCTGATTTGGATTCTGTAAATAGCTCATAATAGCTATTTCTAAGAGTTGTTCTCCCATACAGGAAAAATTCACATTACTTCTCCGGAGAAGTAATCGCATCTCTGCATAGCCCCTTCTTTGTTTCATTTCCATAAAAAAATTCTGTTTGCACATACTATGTGCCCTCCTCTTCTTTTGTTTGAAACTAGGAAATATTTTCCCGTTAATAATTACACATGTCATAAGACATAAGCATATTATATCACAATTTACATAATTTTACAAACTATATCTCTATCCTCTTAGTAAATTTATCTCTAATTAACCTTTTTAATCTTGCATTTTCTTCTTTTTCTAATTTCGGGTCTTTATCAATAATTTTAATAGCTGCTTCTTGTGCTACTTTTAATATGTTCATATCTTCAAATAAATTGGCAATCTTAAATTCTGGAAGTCCATGTTGCATGGTTCCAAAGAAATCTCCAGACCCTCTTAATTCTAAGTCTTTCTCTGAAATAATGAAACCATCATTGGTATCACACATAACTTTCATTCTTTTTCTAACAGTTTCACCTTTTCCTTCATATTTTAGAATACAATAGGATTTATATTCTCCTCTTCCGACTCTTCCTCTTAATTGGTGTAATTGTGCTAGTCCAAATCTTTGGGCATCTTCTATCACCATAATATTGGCATTTGGTACATCTACACCAACTTCAATAACAGTTGTTGAAATTAATATATCAATTTCTTTATTTTTAAATCTTATCATAATGTCATCTTTATCTTTGGCTTTCATTTTTCCATGTATATATTCTACTCTATATTCTGGAAAAATTTCTGTTTTACATTTTTCATATAACTTTTCGACTGATTTTAAATCTAGTTCTTCATTTTCTTCTACCAATGGGCATACAATATATGCTTGTCTACCTTCTTTTAATTGTACTTTGATAAAATTATTGATTCTATCTTCCATTCCTTTGGTTACTGCAAATGTATCTATCTTTTTCCTGTTTGGTGGTAATTCATCAATAATAGATATATCTAAGTCTCCATATAGTATCAAAGCTAATGTTCTAGGAATTGGGGTTGCTGTCATAACCAATACATCTGGATTTTGTCCTTTTTCAACAATGGTTGTCCTTTGTTTTACACCAAAACGGTGTTGTTCATCTGTAACAACTAATCCTAAATTTTTGAATTCTACATTTTCTTGTAATAAGGCATGTGTTCCAATTAAGATATCAATTTCACCATTTGCCAATCTTTCCAATAATTCTGTTTTTTTCTTTTTCGTCATGGCTGAAATTAATAATTCACATTTAATATCTAATTCATCAAATATCTTTTTAAAGTTTTCCAAATGTTGTGTTGCAAGAATGGCTGTTGGTGCCATAATGGCTGCTTGATAACCACATTTGACTGCCTTATATGCTGCACACATAGCAATAACGGTTTTTCCTGAACCAACATCTCCTTGTAATAATCGATTCATTGGTTTATCAGATTCCATATTATTATCAATTTCTTCTAATACTCTTCTTTGGGCATTGGTTAATCGAAATGGTAATTGATTAATAATATCCGACATATGTACATCTTTGCTAAATTGGATACCTTTTTCCTCATTCATATAACTATTTTTTAGTTCTAATAAAGCCAATTGCATGGTTAATAATTCTTCAAAAGCTAATCGATTTCTGGCAATATTAAAATCTTTAAATTCTTTTGGAAAATGGATGCTTTTTGTTGCTTGATTGATACCTTCCAACTTATACTCTTTTAGTATGTATTCAGGCAAAGTTTCTTCTAATTTGCCTTCTACTTCTTTTATGGCATTTTCCATAATTCTTCTAATGGTATTTTGCGATAAGCTAAATGTTAGCGGATATATAGGAATAATTTTTCCTGTATTTGACGTTTTTCCTTCTTCGTCAAATACTGGTGAATTTATGGTAATTCTGCCAAAGGTATTATTTACCTTCCCATAAAACATATATTTTTTTCCTTGTTCAAATTTATTTTTCAAATAACTTTGGTTAAACCAAACTGCTGTTGCAACACCTGTTTCATCTCTAATTATCAATTTTTGCATGGTTTTTCCTCTAAGTCTTACATCACTGACTCTACCTCCTGCATATGCTTCAATTAATACTTCTTCACCATCTATACATTCGGCAATATTTTTTGGCTTGCTTCTATCTTCATAGGTTCTTGGGTAATATGTAATTAAATCTTTTAATGTAAATATTCCTAATTTATTTAATAGTTTTACTCTATTAGGTCCTACACCTTTTATATATTTTACATCTTTTTCTAAATCTATCATGATTATCTCATTCCCTTCTCAAGGTATACATCTTTCTTCATTCTAACACACTGTTGGTTTGTATTCAAATCCTTTTTATATTTTTATTGACTTTATATGATTTTATCTCTATGTTTTATATTGAGAAATCTTTATAATTATTACACACCTACACAGAAAAGGACGGTGTACTTTAAAAAGTATTTCCGTCCCCTTTTCTTAAATCATTATTTACAAAATCTATGTCTTCCAATGGTTACTGTCATTGGTCTTGACCATATCCACTTATTTGTCGCTGTTGATGGATTAAAATAATAGATAGCTCCGTAACTAGGATCCCAACCATTAATTGCATCTTGTGCTGCTTTTTTCGCAGTTGCATCTGGTGTTAAATTGATTTGCCCATCTCTAACCGCATCAAAAGCACCTGATTGGTAAATAACACCTGAAATGCTGTTAGGAAATGAGCTACTTTTCACTCTGTTCATCACAACTGCTCCAACTGCCACTTGTCCTGTATATGGTTCTCCTCTCGCTTCTCCATAAATCAATCTGGCTAATAAATTAACATTGCTACTATTACTAGAAGAAGATGATGATAAACCTGATGATGAACTTGTTATTCCCATTGCTGCTAAGGTTTTCGGACCTGCAATACCATCTACTGCTAGACCATTTTTTCTTTGGAAATATCGAACTGCTTCTTGTGTTTGACTACCATATATGCCATCTATGTTGCCATTGTAGTATCCCCATCGTTTTAATTTGGTTTGAATTTGTGTTACTTCATCTCCCCTTGAACCATATTTTGATAAAGCTTCTACTTCATTATTTCTAAGAAATATATATGCTATAATAGATACAATCAATACAATCATTATGCATACAATAAATATTTTTCTTGTATTTTTTCTTAATCTCATCTAAAAATCACCTTTGCTAAAAAATCTTATCCTTATTTTTAGCAATATTGGGATTTATTATACATTTTAAAATATAGATTTTCTATTTTAAGAACAATATCGACAAAGTATAGATTCTAGACCTATTTGTAGGTCTATCAATCCAATTTTGTAATGATAATCTAAATCTCTTAAATTTTGTAAAATTGCTTTTAAATCATTTTCTTCAAAATACCTTGCTTGTGTTTTATATTTATTTACTAAAAAGGTTTGGTTTGGTTTTAGGTTTAAAGTTGTTATGATATCTTTGTTATATTTTACAGCCAATTTAGTTAGATATAACTTTTTAAAATGGTTATATAATGTAATTAATATTTTTTGTATGGGTTCTTTAGCATATAATAAATTCTTCAAAACTTGTAAGGCTTTATCTGTTTCCTTTTTCCCTAAACTATCTGTTAAATCAAATATCACACTTTCTAATTTTTTAATACATAAACTATCAATATCTTCTTTTTGAATGGTTCCATTTTCTCCTGCATATTCAATCAGTTTTCTGATTTCGTTAATTAATTCTTGCATATTGGTACCACAACATTCTATAAAGTATCTTAAGTTAGCATCTGATATATTTACCTTATATCCATGACAAATTGCTTTCATTCTCTTTTCGATTTGGATTGGCTTTTGATATTCAAAATGACAAACTACACCTAACTTATCAATGGTTTTATATAAATTTGTTTTATTATCTACATCTTCTTCAACAAATACTAAAACAACACTTTCCGCTACTAGTTTACTGTTTTTTTCTAAATATTCTGCTAATCTATCTCTTATTTTCCCAAGTTCTGCATTTTTTCGTTTTCCTTCTTTTTTTAGTATTCCCGAATTTCTAGCAATAATTAATTTTTTTTCATATCCAAATGCTGGTGTTTCTATATCAGAAATGATTCCACTGATATTCGTATCATCAATTGGTATATAGTTAATTCCTTTGATGCATTCACCAAATAGATGCTTTATTTTCTTTAACGCATTTTCTAATAAAAATAGTTCTTCACCATATAAGATATAGATATTTTTCAAAATTCCTTGGTTTAATTCTTTTTCTAACTCTTCTATTTTGATCATAATCCCTCCGCATTTTAAATCCCATTAATATACGCTTTTTTATTGTATAGAAAAAATCTACTTCTATCTTGACCCTATATGGATTTTTTCGTATACAAAAAGGTTAGATTTATAATTTTTGTGCAAATTTAGATGAATGTGCATGACAAATTGCCATTGCCATACTATCTGTAATATCATCTAACTTTGGTAATTTTTCTTCATTTAAAATCATTTTTACCATTCTTTGTACCTGTATTTTATCTGCCCTTCCATAACCTGTAACTGCTTGTTTTACTTGAAGTGGTGTATATTCATATATATTTAGATGATTTTGTCTTGCTGTTATTAAGATAACCCCCCTTGCTTGTGCAACATTAATCGCTGTCTTTGCATTATTGTTAAAAAACAATTCTTCTATTGCCATAGCTTCTGGCTTATATGTTTTAATAATATCATCTAATTCTTGATTAATCTTTTCTAGTCTTAATGGAAATGATGTATGTGCTTCTGTTAATATTGCTCCAGAAGTTTCTAAATGAAATTTATTTCCTATATAATCTATAATACTGTATCCTGTTATTGCAAATCCAGGATCAACGCCTAATATTCTCATGGTTTCTTTCCTTTCTCTAATGTAATCTTTCTTCGTTTTCTTTCGAATTTCTGTTCACATTATATCATAAATTTTTCTAATTTCAACCACATTTTATAAGAAATATTCAATTGAGGGATTAAGGAGATGGACTCATTTTCCCCCTTTTAAAATAATGTAAAGAAAAATATAGAATATAAAAAAATGAAACAATTTTGCGTATCTAAATTTGAATCTAGAAATTGTTAAAGAAAAAAGTGAGGAATGCTCATTTTGCTTATGATTTATAGCAACAATGAGAGAGGCTCACTTTTTTCTTTTAGAATTTCTACGAAAATTTAGCTTATACAAAATTGTTGAATGACTTTATATTCTATATTTTTTAATATTTCAATTAAAAAAGGGAAAATGAGTCCATCCCCTTAATCCCTTTTACTCATGATAATTCTAAACACTTCAGCTACACTCCAAGCTTGTGCGATTGCACCTTTTGGTAATTGTGGTTTTATAGAATCATACATTTCTGATATACTTCCGATACAACCATTTTCATTAATTTCTTTCTTAAATGTTTTATTGGTTTTCTCTACAAATTTTTCTATTTTGCTTTCTAATGCTTCTTTTTCTTCATTTTTTGCTTTATCTTTCATATTCACAAGTGCATTATAATATAAACCTAATAACCATACCCATGTAATTCCTTGGTGATAACTGCTATCTCTTTTAAAACTATCTCCTTCATAAACTTCCACATAATTTTCTTCGCCTTTTGCTAATGTTTTTAATCCATAAGGATTTAATAGTTTCTTTTCTACAACATTGATGATATTTTTAGCCATTTCTGAGTCTGGCTCAATTACTGGATATGTTAAACTTAACGCAAATAATTGATTTGGTCTTATTTTACTATCTCCTAATACATCATAAAGACATTTTGTTTTTGGATTATAGAATTTTTCTTCAAATGCTTTTTTACATTTTTTAGCTAAGTCTTTATATTTTTTTATTTGTAATAAATCACCAATTCTCAAAGTTAAACTTGCCATTATCATATTCGCATTATACCACATAGCATTTATTTCAACTGCTTTTCCATTTCTTGGAGTAACAGCCATATCACCTATTTTTGCGTCCATCCATGTATTTTGTGTTTCATCTGTACCTGAAACAATTAACCCATCTTTATCTAGATAAATATTATTTCCGTCAACATTATTGCCTTCTACATAGTTTTTTATAATATCTTCTAATTTTTTATATATATTTTCCTTTATAAATTTATAATCTTTTGTATATTCCAAATATTTTTGAACTTGCTCAAATAACAATAAAGAAGCATCTACACTATTATATAATGGTCTACTATCATATCCAGAATAGCCATTTGGTACTAACCCATACTTCACATCTCTTACCATCGTTAGTAAGACTTCCCTTGCAATATCAAATCTTCTTGTAACTAATAATAATCCCTCAAATGCAATTAAAGAATCTCTTCCCCAATCTAAAAACCATGGATATCCAGCAATAATCGTATGTAATCCAAACTTTGGTCTATATGCAATAAAATTATCAACTGCCCTTATATATGTTTTTATTAATTCATCTTCATTTAATTCTTTTTTTGTTTTGTTTTCTTTTTCTGTAATAAGTTCTGTGCGTTTTATTTCTGTATCAATTCTATAAATCTCTTTATCTAATATTTCCTTTACATCTTTCTCTTCTATGTTTTCTTCTAAAGAACATATAAATGAAATTTCTTTTTCCTCATTTGCTTTGATTTCAACTTCATAAACACCTGGAACTACATGATTTTCTTCTGGATAGAAACCTCTTTTTTCTTCTTCAACATAGAACATATTCATAAAGTCGTCATTTTCATGAGGAATATATATACCTTCTGATACATTCATATATATTGGTGTATGGGATTTATCGTCTATTACTACTTTTATTTTTGTACCATTTACTTGTTGTTTAACATGAAAATGATGTCCTGTATTCATTGTATGAAAATCCCTAAAATTCATAATTGGTGCTAATGTTAGTTTTGCTTTATATCTTCCATTTTTTATTTTATAATACACACCGACTGTATTTTCATTGTATTCCATGCAAATGCTTTTTTCGATTTCTATTCCTTTTACTTTATATCGAAAAATAGGATAATACTCTTTTTCAAATTCTTCTTGATATTGATACCCATGAGAAATATATGATTCACATATATTGGTATATAAATCATACTTCTTTCCTCTTACTTCAATGGATTCGTCTAATTTTGATAAAATCACATGTCGATTTGCTGGCGGATTTAATGGTGCTACTAGCAATCCATGATATTTTCTTGTGTTTGTTCCAATAATGGTAGAAGAAGCAAATCCCCCAATACCATTAGTTATTATCCATTCTTTTGTAATTCCTGTTTCTAAATCTAAACTTTCCTTTGTAAATTTCATAATATCCTCCGTATTTTTTATTTTTTATTATTTTTTATGACTACTTTCATTTAATGTCTTCAACATTTCTTCTCTTAATTCTTCTTTTGTTTTCGTTCTTCTGCCTCTTCCTCTTGCACTTTTTGGTTTTGTTGTTTTGGAATCTTCCGTTATATTTCTATTATTTGTTTTTGCTATTTTATTTGCTTTTCTCTTCATATTTTCTTTTTCTGTTTTGATTCTTGCTTTTTCATCTGCTTCTCTTATAGAAGCAATTCTTTCACTATACTTATTGCTAAATTTACTTTTTCCTCTCACATGTTTTTCATGTGGTTTTTTACCATTTTTATTTCTTCTTTCCATTGCTTTTTTCTTTTTATTAATTCGCTTTTCTTCTTGCAATTTTGTATTTAACATTAAATATTGAGGATCATTTTGTTTATCTTGATATTTTAAATCGTCACATATTAGTTCTATAATAGAAGCTGCCACTAAATTTGGGTCATGTCTAATAAATTCACTATCAATCATAGATAAATTTCTTTGTAAAAATTTAATCCCTTTTACTTTATCCACATCTTGCTCTACAATATCTTGTCCTTCTAGATTATATTTCTTAATAAATTCTGGTATAACTTCCCCTGTATCATAAATACAATAATCCATAATACCTTGTCCACAATGTTCTAATATAGCATTTATATGATCTGCTACACTATAATTGTCTGTTTGTCCTGGTTCTGTCATAATATTACTAATATATACTTTGATTGCTGTACTTTCTTTGATTGCTTTATTAACACCATTTACCAAAAGATTTGGTATTACATTTGTATATAAACTTCCTGGTCCGATAATAATACAGTCTGCTGATTTTATCGCTTCTACAACACCTGGTGCTGGTTTACAATTTGGGGGACTAATCATTATCCTATTAATTTTTGTTAATTTTTCAGAAACCACTTCTGGTATTCTTGATCTTTCTTCTATAATATATCCATTTGCCAATTCTGCAACAATTTTCATTTCATCTAATGTAACTGGTATAACTTTTCCTACCATGTTAATAACTTCATTACTTTTTATGATGGAATCTTCAAAATTTCCATTAATTTCTTTCATTGCTAGAAAATATATATCTGAAAAATCAAGTCCTCTTAATCTTCCACTTTTAAATTCATGATCGAATAATTTTTCTACTTGTTCATCTTTTTTTGATAATGCCACAATACTCTCTTTTATATCATTTAATGGTAATGTTTGTAATTCTCTTCTGGAATTTGTGATGGCTTCTCCATAATCTGATACGGTTACAATCGCTGTTAAATTGCTTGTATAGTTCTTTAATCCTGAAAGAACTGTATTTAATCCAGTTCCTCCTCCAATTACCACAATATTCGGTCCTTTATCATATACTGTTTTATTGAAAATTAGTGAATTAATATTAACATTCTTTTTATTTTCCATTCTTTCATCTGTTGATTCAATTAATACTTCTAATGTTCTTTTATTGATATATACTAATCCTACAACAATTGCCACAAATCCTACAACAAATATTGCAACCACTTTTCCTACTTCTTGAAAAGATATTTCTCTCATGACCAATATTTCTGCTATCCCATAACAACATAAGATAATTCCTATCAAAATTAAAAATATCCATCTTTTCATTTTTGTACTTGATTTAAACCAATGCATAAAACCATTCATTCTAATTCTCTCCCATAATCTCAATCTCTAATTCTATCTTCTTATTAAATTTTTCTTCTACTTCGTGTTTTACATATTCAATTAATTCTAATATGTCTTTTGCAGTTGCATTTCCTTTGTTTATAATAAATCCTGCATGTTTACTAGAGACTTCTGCTCCTCCGATGCTATATCCTTTCAATCCTGCTTCATCAATTAATTTTGCTGTTATAAAATCTGTTCCTCTTTTAAACGTACTACCTGCACTTGGATATTCAATTGGTTGTTTTTCTTTCCTATAAGTTGCATATTCGTCCATTTTTTCTTTGATATTTTTTTCTTCTCCTTTTTGAAATTCCATATGTACTTCTAATACAATATATTCCTTATCTTTTAACATACTTCTTCTATATTCAAAATGCATGTCTTCATTTTCAAATTGATGAATATTACCATCATAATCCATACAAGTAACTGTACTAACAATATCTTTAAATTCCTTACCATGTGCTCCTGCATTCATTCTAACAGCTCCACCAATGGTTCCTGGTATTCCTGATAATTCTTCAAATCCAGTAATGGCATTTTTCAAAAGTAAATGTCCAAAAACAGAAATTTTAACACCTGCTCCCACATTTGCAAAAATCTTTTTATCTAAATTCATCATTTCTATTTTATTCAATCTGATATTTAAAACAATACCTTTTATGCCACCATCTAATACTAAGATATTACTACCATTTCCTAATATGGTAATTGATACATGTTTTTGTTTTGCAAATCTCAATATTTGTCTTAAATGTTGTATGTCATCGATTTTTACATAACATTCAGCAGGACCACCAACTTTAAAAGTAGTATGTTTTGACATTGGCTCATCAAACAATATATTATCTTTTGGAATATCTAATTCTAATATTTGTTTTTTTAATTCTTCTGTCATAAATCTCCTCCTTTTATGGTTCTCTTGCATAAATATATAAAGGTTTTCCTGTTTCTGTTATTTTTGTAGTATAATTGATAACTTCCCCTGTTTCGTAATTTACAATATATGCATTTTCTGAATTGGTAATTCCTAATTCTTTTAGTCCACCATTTTCAGTTGATAAAAAATAATAATTTTGATCATTTGTATCTTTTCTATTCACTGTATCTTCTTCTGAATTTTTATTATGATTTATATCTGATATAACTTCATCTAAATCTATATTCGCTTCTATTATAGTTTGACCAGGATATGCTTCTTCAATCAAATCTGCTTTTGTCTTCTTTTGCAATATAGCATTTTGAACAATTTCCAATTCACTTAGCATAGTATCTTCTTTAGACTCTGTTATTTCATTTTTTCCAATATTAATCGTTATACTGGTTAATATAATCAAGACAACAATTGTAATAACCAAAGCTAACAAAGTAATTCCCTTTTGATTATTTTGTACTTTATTATTTATTTTTTTCATTGTCTTTCTCCTTTGTTAAATTCTTTACTACTATATCATTTTTTCACTTTAATTACAAGTTTTATGCATAATTATTTTATTTTTAATAGGTTGCAACACACAAGGAGTAAAAGATAATTATTATATATGTATCCATCAACTGTGATCAAAAATATATTGATTGTTGATTCTTGCAACTATTTTTGTCAAAACCCTTTATTTTTTCCATTTTTTGTAGTATAATATTTATAGTGTGAATTTTAAAAAGGAGGATTTATGTATGTGGCAATTTTGGTTAATTGCTTCTGGAATATTTTTTATAGCAGAAATTATAACAACTGGTTTTTTGGTATTCTGGTTAGGCATTGCAGGTTTAATTACAATGTGTGTTAGTTTCTTTACTGATAACTTAATGATTCAAGCAAGTATTTTTGTCATTTTATCTGCTGTTTTAATTTTAGCTACCAAACCATTTGTTAAAAAATTTGTGAATAAAAAAGAAAATACAGAAAAAACAAATGCCTTTTCTATTATTGGAAAAACAGCCCTTGTCATCAAAGATATTGATTCTATTAATGGTGTAGGTCAAATAAAAGTTGATGGTGAAGTATGGTCTGCTGAAGGTATTAATGGTTCTAATATTGAAAAAGGAACAAAAGTAAAAGTCAAAGAAATCGATGGTGTTAGAGCAATTGTTGCACCAATTTCAAAATAATTTGTTTTTATATTTAATTTATATATTATATAAAAAGGATGTTTAAAGGAGGAAGTTTTATGATTTTTTTAATAATACTACTTGTTATCATCTTAGTGATAGCATTTATGTCTATTAAAATCGTTAAACAATCTGAGGTATATATCATTGAAAGATTAGGTAAATTTTATAAGGTAGCTGATGCAGGTCTTACAATCATTATTCCATTTTTTGATCATGTAAGAAGTGTGGTTAGCTTAAAACAACAAACAATGGATATTCCACCTCAAAGTGTTATTACAAAAGATAATGTTACAATTACAATTGATACAGTTGTGTTCTATCAAATAACAGATCCTGCAAAAGCAGTTTATGAAATTCAAAGTTTAAAGAAAGGTATCGAATATCTAGCAATTACAACTATCCGTGATATTATTGGTAAAATGGACTTAGATGAAACCTTTAGTTCAAGAGATGGTATTAATACAAAATTAAGAGTTGTACTTGATGAAGCAACAGACAGATGGGGTTGTAAAATTGACAGAGTGGAAATCAAAGATATTGAACCACCTGCTGATGTTAGAGATGCCATGGAAAAAGAAATGAACGCTGAAAGAAATAAAAGAGCTTTAATTCTAGAAGCTGAAGCACAAAGACAATCTGCTATTACGATTGCAGAAGGTAAAAAACAAGCCGCTATCTTAGAAGCTGAAGCTGATAAAGAATCACAAATTAGAAGAGCTGTCGGTGAAGCACAAGCTATTAAAGAAGTTGCTGATGCAAAAGCCAAAGAAATTCAAATGGTTTATGAAGCAATCAAAAAATCTGATCCTGATGAAAAACTAGTTCAATTAAAATCTTTAGAAGCTCTAGAAAAAGTCGCTGATGGTGAAGCAAATAAAGTATTTATTCCATTTGAAGCTACAAGTGCTTTAGGTAGTTTAGGTGCTATTAAAGAAGTTATGACTGATGACAAAAAAGCAAAAACACCAAAAAAGACTGAAGAATAATATATAATACATATTAAAAAATCCAGTTAACACTGGATTTTTTCTTTTTCTCTTATTTCTTTAATTTGATGTCCATCTAAGCATTCGAATATCATTATATTTACTAACGACTTCTTTGTATTTATCATATTCTTCTTCCCATAACTCATCTGGCACTTTATCAAAAGCTTTAAATATTTTTTCTGCCTCTGCTAAATAGATAACTTGTTCTTGTGGTGTCATTCTTTCATATTGTTTTGCAAATATATATAATTTATCTAACATCTGGTTTGCTTCAATAAACCCCCAGAAATCCTTTACTTTCATTCCAAATAGTTTTATCTGCATAACTGCATATGCAATAAGGGCAAATATTACAAGTATTAGTACATATATTACCATAAGCAATGCCATTTTTTTATCACCTCTTAATATGCTTTTGTACTTAATTATTATACCATATATAAATTCATTTTGTAAATACTTTCTTACGGATTCCTCTTCCCCCTTCTATTTGTTGATATATCAGACAAAATATGGTATAATAAATATAGTGGCCACCAAAGTGTGAGCTGCAAATAATTAAAGAAAGGGCCAATTTTTTATTGGCAAAAGGGTTAAAAAAATGGAAAATATTTTATTCGGAATTCGGAAGGAACTGTTAGAGGATCAGGAAAAGCGTCCTGACTTAATAAAATACTTAAAAGAAGGGCACGTCCTTCCCCTGACCGTGATAACAGATCTTCATCATGGGGTTGCGCATTGCACCTCGTGCTTTCCTACAGAGGTGTCTTATGACACGCGAAGAGTTCCAACAGCCGATAGTGAGCAATGGCTCGAAGCTGTAAAACAGCTTGTTGGAAGCCAATCTGCTCCAGATGATGTTGTATGGTTCCCATCAACAGATAGAGCCTTATACTTCATCGAAAATCAGAAGTAATAACCCTTAACCCCCGAAGTTGTTCTCAACCTTGAGAACTTCTCCGGGGGTTCAATTTATTTATTTTCTATTTTTAGCAGCTTCTACTAATCCCACAAATAATGGTCCTGGTCTATTAGGTCTTGATTTTAATTCTGGGTGGAATTGTCCTCCAATAAAATATGGATGTTCTGGTATTTCTACCATCTCTACTAATAATCCATCTGGAGAAGTTCCAGAAACTTTTAATCCTGCACTTTCTAATCTTTCTCTATAATCATTATTATATTCAAATCTATGTCTGTGTCTCTCAGAAATTTCAGTTGCTCCATAAAGTTTTTGTGCTAATGTTCCTTCTTTTATAGTACATGGATAAGCACCTAATCTCATTGTTCCACCTTTTGTATCAATTTTCTTTTGTTCTTCCATAATATGAATGATTTGATTTTTCGTTTCTTTATTGAACTCTTCTGAATCTGCATCTTCAATTCCTAAAACATCTCTTGCAAATTCTACAACAGCCATTTGCATTCCTAAACAGATTCCTAAGAATGGAATATGATTTTCTCTTACATATTTTACAGTCTCTATCATTCCATCAATTCCTCTGTCTCCAAATCCACCAGGAATGACAATACCATCCATTTCTTTTAATTGTTCTTTCACATTTTCTCTCGTAATTTTTTCAGAATCAATTAATGTTACTTTTACTTTTACATTGTTTGCAAAACCTGCATGGTATAAACTTTCAATAACAGAAATATATGAATCTTCTAATTTTACATATTTTCCAACTAATCCAATATTAACTACTTTATTTTCGTCTATCTTTCTAATATTTTCAATCATTTCTTCCCATTTTGTATTATCTGGGATATATTTTTCTAAATGTAAATGATTACATACTTCTCTTGCTAATCCTTCTTCTTCTAGCATTAAAGGTACTGCATAAAGACAATCTGCTGTCTTGTTTTGAATAACACTTGATTTTCTTACATTACAAAATAGAGATAATTTTTCCCTTATCGTATCTGGAATGTCTTGTTCTGTTCTACATACTAAAATATCTGGTTTAATTCCTAAACTTTGTAATTCTTTTACAGAATGTTGTGTTGGTTTTGATTTGATTTCGTTAGAACCAAAGATATATGGTAATAATGTTACATGAATATAGACAACATCTTCTTTATTTTTCTCTAATCCAACTTGTCTGATAGCTTCTATAATAGAAACACCTTCTATATCTCCTACGGTTCCACCAACTTCTGTAATAACAATATCTGTGTCAGTATCTTCAAATCCGTAAATTTTTTCTTTAATTTCATTTGTAATATGAGGAATCACTTGCACGGTTTTTCCTAAATAGTCTCCTCTTCTTTCTTTTTCTATAACACTTTGATAAATTTTTCCCATAGTGATGCTTGAATTATGTGTTAAATTTTCATCAATAAATCTTTCATAATGGCCTAAATCTAAATCTGTTTCTGCTCCATCATCTGTTACAAAAACCTCTCCATGCTCATATGGATTCATAGTTCCTGGATCCACATTGATATATGGGTCAAATTTTTGAATCGTTACTTTATACCCTCTATTCTTTAGTAATCTTCCTAATGATGCTGCTGTAATTCCTTTTCCTAACCCTGATACAACACCACCTGTTACAAAAATATACTTTGTATTCATCTAATACCCCTTTCCAAAAAATAACTGAATTTTAATTTATAGGAAATATACTTTATCTTTTAAATTAAAAAAAGATTAAAAAAATCTTCCCTCAAAATCGGTTTTTTTTTAATCTATTACTATTTTAGCACGTATTTCAATAAAATACAAGCTATTTTCCAATTTTTCTTTATAAAATGTCGCACAGAAAAACGAACTCTATGGGACATTTTTTGCAATTAATGCCTTTATCTTAATCCCTTGTTCTGAAAACATCTTTTCATGTTCTGTTTCTATGTTTTTTTCAAATATAGGTTCTGCATGTAAATCATAAGTTTTTTTTACCACTTCAAATCCTGCTTCTTCAAGATATAATAAACTAGAATGAAATAAATCATCATCATCTGTTTTAAAATAGATTTCTCCATTTTCTTTTAAAAATACCTTATACTTTTCTAATTGTCTTGTATGTGTCAATCTCTTTTTTCTGTGCTTTCCTTTTGGCCAAGGATTACAAAAATTAATATAGATTCTTTCTATTTGATCTTGTTCTTCTAAAATTAATAAAATTCTCTCTATATCAAATCTTGTTAAAACAATATTTTTAGGTTCTATATGTTTTTCTTTGTATTTTGCTTCTACATTTCGTTTTGCTAATCCTAACATGGCATCCACTAAATCAATCGCTATATAGTTAGTATCTAAATTTTCTGATGCTAATTCTGATATAAATTGTCCTTTTCCACAACCTAATTCTAGATGAATTGGATGATTATTTTCAAAGTATTCTTTCCATTTTCCTTTCATTTCTTCTGGATTGTCTATATAAAAAGGACTTGCTTCTAATTCTGGTCTAGCCCATTTTTTATATCTAATTCTCATTCTCTACTCCTTATTTGTCTCTTTACCATTTTTTCATTATGTTACTTATTTTACAATAAAAATACTTAAAAAGCAAGAAAAATAGCAAATTCTTCTCTTTCCTCATAACGATTTTCAATGGTAAAGATAATTTTGTTTTTCTATTTCTACATTTCATTGATTTAAAAGAACAAATAGTATATACTTTTAAAAAGGAGAATTTTATGGAACTTACATATATCATAAAAAAAGAAGATACAGAAACTTATGAAACAATACATGCAATTTTAAGAAACACCTTACATATTTCTAATCGCTTATTGACGAAATTAATTGAAAACAATTGTATTACTTTAAATAACTCTATTTGTGATACAAGAAATTCTTTTAAAGAAAATGATATGTTAATTGTTGATTTTGACTATTCTGAGGATAATGCCAATGTCATTTCTACAAAAATGGATTTAGATATTATTTATGAGGATGAATGGTTATTCATTGTCAATAAACCTGCAGGTGTCGCTATACACCCTTCTATTTTGCATTATGCCGATTCTTTATCAAATGGCGTAAAATTTTATTTTGATTCTATTGGTTTACAAAAGAAAATTAGACCAGTTAATCGATTAGATTTTAACACCTCTCGGATTGGTTGTTTTCGCAAAATGTGCCTATATCCAAGAATCACTTAGTCAGCAAATGAATGATCATCTTTTTCATAAAGAATATCTTTGTATTGTTGAAGGGGTGTTAAATAAGAAAGTAGGGATACTTGATTTTCCAATTGCCAGAAAGCCTGGCAGTATTATTGAAAGATGTGTAGAGTCTAGCGGTCAACCTTCTAAGACAATTTATAAAGTCATAAAAGATTTTCAAATTAGTTCTCAAAATGATATACAATCATTCTCTTTAGTAAAATGTAAATTAGAAACTGGAAGGACACATCAAATACGCGTTCATTTTAGCCATATTGGACACCCTTTAGTTGGTGATACTTTATATGGTAAACCTTCTCCTATGATTTCTAGGCAAGCATTACATAGTTACATGGTATCTTTTATTCATCCTATCACAAAAAAAGAACAATGTTTTACTTGTCCTTTACCAAATGATATGAAAGATTTATTAAAAAAAGAGTAAATCTGTAAGCCGGGTTCTGTCGTTTAAAATAGTCATTTATCTAGGATATATATCACTATATATCTCAAGCCACGCAAGTCGAGAAGGCGCCAGAGCTGGCTTAATCTTCTCTTTAAGGTGTTGCTCCTGATGGGGTTTACACAAACACAATATGTCACCATATTGCTGGTGAGCTCTTACCTCACCTTTTCACCCTTACCAAAAAATTGGCGGTTATTTTCTGTTGCACTTTCCTTAGGGTCACCCCCACTAGACGTTATCTAGCATCATTGCTCTTATGGAGCCCGGACTTTCCTCTCGTAATTCCTTTCGGAGATTTACCAGCGACTATTCAATTTACTCTATTTGTTATTATATCATAAATTATTAATTTCTTCTAGTAAGTTTTTGTATTTTATTAAAAATACAGACGTATTTTGTGTATCTACTGCATTTTTTAATTCATTTAACATGACATATCCTTTATTAATACTTGTTTGTTTATTAGCATCTATTTCTGTATTCGTTAGCAATGTTGCATATGCATTTATTGCATCTACTATATTTGTACTAATTCCTGTCCAATCTCCACTATCTAGTTTTGCATATCCTTTAAAAATATTTCGTTTTGTCTCTAGAACTGTTTTATATAATGTATCATCCACAACACTTTGTGCAAATTTTGGTATATATTCATATATCTTTACTAAATTATCTAATGTTAATTGTTTATTTTCTTCTTCTAGACTCACTGTTAGATTATCTAAATCTTTATTAAAACTTAAAATATCTTCTTGTGACACATTTAAACGATATAGGTCTAATGTAATAGTTGAAACAGATGTATAAATTAATTCTGATTCATTTTTACAAGAAGTCCAATCGATATCTCTATTGGTTGTTAAAATTCCGGCTGCTTGCATTTCATAATTCTTATTTGTTTCTTCAGTTTGTGCTTGGTCACTATTATCTTGAGTAGATGTACTATCTGAACTTGAACTTGAATTAGAATCAGAAGTAGCATTTCCATTAGAAGATCCTCCTCCTGAATTTTCGGCTGATCTAGATTCTTCTATTTTGGTTGTATATATTTGATAATTTTTTGTTTTTATATTGTTCATATTATTAAATAAATCTACTAATTTCGTATCTAAATATCGAATCTCTGAAGTTACTTTTTCTTTTTCATCATCTTCTTTGTTTTGTGTTGCACTTGTATATACTGTTAATCCTAATACAACTAACACAATCACTAATATGATATATGAAATAATTTTAAATTTTTTCAAAAAAATCCCTCCATATTTTGTTTTCTTTAGTATTGACATTTTTTGACTAGTTTATTCTCGTATAAAAATGAAAATATTTTTCATAATATTTAATATAAACATTTTTTATGGAGAATATTATGTATGTAACTGTTAATTTGTATAGTAAAAAAAAAGGAGAGTTAAATAAATTTCTAAGCAAATTTTATAATACTAATCTTGAAATCTATCAAGAACTCACTTGGAAAAAAGAATATAGTAATCCCATTGAATTAGCTGAAATTGTCGGTGTATTTTTAGATAATATGGAAGATTATTTGATTCATATGTGGGTTTGTCTAGATAAAAATGTTTATATAAATATTAATGAACAAAATGGTAATGAAATTATAAAATACTTATATGAAAGATTTCCTTACTAGTGGCAATTTAACCTTTTAACGATACAACCCAAGAGGAGTTGATGTTATCCTATATTTCATAAATTTTTCGGTTCAATACGATAATTAAGAATTTGTAACATCATCTATTGCGCCTCTTTCACTCAGACCCTCACTACGTGAGTACCGTGAACATCCCTCAATAGATGATTAACAAATTCTAAATTATCTCCAATCGCATTCAAAATTTATTCAATCTAGGATAACATCAACTCCTCTTGGCTTGTAGCATTAAAAGGTTAAATTTCCATTTTTCTTATTTTATACTTACAATCAATTTTTTCTATTTTTCTATGATAATAGTTACTGGTCCATCATTTATTAAACTTACTTTCATATCTGCTCCAAATATACCTTTTTCTACTTTTATGTCATTTTTAGCACATTCTTCACAAAAATACTCATATAATGCTTCTGCCTTATCTGGTTTAGCAGCTTCTATAAAAGAAGGTCTATTTCCTTGGGAACAATCTGCATACAATGTAAATTGCGATACAATCAATAATTCTCCATGTACATCTTTTAATGCTAAATTCATTTTATCGTTTTCGTCTGTAAAAACTCTTAACTTACACAATTTTTTTACTAAGTAATCTGCATTTTCTTTAGTATCTTCATGTGTAACACCTAATAATACTAAAAACCCTTTTCCAATTTTCCCAACTACATTTCCATCTACTTTTACTTCTGCTTCTTTTACTCTTTGTACAACTATTTTCATATCTTACCTCTACTTTTATTGTCCTATATTTTTCATTTCTTCTTCTGTAATATTTTGGCTATCTGGATTAATTTCTACTTCTGTTGTTTTTTCCAAATTGGTTTGCATTTCTGTGGATTCTTCAATATTTTCCTCTTTTGAAGTTTCTGAAATAACCTCTTCTTCAACTTTTGCTGTCTCCATTACTTCTACCTCTTTTACTTCTTCCTCTTGTTTTGCACCACATTCTGGGCAGAAGTTTGTGTTTTTATCAATTTCTTTAAAACATTTTTGGCATATTTTCTTATCTTTTAACTCTAAACATTCTTGTCTTATTCTTTCGATTTCATCACTCATCTCATCAATTTGTTTGCACTCTTCTAATAAATCATTTTCTGTAAATGATTCTTTTTGTACATGTTTTTCATATACTTTTTTGCCTATTTCTTCATAAATATCTTCTATTTTTGATTTTAGTTCTCCCATTCTAAATTTTAATTTTGTTTCCTTTGCAATTTTTCCTGTTTTATCTGCTGTTGTTTTGTATGCTTCTGATGCTTTCTTTCCTAATTTATTAAAAAAATCCATTTTCAACATTCCTTTCATTATTTAATTTTATATTTTATTATTTCCTTTATATTACTATATTATTCGCTTTTTTTCTCTCTTGTCATCAAATTATTAACAGCTTCTTTTGGGTTAAGTTTTTCATAAATTACTTGATAAACTGTTTCTACAATTGGCATATATACATTATGTATTTTTCCTAATTCATAAGCTACTTCTATATTGTCTATACTTTCAATAACCATACCCACTTCTTTTTTAGCTTCTTCTAATGTTTTTCCTTGTCCTATTAATTTTCCAGCTTTACGATTTCTGCTATGTTCACTTAAGCAAGTAACAATTAAGTCTCCCAATCCACTCAAACCATAAAAGGTATCTTTTTCACCACCTAAAGCAACTCCTAATCTAGTTAATTCGCCTAATCCTCTTGTGATTAAAGCTGCAAAGGTATTATCTCCAAGTCCAATTCCACTTGCAACACCTGCACAAAATGCAATGATATTTTTTAGAGCTCCTCCTAATTCAACACCTTTTACATCACTTGAAGTATAAATCCTCATTTCTGGACACATTAGTGTATCTTGTATCATAGTTAGTATTTCTTGATCTTTAGAAGCAATAACCAACACAGTTGGAATTGCAATTGACACTTCTTCTGCATGACTAGGTCCAGATAACACACCTACTCGTATTTCTGGTAATTCTTCTTTTAATACTTCATCTAATGTTTTTAAAGAATCTTTTTCAAATCCTTTTGAGCATATGATAACTGGTTTTTCACCAACATATTGCTTGTATTGTTTAAATACATCTCTTGTGAATTTTGATGGTGTTACATGTAAAATAAATTCTGCATCTTTTATAACTTCTTCAAAATTTGTAAAGCACTCTATATGTTCTGGTAGTTGTACTTCTGGTAAAAATTTGCATCTTTTCTCTTTATTAATTAGTTCTTTTTCTTCTTCTGAAAAAGACCATATTTTTACATAATTTCCTCCTCTCGCAAGATGAGTTGCTAAAGCAACTCCCCAACTTCCACTTCCTATGATTGCTATATTTTTCACTTTCGATTCATTCCTTCCTTTTTATGTATTTATTTATTCTTTTGTTTTTACATTTCTTTACTTTTTAAAACTAATTCTATTTTCTGTCCCAGCCATAATTCTTTTGATATTACTTCTATGATTAAATAGTACAATCACAGCTAATATAATACTGTATATTAAATATCCGCTTCCTTGTGAGACAATATAATTGTCTGTAATGAATAATGTTAATACTGGAAATAAAACTGCTGCTGCACATGACCCTAATGATACCATTCTTGTTAATACAATTAATAACAAACCAAATACTAAACAGATTAATCCAATTTGCCAGTTACTCATAATTAAGATTCCTAAAGATGTTGCAACACCTTTTCCACCTTTAAATCCAAAAAATATTGGAAATGTATGTCCAAGTACAACTGCTATTCCTGCTATTTGAACAAGTAATGATTGATTTTCTATTTTAAAAGCCCAGCCTATAAACATGGCAATTAAAATAGCAATAACACCTTTTAAAACATCACAAATTAAAGTTAATGCTGCTGCCTTTTTTCCCACAGAACGAAGCATATTGGTAGTTCCTGCATTTCCACTTCCTTTTTCTCTTACATCAAATCCTGCCATTTTTTTGCTTAAAATAACAGAAAAGTTGACACTTCCTATTAAATAGGCAATAATTGCTATTATAACATTAAATACCATATGTTACCTCCTTTATTTTATATATCTTTTTCATTTTTTTCTCTTACAATAATTCTGACAGGTGTTCCTTCTAGTCCAAATTCTTTTCTAAATTGATTAATCAAATATCTTTCATAAGAAAAATGGAATAATTCTTTATCATTCACAAATATAACAAATGTTGGTGGTTTCGTTGTTGCTTGTGTTCCATAAAATATTTTTAATCGTTTTCCTTTATCTGTTGGTGGTTGTACAATCGCAATGGCTTCATTAATTACTTGATTTAAAACAGAAGTTGATACTCTCATACTATTTTGTTCATTCACATGATTAATCAAATCAAATAATTTGTTAACTCTTTGCCCTGTTTTTGCAGATATAAATATAATTGGTGCATAAGATAAATAAGATAATCTATTATAAATCTCTTTTTTATATTTTTCTAATGTTCCTGTTTCTTTCTCATATTCATCCCATTTATTAACAACTATAATAATTCCTTTTCCTGCTTCATGAGCTTCTCCTGCAATTTTTGCATCTTGGTCTGTAACACCTTCTAAGGCATCAATCATCATTAAACAAACATCTGCTCTTTCAATTGCTAATAATGTTCTCATAATACTAAATTTTTCTATTGATTCTTTTACTTTACTCTTTTTTCGAATTCCAGCTGTATCAATTAAAATATATTTTCCATTTTCATTTTCAAATCTAGAATCAATGGCATCTCTTGTCGTTCCTGCAATGTCACTCACAATGGTTCTATTTTCTCCTAATATTTTATTAATTAGAGATGATTTTCCTACATTTGGTTTTCCGATAACGGCTACTTTTATGATATCATCTTCATCTTCATCTGATGTTTTTTCTGGAAAACTCTCATAAATTTTATCTAAGACATCTCCGATACCTATAGCATTACTTGCAGATATAGGATAAGGATCTCCTAATCCTAAGTTATAAAATTCGTAAATTTCTTCTCTATCTTTTTCAAAATTATCTGCTTTATTACATACTAAGACAATTGGCTTTCCGGATTTTTTTAACATAACAGCAATCTCTTGATCTGCAGCAGTTATTCCTTGTCTAATATCTGTTAAAAAGATAATAACATCTGCCATTGCAATTGCTAGATTTGCTTGTTCCCTCATTTGGGATAAGATAATATCTTCTGAATTTGGCTCAATTCCTGCTGTATCAATTAATGTAAAATTTCTTCCTCTCCAATTGGTATCTGCATAAATTCTATCTCTTGTAACACCTGGTGTGTCTTGTACAATAGATACTCTACTTCCTACTAAATAATTGAAAAAAGTTGATTTTCCCACATTCGGTTTTCCTATAATTGCTACGATTGGTTTTGACATCTTCTAATCTCCATTTCTAAAATATATGTTATAGTATATCACATTTTCTATATAAATAACAAGAATTTCTATTTATTATATGGAAAAGCTATAAAACTTTATCTCTAATCTCTTCTATTCGTTTATTCATATTCTCCACAAATGTATCATCTTTTTCAATCTGTTCATCGTTTATATTATATTTTTCTTTCACTTTTAATATTCTAGCAACACTTTTATTTACTCTTTTCATTTTTAGTTTGTCTTCTTTAACAAGTTTTATAACTTTATCAATTACCTCAATATCATTATCATATTTAAAGATAATCATATCATTACATGCTAAAAAGGCTTTTTTTACAGCATTATTTTTTCCATAACGTATTCTAACACCTTTCATTCTTACATCATCTGTAATAATCAACCCATTGTATCGATATTTTTTTCTCAAATACTTTGTAATAAATCGTTTAGACATAGATGCTGGTAACTTTTCTGTTATGATTGGCATTCTTAAATGTCCAACTAATATTCCGTCTACTTTATGTTCTATTGCTTCTTTAAATGGTTTCATATCCTCCTTTTCCAATGTTTTCATATCTGTGTCTATTTTAGGAAGACGAAAATGAGAATCTGTTTGAGTTGCTCCATGTCCTGGAAAATGCTTAACAACTGATACAATACCATTTTCTTGTAGTGCTTGCATATATTCTATACCATATCTAGATACTTCTTCTATATCTTCACTATAGGCTCTATCACCAATAGCATGATTATCAGCAAATCTTTTTATGTCTAAAACAGGTGCAAAATCCATATTGACACCCAATTTATATAACAGTTCACCAGTAATTTCTCCCGAACGTTTTACAAAATCTTCTTCTACACTTTTTTTGACTAATTTATTAGCTGCTGGAAGATTTTTAAATTCTTTTGGTATTCTATTTACTCTACCACCTTCTTGGTCTATAGAAATAAAAATAGGTATTTTGTTTTTTTGATTTAATATTTTTATTTTATTAACCAATTCTATCATTTCTTCATAATTTTCATGATAATTTCTTTTATACAGTAAAACGCCTCCTACTTTATATTTTTCTATAATTTCTTCTAGGTTTTTTACAGCTGTTTCTGTATTTAATCCAATAATTATCATTTGTCCAATTTTTTCTTCTAGACTTAATTCTTGTATATCATATTTCATAGGCATCTTCCTTTTTTATTGTATAAGAAAAATCAACTTTTATCTTGATTATATATAGGATTTTTCCGTATACAACAAAGTTAAACTTCTTATTTTTCTTTATTATATAATTAAAAAATTAATTTATCAATACATTTTTACACGAAAAGTCTAGCGTAACTAGATTTGTTTATAAAAATGTGATATGATAGAAGGCGTATAGATGCAAATAAAGGAGTGACAAGCTATGGCATTTGATGGAATTGTTACAAAAGCAATTACCTCTGAATTACAACAACTAGTTGGTAGTAGAATTGATAAAGTCTATGAACCTAATAAAAATGATATTATTTTAGGTTTTTATTTAAATGGTGTTAATTATGCATTACAAATTTGTACAAATGCACAAAATTATAGATTGCATTTAACGACTCATACAAAACCGAATCCTAAAAATGCACTAAATTTTTGTATGTTATTAAGAAAACATTTAATTGGATTGCGCATTAAAAACATTCTTTCTGTGAACTTAGAAAGAGTTATTACGATAGAGTTTGAAGGATTTGATGATATAGATGATATTATCACCAAAAAATTGATTATCGAATTAATGGGTAAACATTGTAATGTCATTTTATTGGATGAAAATAATATGATTATAGATAGTTTAAGACATATTTCTTCTGATAATGAATTAACCAGAGAAATTGTCCCACATGTAAAATATGTATATCCTTCTACAAATAAATTGAATTTTTTAGAGGTAAATAATTTTGAAGATTTTAAATCAAAATTAAATTTGAATTTTGATACTATGCATATTTCAGATGTACCTTTACAGATTTCCAATATATTTAATGGAATTAGTAAAGGATTTATCAGTCACATCATTGAAACCCTAAACTTAGATATCTCTTTAAAGATAGAAAATATAAGCTTAGAAGCAATTTATACAAATATAAAAGATATTATTCAAGCAACAGATAGTTTACATTTAGGATTTGATACAATACTAGATGCTAAAGGAAATGTAAAAGATTATGCTTTATGTATAAAAGATTCTTCAGATTCTTCTGAACCTTTTAGTCTTAACTTTTTCATTGATGATTATTATTTTCATAAAGAAACCTCTGAAGAATTTAAGATATACAGAAATAGTATTTCGAAATTTATTTTAGATACACTTAAAAAATATAACAAGAGATTATATAACATTAATGAAAAATTAAAAGAATGTAACCATATGGATACTTATAAATTATATGGTGAACTTATTACAGCAAATTTGTATAAAATAAAAAATGAGAATACAGATACCGTATCTTTGGAAAATTATTATGATAATAATAAGCTAATTACCATCCCTTTGGATAAACGTTATTCTCCTAGTCATAATGCTAAACTATTTTTTAAAAAATATACAAAATTAAAAAATGCTTTGTTAATTGTTGGACAACAAAAAGAAGAGACCATGAAAGATTTAGATTATATTGAAAGTGTTATTTATGAATTAGAAGCTTGTTCTACTATAGAAGATATTAGTAATGTTTTTGAGGAAATTTCTGAAAGTCCTGTTTTTAAAGAAAGAACAGAAAAATATAAAGAAAAGAAAAATCCAAAAGTAAAAAAATCAAAATTAACAAAAAATAAATATGTACATTTTAATCCAATTAAATATAAAATAGAAGATTATACATTTTTAGTTGGTAGAAACAATATGGAAAATGATTATCTAACTTTAAAATATGCCAAAAAAACTGATTTATGGTTTCATACAAAAGAGATTCATGGAAGCCATTGTATTTTAGTATTAAATGGTAATCCTCTTCCTCAAGATGATATTTTACTAAAATGTGCAGAAATTGCAGCTTATCACAGTAAAGCTAAAAATTCTTCAAATGTCCCTGTAGACATTTGTGAAGTAAAATATGTTAAAAAGCCGAATGGTGCCAAACCTGGTATGGTAATTTATAAAAATAATAAAACCCTTTATGTGAATGTTGGAGACATGTTAAATCATTCAAAAATTGAACAAAAGGGACAGACATAAATTCTTTTTTTAATCAATGATATCTAAAAAATATAGGATATAAAAATGCAACAATTTAGCTTATACAAAATTGTGTAATGACTTTATATCCTATATTTTTTAGTGAATATATTTTTAAAAAGTGTCTATGTCTGTCCCTTTTGTTCAATTTTTGAACGATTTGACACGTCCCTAACGTTTACCAGAAAATTAGTAATGTAAATGCTGTTGCAACTAAGATTTCTGCTGTTGTCCAACCTTCTGGAAGAATTTCTATTTCTTGACCTTCTGGTTTTTCATCTAATACACTTACTGTATAATAATTTACATTTTCTAATTTGAATAAAATTTCAAAGTTTTGTGTTTCACCAGGTTGTAATTCATTAACATTTATGATTTTTCTCCCTAAATACACATCTCTTTCAGAGTAGAAATCAAATTCCAAATATTTATTACTAATATTATCTGTTTCTGAATTTGTAATTAATCCTCTTATTCTTCCATTAACAAGGGTTGCCTCTGCCTGATATACATTGACTTGTGATACATTATCTCTTCTTTCTATTGGTTTATATGATGAATTTAAAGCAACATTAATTAAAAACTCAGAAAATATGATAAATAGTACTACCCATAAGGCATACATTAATAAAGTTTTTACTCTGTTCATTTTTCTTCCCCATTTCTTTACAATCTATACTAATTATACCAAAAGTCTACATAATTTTCAAGCAATTTCAATTTCTTTTCCTAGATATACAGAATATATATATGTTTTATTTACTTTTCTTTGTAAACTTTCTTCTAATGCCTTTTTATATAATTCTAATTGTGAAATATATTTTTCTACTAGTTCGTTTTCTTTTCCTTTTTCTACATAGTCTGTTTTATAATCCACTAACACAATTTCATTCTTTTGATTAATATAATATAAATCAATAATTCCCTGTACCAAAATTTCCTCTTCTATGTCTTCATCATAAATTTCTCTTGCTGGTATATTAATAAAAAATGGTCTTTCTCTATATACTTTTTTTGCAGTTTTCAACTCTTTCCAGATCATTGATTTTGTAAATTCTAATACCTTATATGGGTTAATTGCTTTTGCTTCTTTTTCTGTTATAATTTTTCTTTTTACCAAATCTTCTATTAAGCCCTGTATTGTTTCTAAAGTATATTCTTTTGTTTCATCTAATCTTTGCATACATAAATGAATCAAGGTTCCTTTTTGTGCAGGACTTATGACATCATCTTTATCTTCTCTCATGAAATTGGGTTTATTGAAAGTCAATTGATTTTCATTTTGATTTTCTAGTCCTTGTTCATCTTCTATATTGTTTTGCTTGCTAATTACATGTGTATCTTCTTTCTTTTCTAGTGCATCTGTATTCGAATTACTATTTGCTTGCATTTTCATTTGCTTAATTTTTGTAACAGAAGTCATTGTTGGAATGGTTGTTGATAATTGATGTGTATAAGTATATTCCAAAATAGTATTGATTTTCTCCAGCTCTTCTTTACTTACTGTTATACTTTCTAACTGTCCCTTAATATCTACAATTTCTTCTTTTGGTTTTGCAAAAGATTTTAATAGTTCTTGTTTATTCCATACATTTAATGTTAGTAATTGGTCTTTATTTACTTTTTCATATAGATAAACTAATAAAATCCAGTCTAAATACTTTTTATATTTCTTCACTAAAATATAATTTATCTTGTCATTTACCTTATGATAACGACCAACTTGTTTTTGCATATTTTCAATTTCTTTTTCATAATCTTTTTTTAATCCTGTGATATATAATTTTTCTTTGGCTCTTGTTAAAGCAACATACAATATTCTCATTTCTTCTGATAAGGTTTCTGTCAAAATCTTATTTCTAATAGCCTCTTTGGTTAAGGTATCATATTGAACTTGTCTTTCATAATCGATATATTTTACGCCAATTCCTAATTCTTGATGTAATAATATATTTTGATTTAAATCCATTAAATTAAATTGTTTACCAGTTGCAGATAAAAAGACAACTGGAAATTCCAATCCCTTACTTTTATGAATACTCATAATTCTGATAACATCATCATTTTCCCCTATTAGTTTTGCAGCCCCTAAATCATTGCTTCCTACATGGAGTTTTTCTATAAATTGTATAAAATTATACAATCCTTTAAAACTGACTGTTTCATATTGTTTTGCTCTTTCAAATAGCATCTTTAGATTGGCTTGTCTTAAATCCCCATTTGGCATCAATCCTACATATGTATAATAATGAGTATCTGAATACAATTTCCAGATAAATTCGTCTAATGCTAAATATTCTTTTTCTTTTCTCCATTTCTCTAAGTTATGAAAGAACGTATCTATTTTTTCTTTTAATTCGTGACTTACATTAATTCTTGCCTTTTGCATAGCTGTATAAAAATTATCATATTTATCAGATAATCGAATTTCTACCAATTCATCATCTGTAAAATTTCCGATATGTGACCTTAAAACAGTTACTAATGGAATGTCTTGGATAGGATTATCAATAATCTTTAATAGGCTCATCATAGTTTGAATTTCAATAGAATCTAGATATTCTTGGGAACTTTCAGAAAATACTGGCATTCCTAAATTGATCATTTCTTCTTCAAAAATTGGTGCATTGACTTTAGTCGATCTTAGCAAAATAACAATATCTTTATATTGGATATCTCGAAATCCATTGATTTTTCTGTCAAATACTTGAAAATGGCTTTCTACTAGTGATTTTATTTTATTCGCTACAAATCTAGCTTCAACTTGTATATCTTCTACTCGTTCTTCTGTTGTTTCTTCAGTCTCCTCACTCTCTTGTGATTCTTCATTCCCCCTCGCTTCTTCTTCTGGTGTCAAATCTTCTTTTTCTTTTAAATCAATCACATCAATTTCTGTTTCTAATTCTTGTGATGTTTCTTCATAACTAGCTCCCAAATTCAAATATTCTTCTTCTGTATAGTCTATCTCTCCTAAATTTTCGCTCATAATGTCTTGGAATATTAAATTGGTAAAATCTAATACATTTTCTCTACTTCTAAAGTTTTTGAATAATTGTATTTTTAAATCATCTTCATCTTTTTTATTTTCTTTTAATTGGTATGTTTTATATTTTGATAAAAACAAATCTGGCATCGCTTGTCTAAATTTATAAATACTTTGTTTGACATCCCCTACCATAAATATATTATTACCTTTTGAAATCGCTGTTAAAATGTATTCTTGTACCATATTACTATCTTGATACTCATCAATGGCAATTTCTACAAATTTTTCTTTATAGTTTTTGGCAACTTCTGTTGGTTCTACTTTTCCATCTACCTCTTTTATCAAAACCTGTAATGCCAAATGTTCAATATCATTAAAATCTACCATATTTTTATTTCTTTTTCTTTTTAAAAATTCTTCTCCAAATTCAAAAATAAGTTGTTTTAATTTTACTAAAATCGGATACATATCTGCTATGTCTTGATTAGCTTCTTCAGAATTGTATATAAAGATTTTATTTAATTTTTTCGTAACTTTCTTTTTAATATCATCTCTGACCAATTTTGCCTGGTCTTTGATTGCTGAATCGATTTTTTGCCTTGGCCATGTAGCAAATGTCAAATTACTATAAATAGCATATGCCTTATCCCAACTATTTAAATTTACTTTTAGCATTTCTAATTTATCAATATCATCAAAAATCGTTTTTGCATATTTTTCTAAATCTGGATTTTTTTCTAGGTTTTCTCCTTGTTCTTTTAAAGTATTGATATCATCAATGAGTTCTTCTTCTATCTCTTTTAATAAAATTTCTCCCCATGGATTTTGACTAAAATCTTGTTCAAAATCCTGAATATGGAACATCTCTATTTTTTCATTTAACCATTGATTTGGAAATGGATTACTTTGAATATATGTATAAATTTTTAAAATCAATTCTTTTAAAGGTGTATCATCTCTGTAACTTGTGTAAGTATTAATTAATTCGGCGAAGTCCTCGTCTTGATTTTCATATTTTTCTTCAAATATATCTTCCAATACTTCTTGTTTTAATAATTCAATTTCTGTTGTATCTGCAATTCTAAAATTCGGTGATATATTTTCTAATTCATAAAAATGATTTCTTACCACATCTAAACAAAATGAATCAATTGTACAAATACTGGCTTTATTTAATAAGGTAATTTGTCTTTGCAAATTTTCATTTTCTGGGGTTTCATCTAATTTTTGATAAATTGCTTCTAATACCCTTTCTCTCATTTCAGCCGCTGCCGCATTTGTAAAGGTTACAACCAATAATCTATCAATATCTATTTTTTCGTTAATGATTTTATTGATAATTCTTTCTACTAATACTGCTGTTTTACCACTTCCGGCTGCTGCCGCAACTAGTATATTAGATCCTTTTTCATGAATTGCTTGTGATTGTTCTTTTGTCCATTTAACATCTGCCATATCTCTTCTCCTATTAATTGTTTTTTTAGATTATATCATTCGTTCTTAAGAATGACAAGAATATTTGTTTTAAGTTTCAAGTATCTCTTCCCTTGGAGATGTCTGTTATGTTTTTTGAAATATCTCCTCGGCTTGTTACATAGATTATAAATTCTAAGCTTTCAATAAACGAGCCTCTCGCTATCGTGCTTCCTCATTTATTGAAAACTAAGAATTTATACATCTATTCCACGGCACATTCGTCGATGATTTCAAAAAACATAACAGACACCTTCAAGGGAGAAATATGAAAACCAAAAAAATCACATATAAAGGAATCTTTTGAAACCTTATATGTGATGTTCTAATTTTTTTAATAAATCTTGCAAAGCCAATTTTCGATGACTCATTTGATTTTTTTCTTCTTTGGATAATTCTGCATATGTTCTACCATCTTCTAGTTCAAAAATTTCATCAAAACCAAATCCATTATCTCCTCTTGGCTCTTCTGCAATTTTTCCTTGTATTTCTCCTTGTCCAAGTACATAATTACCATTTTCATAATAGGTAACACAGCATTTTACTCTTGCCTTTCTATCTACACCTTTTAAATTTTTCATTTTTTCTAAAATATATTGATTTCTTTCTTTTGCAGTTGCATTTTCTCCTAAAAACCTAGCAGTATGAACCCCTGGCCATCCATCATATATATCAATACATAGTCCACTATCATCTGCTATACAAGGCATATGTAATATTTCTGAAATTTCTTGCGCTTTCTTTAAAGAATTTCCTTCAAATGTGTCTTTATTTTCTTCTACTTCCACTGTGCAGTCAAGATCTTTTAAAGATAATAGTTCATAATCTTTTATTATATCCTTAATTTCTTTTAACTTTCCTTCATTATTTGTTGCTACAACGACTTTTTTCATTTATCTTTCTTCTTCCTTTGGCTTATCATTTTTCTCATTATGACATTTTAATACTTCATCAATATCTTCTCTTTTATCTAATTCTCTACATATTTCTTTTAATGCATTTTCTGTTCCATCATATTGTGTGTCAACATATTCTAATAATTTATTATATCTGACTTTTTCTATTCTATCTGTTTCTGATACCATACATAGATGTCTTTGTGCTCTAACTTCTTCTAAATATCTTGCTAATCTTTTTAGTTTTTCACTTACACCTTGATTCCCCTCTGCTATTGCTCTAATAGCTAGAACTCGTATAGATGAAATTAACTCTCTATACTTTTGTTGTGCTATCTGTTTTCTTTGTATTAACTGCTCTTCTTGTGATATTTCTTTTTCCATCTTTCCTCTCCTTTTATGTATATCATCATAACAGATTTTTTGGGATATTTCAAGTTTTCGTTTATATAAAACATCAAATGATTGAAAAATCTGATAAACAGTGATATAATCATCTAAATTTGCATTCGTGAAAGGAGTACAAATATGAGTCAAAAAATGGAAACACGGAAAACCACAAAGAACAAAAGAAGAACTTGCAAAATTATGGAAAGACTATTATGATTTAGTGAACTCTATTTATCCTGTAGAAAGCTTTGAAATTCCAGACAAAAATGGAGAACCACTTTCTTTTTATCATGGTACTGTTTACAAAAATGAAACTGATATAATCTCTTATTTTCTAAGAGACTCTGCATATCAAAAAGCTTATCAAGAACAAAAAAAGAAACATCTATTAGGAGAAGAAACACCTGAAGAAAACATTAAAAAAAGTTTCGAACCAAAAGCTTTTATCAGTATAAATCAAGAAGAAAAATGGGTTAATTTTGGAGTAGAATGGGATTATATGAGGAATGGATATGGTAGAGCAATTTATGATAATTATTCACATATTTTAGAAATGTTAGGTATTCCAAATCCAGAACAATACGAATTAAGAATCTATGGCAATTCAAACCACGACTTCTTCAAAAAAATACAAACAGAAAAATTAATAGCCAAAACTACTGAAAAACCAGATAAAGAAAAAGCATCACAACTGCTTGCAGAATTTTCGAAATATCCTAACACTATGGAATTTAGTGAATTTAATACTATTATTCAATATGCTATAGATGCCAATATTCCTACTTCAGAAATTGCCCAAGCTATAAATGATAATGGATTTAATATATTTTACAATACCATTAATAGTACACCTTCTTTTTCTAGACAAGACTTTGAAAAATTCAAATCATTTGGTATAACAGGATTAAATCCTACTTCTATGCATCATCATTTCATGAAATCTAGAAACTTTGGATTTCTAAAACTTTTGGATGATATTGATGAACAAGATGCCACATTAGAATTCAGAAACGTTTTCGAAGAAATAAAAAAAGATCATGAAACTAGAAAAAAAGAAAATAAATTTATACCAGCTGATTTACAAACATATGGTGAAGCAGAATACCTGATTTTAGATTGGGATCATTTGGGATTGTTATTAAAAAATGTGAATCCAAATATACAGGCTATTGTCAAAAAAGGTGCTATTAGTAAGTTTGGTGAGTTTGACCCAGAGCATGAAAGACAATGGCGTGGTAACGATATTGATCATGACTCTTCGCAAACTTTTAGAATGCTAAAAGAAAGTGAATTAATGGATAAAGATGCTTATATCGCTTTATATCAAAAAGCACTAAATCGTAATTATGATTTAGGAGAATTTGATAATGCAATTAATGAATTCATTAGTGAAGAAGATAGAAAAGAAGCAAGAGAAGAAATCCTTAGAAATGCCTACTACCCTTCACCTTATGGTAATTGGCAAAAATCTTCTATTAAAGGAAAACAACATAGAATTTCAAAAATTGCAATTCCAAAAAAGGTAGCTAAAACAGGCAATGTAAGAGATATATTAAAACAAGAAATTTTAAAACAAGGTATCGCTAAAAGAACAAAAATTAGAACAGATATGACAGGTAGAGATAGATCTGGAAAGCCTATTGTTGTCAATAATTTAAAAGATTGGTTATTTGGAGTTCCTGGAACACCTGGTAACTTACAAATGGAAGGAATCTCAACAGTAACTTTGCCACCACAAACACCAGAATTTGCAGTTAAATTAATTGAAGATACTTTTAGAGACATAGAATATCCAAATACAGATGGAAGATAAACATCTTCCATCTGTATTTATATAAATATTCTATATCTTCTACAATCTATTTTTCCTTTAAAATATGTGCTTAGCTTTTTCTCTTTAATTAAATTTTCTTTTTGTTGTTTTGTCAAGTTTTTAATTTGATACTCTAATTTACAAGCCAATGATTTATCTTTACTTTTCCATGCAATTTCTAATTTAATAACCTCATGTGATCTTGTATATTTTGCTCCCTTTTTATCTTTTGATATATGTTCTTCTATTCGCTTTTCTAAGTTGTTGGTCATACCTGTATAAATGGAATTATCTGAACATCTTAACATATATGTATAATACATTTTCTTTCTCCTATATTATATATTTTCAAATACTTTCCCTAAACTTTCATGTATCACTAAATTTGCCCTATTATCATAAGGTGTTACATCTCTATTGATTAACACTAACTTATTTCCTTTATAATAATTTAATAAACTACTTGCAGGTTGTACTGTTAAAGAAGTTCCTGCCACAATCATTAAATCTGCATTTCGAATTGCCCAAATGGCATTTTCTAGTATTTCCTCGTCTAAACCTTCTTCATACAACACAACATCTGGTTTTATACTTCCACCACAAGTACATTTGGGAATTCCTTTACTAGTAAATACATATTCTGCATCATAAAACTTATGGCATTTCATACAATAATTTCTTAATACACTTCCATGTAATTCATACACATTTTTGGAACCTGCTTTTTGGTGTAAACCATCAATATTTTGTGTAACAACTGCTTTTAATTTTCCTTTTTCCTCAAGTTCTGCTAATTTCATATGTGTTATATTTGGTTCATATTTTAAAGAGTTCATTTTATCTTTATAGAATTTATAAAAGGCTTCTGTATGATTTACGAAAAATGTGTGACTAAGAATTTCTTCTGGTGGATAATCATATTTTTGATTATATAACCCATCTTTACTTCTAAAGTCTGGAATACCACTTTCTGTGGAAACACCTGCTCCACCAAAGAATACAATGTTGTTACTTTCATTTACCATTTGTTTAAATTGTTGTATCTTTTCTTCCATTTTTATTCATCTCCATATGTTTATTGTCTATATTATATCATTCAATTTACAATTAGACAAATTATGTAAAATATTGTATAATTTATATATGTATGAGTAATATCTCATATATTTGCAGGTACTATTTACTATAACAATCAAGGAGGATCCACATTATGAAAAAAGAAGTTATTTATTAATTTGATAATATAAAGGACTAAAACAAGAATCATACCATATATTTATAATTTAAAAAATGTGTCTTTATTTCTATCTATTAAGTTATGTGTCATTTCCATTTCTTCTGATTTATTAATATAAATAATTTTAAACTTTCCTGATGTTGTTTTATTTATATAATCATGTTTAACTTCTATTATATGTATCAATCCCCAATATAGCCATTTACCATCAATATTTTCAACTAAAAAATTTCTTACTGGTGGCATTTGATAGTTTCTAATATTAGGTTTGTCTTTAAATTCAAATATTTTATCTTTAAATTGTTCTGCCGTATATGGTATTTTTAGATGTTGTCTCCAATCTAATTCTTTTGGAAAACCTTGTTCTTTTGTTATTTGTAAAGTATCATTAATTTCTACATATGATCCCATAATATACCTCCTTTATAAAATCTATTTTATTGCTCAATAACAACTTCTCCATTTTTTATAGCTTTATATTTAGATAATTAACACCCCAATAAAAGTATGAATATAATATCATTCCTACAGACTTATAATCTATTTCTACTACTAAGCAATTAAATTTAGACTTATGCTACTAAATCAAGAATATGTAGATTTCTCAAAATTTGTTTGACAAATACTAAAAATATGCTATAATATAAATATAGAAATAGAGAGCCACAACGAAGTGGTCGCCGATTAGTGATATGAAATGCACACTCTAACCTGCAAGCAGAGTGTGTATTTCTTTTAGTTTTGTTTGCCTAAAATATGTACAAGTACAATAATCAAGGCTATGTTTATGATAGTTACTGACACAAGACCAGCAAATAATAATTTTATTGTTAATAATAAAAATTGTTCTACCATACACACCACCTCCTTATAGTCGGTGGCAACACACTTCTGCTTTTCCCTATTTCTTGAATAGCATTATATAAATTATTTAATCATAAGTCAATATAAATCTTCAAATTCTTGTATCTAATAAACAAATTGTTTTTAGGCAAAAAAATAGACTTATTAAAACTTAGAAGAATTAATAAGTCTATTGGTGCAGATGGCCGGAATCGAACCGGCACGGTTTATTCAACCGCAGGATTTTAAGTTATTCTATCATTTTAATGATTAGTGATGAATAATACTTTTTAATACTATTATTTTTGTACTCAAAACTCACTTATTTCAAACTATTTCATCGTTTTTATTGTAACATAAACGATTTAAAATTTATATAAATCTAACACAACTTTTTCATGTTTTGTTAGAAATTTGTTAGAAAAATTTTAAGCAGTATTATAACATAAACAGACGACACACCTTTTAAGTATGTCGTCCATTTTCTTAGGGCTAATTAGTCGATTGAAGTTACAAGTATGTTTTTCATGCCATGCTCATTCTTCTTTCTTCCTTCTTTAGCTACCAACTTGCCGTAATTTCTGAAACTTCTCTGACCATATTCGGTTGTGATAACACAACTTCCAATTTCAGAATGGATGTCTAATGTATTGAACATCATTTCAGTATATTCCCGGGACTCGTTGGGCTTAAGTTCTCCACCTAAGATTTCAAGTGTGACTGATGTTTTGTTTGTTACTGTCATAACAGCACCTCCTAAATTATTTATAATTATATTATAATATATTTTACATAAAATATCAAATTTTGCATAGTTAAATTTCAAACCGAACAGGCATAGTTATTACCTGTTCTAATTTTTCGCCACAAAATCGATTGTCGTGCGAAGGAAAGGAAAAATATATGCAAGATTTTAATTTTTATAAAGTTAATGAAACTTTAAATCATAAATATTATCAAATACTACAGGAATTATTTATAAATCCTTTATATAAAAACACATTAAATTCTGATAGTAAATTGTTATATGGTTTTCTATTGGATAGATTGTCATTATCAATAAAAAATAATTGGCATGATGAAAATGGAAATGTGTATTTGATATTTACTAGAAAAGAAGTTCAAGATAAATTAAATCTATCTGATAAAACTGTTACAAAAGCATTTAAACAATTATCAGATGTTAATTTAATATATGAAAAGAAACAAGGTTTTAGCAAACCCAAACTTATATATGTTGCAAAAATACAACATGTAAATTTAGAAAATACTCATAATCGTAAAAATTACGATTATATAAACGGAATTTCTACGATTACCGAATCGGAAAATTTACGAACAATCAATACTAATAATAATTATACTTATATAAAAAATAAAGCAAATAAAAATTCTATGAAATATTCTGGTAGAGATTATTCTGCTGAATTTTTAAACAGCTTATATGCTAATATATAACAACTTATATAGAACACAAAAGTTGTTATGCTTTTGTGAAAATAGCAATATGAAAATTGGTTATCAATTTTTGTGTTGCTATTTTTTAACTAAATTTGCTTTAGCATATTTAGTTAAAACCTAAAAAATACCAAATGTATTTTTTAGGCAAACGGGTGCAGGGTGTCCCTGCCACACTAACACTTTTTGCCATAAGGCTAAAAAAGTGTTGTAGTGTGTTACAACACAATCTAAAAAAGCACAGATTTAAGGACATAAAGTGTTTGTTCAGCAGACTAAAAAGGAGGTACTTATAAATGAGTTATGCTATTATCAGAAACACCAAATATAAAAGAGAAAACCTAAAAGGAATATATCGTCATAATGAAAGAATAAATAAAAATTATTCTAATAGAAATATAAATCCAGAATTATCTCATCTCAATTATTCTCTAAAAGATTGTAAACATTCTTATGAAAAAGAGTTTGATTTAATAAAAGAAAAATATAATTTAAAAGGACAAATAAAAACAGTAAGTAATATTGCTTGTGAATATATTATTACTTCTGATAAAGAATATTTTAATAATATTGGAATAGATGAAACTAAAAGATATTTTGAAACTGCTTATAAATTTGTATGTGAATATAAAAATTTAGGAGAACAATATATTTTATCAGCAAAAGTACATATGGATGAAGAAACTCCACATATGCATTTAGTTTTTATTCCAGTAATTCATACAAAAGATAAAAAAGGAAATTCTATTGATAAAATTGCTTGTAGTGAATTTTGGAAAGCAAAAGATAGTTACAGACAATTACAAGATGCTTTTTATAATTATATGGTTGCAAATAATTTTGAATTAGAACGAGGGAATCCAAGTGAAAGAGTTCATTTATCAGTTGAAGATTATAAAAAGATTACAAATTTTGAAGAAAGTAAAACACTATTGCAAGATGTAAAACTAGAATTTCCCGATACTCCTGATATTTCAAGTTTTAGAAAACTAATGAAAAATAGAGATGAGAAAATTCAGGAACAAATTATAAAACCTAAAGATAAAGCAATAAAAGAATTACAAGAACAAAATGCTTTGCTTACTTTAACTTTAAATAGACAAATGCAAACTGTGGATAAAGCAGTAAAATATGAAAAAGAAATTAATCCTATTTTAGAAGAAAATATTGAACTTAAAGAAAAATACGAAACCTTGGAAAGTTCATATAATCTTAAGTTGCAGGAAGAAAAAACTAAAATTCAAGATAAATATGAAAATATAATTTATAATTTAGAGAAAGAAAATAATTTTTTGAGAAGAGTTATAAATACATTTCAGAAAACAGTAGAAAAATTTATTCATTGGATTTGTGTTAAATTTTCTATTTCTGAAGAAAATGAGTTAATTAGGAATTTTGAACTTGAAAATGATACTTATGTTAATCCTGTAAAACAGATTGAAAATGAAAAGTATGAAAAAGATTGGGATTTTGAATTATAGAAATCTGCCACTGTTAATAGCAGGTTTCTATAACATTTTATCTTTCTATATTTAATTCTTTATAAGAATATTTTGCAATCTCACAATTTCCTAGACATAATGGTAATAAAGTTTCAGTATTTGGTATTCCTTCAAAATAACATTTAACTGGTATACTAATCCCTCCATGTGCCACTATTAATACTCTTTTTCCAGTATATTCATTTTTGATGCTCTCCAAAAAATCATATACCCTTTCAAAAAAGTCCTTTATATTTTCTGCTTTATAATATTTTAAATTTTGCTTGTAACTCCAAAAAGCATTAAAATCAAAGTCAGTATTAGGCATTCCTTCAAATTCTCCAAAATCTCTTTCTGAAATTCTTTCGTCTATTATCATCTTAATATTTCTTCCTTGTTTTATAATTTCTGCTGTTTGCATAGCCCTTTTTAATGGAGAACACAAAATCAAGTCTATTTTTTCATTTTTTAAGTAATTCCTTGTTTCTTCTGCTTGTTTTATTCCTTGTTCATTTAATTCTACATCTGCTTTTCCTTGTACTTTTTTTAATAAATTCCATTCTGTTTGCCCATGTCTAACCAATAGTATTTCCATATTTTCCTCCTATTATTTCTTATTTTTTATTTTGATTAATTTACTGCATCTCTAAATTAAATTTTAAGAACTATCCTCGGCTAATGCTAGGATAGTTCTTAAGAATATGGATTATAGTAAATCTCCATATTTGAGGATTAGAGGTCTATTAAAAAACCTTTTGTTTCACAGAACGGTCTAAATTGATTTTCCATTTCGCTTCTTGTAAAATGATGCCAAAATTCTGTCCTATCCATATCAAATAATCTCATATCGGATACCTTCCACCTATCCTCTAATGGAAGATATTCTATAGTCCTTGCACAAAGTCTATTGGTTGCTAAGCCATCATAATTTCCTCTAAACAACAGGACTTTTCCTTCGAGAAGTTTTGGATTATCCAGAATTTCTTTTGTCTCATGCATTGGACAAGAGCAAATCATCTCATTCTGTTCTTTATCTGTTTTGTTTTTCAGTTCTTCAAGCCGCATATTATCCTCCTTAAAAGAATCATTATTTAATGTTGACTACAATTTTATTATACAGAGAAAAAGCAATTATGTAAAATACATATTTATATGCAAACTATAACTTAAAGTTATAGTTTGCATATATCCTTTAAAATTTCAATTAAATCATTCAATTCTTTAAATTTATTATTAACATTATAATATATACCATATTCAGCTGGGGGCAGTGAAATTCCTAAATCTAATAAATGTAATTCATTAGTTTCTAGTTGATCTTCTATATATTCTTTCGTAACAACAGCTATTATATCTCTGCATTTTAATAATTCCATAATCCCAGTAAAGTCAACATTAGCTATATTTATTTTATCATCTGATTTATATTCAAGTACTTTTACTAAATTTTGATATGCACTAGAAAATTTTTTTAATGTATAAATCGTTATATTTCTTAAATCACTTTTAGAAAGTTTTCTATTTAAATATTGGGAATTACTATTCACAATAAATACATCCTGTAAATCTCCTATTCTTATAAACTTAATTTTATTTGTATCATATAATTCATCACTATATTTTTTAGAAAATGCTAAATCAATTTCTTGCTTTTCTAATGCCGAAAACATATTTGTAGCATTTAATCTATGTATATTAATAATAATGTTATTATTTTTTTCATAGAAATTTGAAATACCTTTATTATATATTCTGTTTGGCATATTCACATGCACACCTAATTTTATATCTTTATGAATATTAAATATTAAATCAGCTTTTGAAAGAATATCTATAGAATCCTTTATTTGTAAATATAACTTTTTACCATTTTCATTTAGTATCATTCCATATTTACTTCTTTTAAATAATTCTACATTTAGTTCATTCTCTAAATTTTTAATATGTTTTGTTATAGCTGGTTGTGAAATGTGTAAAATCTCGCTTGCTTTTGTTAAATTTTCTTCGTCCGCTACAATTTTAAATATTCGATATAATTCTAAATTTACCATTGTTATTCTCCTTTTACAAGTTTAGTGGTTAGTTTATTAGCTAATTTTGGGTCAATAAATTATTTCAATATTTTCCAATGCCCTGTTTTCTTTGAACCTTCTCTTAAAATAACTTTTTCGTCTTGTAAATGTCTTATAGCTCTTGATATAGTTCTATCTGAAAGTTTGGTTTTAGTTGCGATTTCTTCTCTAGTTATTTTATTATTATTAATTATTAAATCTAAAATTTGTTGTTCATTTTTATTTAATTTTAATGTGCCATTTATTGTGTCATTTAATGTGTCATCTGCTGACACATTATTTTTAGAATTATATTTAAAAGGATTTTCTCTATACTTAAATGTAACCCTCAAAAAATGTTCCATAAATTTAAAACAACTTTTATCATAAGCATCTAATATTCTTAATACTCCAGAGCCTATATTTTCAATTAAATCAACATCTTTAAATACTCTAATAAGTTCTTTGTTTCTTGGAGCAGTAACTCCTTCCAAAAATTCTTCTTGTGAAAGTTCTTGTGGTAAACCACCTGCAGATGTAATTTCAATTCTATCAGAATATAATTCTACAATCGGAGAATTTCCATAAGAATAATCATTATGTACCACAGCATTTATAACTGCTTCTTTTAAAGCTGCTTTATCTATCATTTCTACTTCTTTTCTACCTTTATATTCTATTTTAGCATAAATAGTATTTTCTGCATCAAGTCTATCTAATATCCTTTGAGTTGCGGTAATTATACAACGATACCCATATTCTTGATTTTCTACTAAATCCATTTTATTAGTGCCTAAATATTTTACAAGTTTTATTGAAACATTATTTTCATCTGCTAACAAAAATGCATTATAATTGTATTTTCCCTCACTTGTTAATAAATCAAGATTTTGTAAAAAGTTATCATTTAATTTTAATCCGTGTTCTTCATAGTAAATTTTTAATTGATTAAATGTTAATTCTTGTCTTGGAGAGTCGATTTCTTTTAATGTATTTTTAATCCTCTTGGAATACATATCATCAATCATTCTTTCAGTCATTCGTTCTTTGCTACTACCAACTCTAATATAACATCCTTCTGGAGTTCTTCCTTTTTTTCTTAAATAATATGGTTTTTCTGTTCCACTTGATATTATAACTTTTATTACTTCTTTATTATCTATTGTTTCTACAATTACATCAAATAATCCTAAAGTTGATGGCTGAATATTATTTTTTATTCTATCTTTTATTTGTAATTGTGTTAAATCAACATCTTTAAGACCAACTACTTGTCCATCCTTTCTAACTCCAACATAAATAATTCCACCTTCTTTGTAGTTAAGAAAGGCTATTACTTCTTGCTCAAAATCTTCATTTAATTGTTCTTTATTTTCAACTCTGTTTGTTTCTGTATTTTTCATTTTTCACTCTCCTATTATTGATAAATTACAAAATCATTTAAAAATGATAACATTTCAAATAAGACTCTTCTGTTCTCTGCATATTCTAATCGTTTATTTCCAATTTTTACTTCTTCCCATCCAACTTCATGTTTATTTATAAATAGCCATTTATATAATTCTGAATATTCAAATGTTAATTCTGTTTTACTTTCTTCCGTTTCAAAATATCTATTAAGAACTTTTACAATATTTTCACTTTTCATAATAATGCTTTTAAATTCTTCTTCTCCTGTCCCAGCTATTATTTTATTATAAATATTTATGTCTTTCATCTTTATTGCTAATAATATAGGGAACAAAACTACTTTGACTAATGAGTGGCCACTAGAGTTATAAATAAAATTATAAGTAAGTGAAACTAGTTTAATATATCTATTACAATTTCTTAAAGAAAAATCATAAATTTTAGTCATTTCTTTTAAGCAAATATCAAAATATCTAGAGTCGCTTAACTGTATTATATTTAAACTATTTATATATTTTTCAATATCTACATTAGGTAAAGAAAACTGTAAATCAAAAAATTTATCTAAGTATGTATATCCGTCAATTCCTTCACCATAAAATTTTTTAACAGTGTATTGTAGTTCGTTTAAATTAGTAGAAAATACAAATATAAACCTATCATCGTCAAAAAAATGTTTAATTCTTTCTAATAATTTAATTGCAAAACTGGGGTTACATCTATCCAATTCATCAATAAAAATAACCAATTTATTTGCCTTTTCTATTTTTACATCTTCTAATAATTCCTTAAATGTATTTTTTAATTCCTCAATAGAAATAATGTCTTTAGTTATAGGTTTATTAGTATTTGGATTACATTGCAATTCCATTCCATATGTTTTTCCAGTATTGTCTGAAAAAGATAATCCTACCTTAAATGAAGATATTATTCTATATATTTTTTCTTTCATAGATTCATTTGCTTTTGCATTATCTTTTAAATTAGGATTTTGTTCTATTATACTATAAATTAAAGTAAGTAGAGGATCTTCGTTTGAATCATATTCCCAAGCATTAAAATAAATAGGGTATATTTGATTCTTTATCTCTATATTTTCAAATTCTTTTTCTAGCTCTTTAATAAATACTAGTATATCTTTATCGACTTCGTAATTTTCCACACTTAAACATTTAATTACTTCTACTAACTGTTTGATAAAAAATGTTTTTCCAGTTCCCCAATCACCGTTTAACGAAATTATATTTTGTTCAGACATGGAATACAACATTTTAGTAAAAATTTTTATAGTATTATTTCTTCCAAGTATATTATCTTTTATTGTTTTAATTATATTTTCTTGTGTTGGCTTTAATTCAGTATTCATATTATCCACTCTTTCTATCTATTATTTATCAACCACTCATATACTTCATCTTCTGTTAAAACTCCATGTTTCAATTTATTAACTCTATCTTTAGCATCTTTTTTCCATTTATCAAAATCTTTCTTCATTTGCTTATTATCTTTATTTCTACCAACTGCCATAGATTTTAACTGGTATAATCTTCTGTATTCTGCTAGAGCTTTATTTTGTTTTAACCTTTCGTTATATGCTTCCATTGCTCCTTTTTCTCTACAAGTCTTTCCATCAGGTTTTGGATAATCACAATAAATTTCATCAAGTCTTGAATTAGGTATAAAGTACATTCCACAGTTTTGACATTTTTTTATTGGATTATTAGTTGTCTTTACTAATTCTTCTAATACTGCATAACATATCGCTGATAAATCATTACTTTGGTGAGTATCAATCATAGAGACAAGCATACTATTTTCTTTTAATTTTTCAAGTAATTTTTCTTCGCTATCTCCCATAAATTCAAGATATTTATTTGAGTAACTATCTTTGATTATATTGTCATTTTTATTGTATAAAAAGGCTTGACCTTTATGCTTTATTAAATATACTGCAAATCTTTCATTATAAGTATATTCTCTCAATTCTTCCTTATCATTGATATTATACACATAATTTACAAATTCCTTCATTTCATCTTGAATATTTTGAATTTGATATTGTAAATCATTGTAAAATTTTGTAACCTCATTTATATATTCTTCATGTTTAGCATATTTTCCTTTTAATTCAAAAGTATAGTTTTCATCAATTTCTTTTAGTATTTCAAATCCATATGCAAAAAAGAAAGTTTCATATGCTGTTTCAAAATTTTCTAATTTAGCATTTAAAAATCTCAATAAAAACATTCCAAACTTTTCTACATAAGGAAAATACATATTACCTGGATATTTTAGACCATCTTCACCTTTTTCTATTTTTGCTTTTTTATTATAAGATATTGTCATTAATCTATTTTCATGATCTGTTTTTGTTTCAGTTTTATAAGTGTACATAGGTGTTGAATAATATTCTTCTCTTTTTTCTTTATTAAACCAAATATAAAAACTATCAAAAAAATTTTTCTCTGGTAAATTTGCTTTCATTTCAATACTTCCTCCAAATTTATAGTTAACAATTTTTATTTTTTTACAATTTGTTATTGACAATCTATAATAATTATACTATAATGCTATCATAATTACAATAGTTTTGCAAGTAAAAATTGTAAAACTACAAAAGTACATTGAAAAATACACTAAACTCTAGTGTCATAACACCAATATTATAGAACGAAATAATGATACTTCGGCTTGGCTTAATATGATGTTGAGGAGTCGCTCGGCTAACAGCGGAGAGGTGAAATTCCTATGTAGGTAAAACTAACTATAATATTCCTTTAAGTAGATAGGACGGTTAAAAAATCTACTAAATTATATGCAAAATTTTGATTTTACAAGAAACGGAGGATTACAAATGCAAGATAACAATTATACACAAGAAATGTTTGCTAATTATCCTGATGTTGTTGATGTATCTGGACTACAATCAATGCTAGGAAATATTGGTAGACAAACAGCATACGAATTAGTACGAAAAGGTACTATAAAAGCAATTAAAGTTGGAAAGCTATACAGAATACCTAAGATAAATGTTATCGCTTTTTTAACTAAAAATACTGTTTAAAATTAGGAAGGAGATTTTTTATGTATAACATTACAGCATATTTAACAATTAAGAATAAGACTTTTTATACAGTATTGACTTACTATGTAGATGGCATTAGAAAATTAAAATGGGTATCTACAGGAATAAAAGCAAATGAAAGTAAGAAAAAAGCTGAAAAGAAACTTATTCAAATAAGAGATGAATTTATAAATAAATTAGAAACAATTACAACTACTAAAACAGAAGATAAAAAAATCCAAATATCGTTTGCAGACTTCATGATTAAATGGCTTGATATGATAAAATATCAAGTAGAAGAATCTACATATACAGGTTATAAAAGACAAATTGAAGGCAGAACGAAAGAATATTTTACGAAACATCCTATAATGATTTCAGATTTAAGACCTGTTCATATTTTAGATTTTTATAATTGGTTATACTCACAAGGATTAAAAGGAAATACAGTTGTAAAATATCATGCTAATATTAGAAAAGCACTAGATTATGCAGTACAAACTGATTTAATACAAAGTAATCCTGCTATAAAAGTTGGTAGACCACAGCAAGAGCAGTTTATTGCAGATTACTATAATCAAGATGAGTTAAACAAATTATTCAAAATAGTAAAAGATACCCCATTAGAATTAATTGTTTATTTAACAGTTTTTTATGGATTACGAAGAAGCGAAGTTTTAGGTATTAGATGGTCTGCCATAGATTTTGAAAATAAAACAATTACAATAATCCATAAAGTTGTAACAGTCACAAATGAAGATGAAGAAATCCAAACGAAAACAAAAATGATTACCAAAAGCAAAACAAAGAATAAATCTAGTTATAGAACATTTCCTTTATTTAAAGAAATCGAAAACCTTTTATTATATACTAGAAAAATGCAAGAATATTATGCATCTATATTTAAAAATAGTTACAATAAACAATATAAAGATTTCGTTTGTTTAGATGAATTGGGAAATTTAAGAAAACCTGATTATGTTAGTCATAAATTCAAACAAATATTAAGAAATAATGATTTAAGAGAAATAAGATTTCACGATTTAAGACATAGTTGTGCTACATTACTTGTTAAAAAGGGGATTTCTTTAAGAGAAATACAAGATTGGTTAGGACATTCTAGTTCTAAAACAACAGAAAGATATACTCATTTAGATTCAAGTACAAAAATAAATTCTGCATCAGCCATTGAAAAAGCATTGAGTTTTAATAGCAATACAGATATTAAAACAAATAAAAAAGATATATTAGATCTGGACTCTAATATACCTAATAAATAAGCATTTTTTAAAATTGTTAGAAATTTGTTAGAAAATTCTAGCAATTTGATGGCTAAAAGCATCAAGGTTATATATCTCAAAAGCCTTGATGCTCTTATGGTGCAGATGGCCGGAATCGAACCGGCACGGTTTATTCAACCGCAGGATTTTAAGAATTTAACGCACCTCATCTTTTACCATTAGATAACCTCTTTTAGTAATAGTTATTAACCTCTTAAATTCGCTTGTTTGTAAGAGAATTATAACACAAGTATTGATAAATATGCAAGAAAAACAAAAATCTTCTTTTCTAAAATTTTGAATTAAGTGTTAGAACTATGTTAGAACTTTTGATAGAAGTAGCAGTCTAATTTATTGTTGATATTTTAAAATCAAATTTTGCATTTTAAGGAAATTGTATTATAGCCATAAAATATACTCTTCCTAATTTTAAATCGCTACAAAGCGATTGTGAGAGCAAATTAAATAAGAATATTATCGATAAAGTCCGTTTGTAGAATAAAAATCTACAAACGGGCTTTTTTGTCGTGCAAAAGAGAAATGCAACACCTCTTAAAAAGTGTTTGGTGTGATGAGCCGATGCTATAAAGTTCATTCGTATTTGTATAAGCAGTCTAATTATACAAAGTGCGTGAGTGAGATTTTAGAACACAGACTCACAATAAAAAAAGAGTATTCGGTGGCAAAACTTGAAATGGATTTGTAATTGTAAAAAGTTTGGGCAAGTATGAACAAAGGTATTAAAAGTACCAGCAATTATAGTAGCAAAAGCTACTTACTAGACTACCTATGAAACAAGGCGAACGACCGACGGTTTCAGCTTATATAGGTGTAATAATTCTATTTTTAACAAATGGGATTATTACACCTAATTCACTTTAGCTCTCTCCCTCTGGTTCCTGCTTTATAGTTGCTAAAGTGAATGCAAAAAAGCATAAGTGCTTTTTTGTTGTGAGTAAAAAATTTATTTTTTTGCTCACATTCATAAAAATTTCGATAGGCAAATTTTTATGAGAAAACCTAAAAATGCAGTTATGCACTTTTAGGTTTTTGGGGGTGTGGGGTTAAGTAACCCTGCCACACAGACAAACTTGTTTGTCTAGTGTGTTAGACATTGAAACAATATCTCGAGCGAAGAAGGAGGTGCATGGAGATATGAGTTATGCTATCGTAAGAAATGAAAAATTAACACGAGCTGAAATAAATGGAAAAGGAACTCACAATGATAGAAAAGTAAAAAATCATACTAATAAAGATATAGATCCAACTAGAACACATTTAAATTACTATATTAAGAAAAACCAATCAACATATACAAAAGAATTTGATAAATATATGAAAGAAAATAATTTACAAGGACATCTTAGAAGTAATAGTATAATCATGTGTCAAATGATATTTACATCTGACCAAGCATTTTTTGATAGGATTAGAGAAAAAGAAGCAAAAAGGTATTTTGATGAATGTTATAAATTCATCTGTAATTATAAAAATCTCGGAGAAAAAAATATAATATCAGCAGTAGTACATTTAGATGAAGGAGCACCACACATGCACTTAATGTTTGTTCCTGTTGTTTACACAAAAGATAAAGAAGGAAAAGAAATTGATAAAATTTGTGCAAGAGATTTTTGGAAAGGTCGAGACAGTTATAGAAAATTGCAAGATGCCTATTTTAAGCATGTGCAGTCAAAAGGCTTTGATTTAGAAAGAGGTATGTTTGTAGAAGATACTAATAGAAAACATTATACTATTGAAGAATATAAAAAAATTACAAATTTTGATAATACTAAAAAAATTTTAAATGAAATAAAATTAGAATTACCAGAAGTTCCAAATATAACTGATATTAGTAAATTTTCACTAAAGAGAGATGAAAAAATATTAGAAGAAATTATAAAGCCTAAAGATGAATTAATCAAAGAATTATACAAAGATAATTTATCATTGCATAAAGAATTGTCGAAACAATCTAAAATGGTTGAAGATGCAGAAAAATATCAAAAAGAAAGAAATTCTATAATAGCAGATAACAAAAAATTAAATGACAAAGTTAAGGGGCTAGAAAGTGAATATAAAAGAAAAAGCAATAATTTAGATTCTGAATATAATAATAGAAAAGCTGAATTAGAACAAGAATTTCAAGATAAAGAATTTAGTATTGAATATAAATATAAAAGTAAAATTAGGTCGTTAGAAAAAGAGAATAACTATTTACACAAAATTATAGATAAATTTTACGAAACTATTGATAAATTTATAGATTGGGTTTGTCATAAATTTGGAATTGGAGAGTCAAAAGAATTAGTCAAAAATTTTCAAGAAGATACTTATACTTATATTGATCCAGTAAAACAATTAGAACATGAAGAAAAACAAAATGAATTAGATTGGGATTTAGAAAAATAAATATAATGAATAACATAAAAAACTTCAGTATAAAAATTATGTGTAAACAAAATTTAATACTGAAGTCTTAAATTATAAATTTTGTAAAATATAATCTACTGTAGAATTAATGTGTGCTTGAGTAGTAT
>CASEEU010000049.1 GCA_949287075.1 uncultured Eubacteriales bacterium | reverse complement strand
TCATGATACGCAACTCCTTTCATTTATTTTATCAATTATGCGTCGAAACATATTGATATTATAGCATGAAAGGAGTTGCTTTGCTACAAAGCTAAAGCTTATGTTACTACCGGCATAGCCGGAAGGTTACCTACACAAAAAATAAAAGCCAAATTGGCTTTTATCTATCCATATCTCCTTTAAATTCTGCTTTTTTTACTTTAGGTGTTTCTTCTCTAGGCACTACCTCTGCATTTTTAATCAGTTGTATACGTTTTTCTTTTTGCAATCTTTTTTCTAATGTACCATTTATAGCAAGTAAACTTTTTTTTCTTTCTTGTTTGCTCATTTTCTTTAGTGTTTGTATTAAACCAGCATCGATACATTCTTGTAAAATATCAATATCTTCTTCTTGAATCATAGAATTTGTTTTGCTTTTTCTTTTTGGTTCATATATAGATTCACTTTCTTCTCCTTTTGCTATTCTTAAAATTTTTGATATTTCTTTCCCACTTACATCTGGATTATATTTTCGTACATATTTTATTAAATCTTGAGATTCTTCTTCATCTACTTCTCCTATATATTTCATAAATGTACTATCTGGTTGTTCTTCTTCTTTTGCTTTTCTATGCACTTCTTTCATCATTCTATCAAGAAGTCTTTCTTTAACATCTTTTAAATCAAATTTATTTTCTTCTCCCTCTTTTAATAAATTGACATATTCTTCTTCTATTTTTTCTGGCATGTCTACTCTTATCATTTCATGAATAGGTACCAATTGTTCCATCGGATATAAATCCATTGCTCCATTTGTCTTATGATACATAAAAGCAAGATTTTTGGCAACAATTTTATATAATTTTTCATTAATTTTATCTGTTCTCTTAAAGATTCCTATGATTTTTTTTATTCTTCCAGCAAATTCACTTTGTTGTTCTAGCTCTTTCATTGCTCCATATGTCATTTTTAGTTCTTTACAAATTTCATCTTCTTTTAATTTATTGTCTGCTAAAGATTCTATTATTTTTAATCTATCATCTCTAGACATACTCGCATTTTCTAATATTCCCACAGCTGTTTTGTCAGATGCCTGTCTTCCCAATTCTACCGCTAAATCATTTGGTATTTCATCAGAGTCAACGGCTTTTACTGCTGCTCCTACCAACATAGCAGAAGAAACGACATCTGATTTTCTTAATTCTTCTATTATTACTTTCCTTTTATCCGCAGGATATTGATTTAATAATTCTATAATTTGTGTTGCAATTTCTTGACTTGTTAATTCTGTATTTTCATCTTGAATTGGTTCAATAACCTTTTCTTTAACTTCCTCTTCGGGTGTTTTTTCTTCTCTATTTCCTAGAAATTTTTCTTGGAATTTTTTACTTATGCCTTTTAAGTTCATCTACATCTCTCCTATTTTACTTCTTTTCCATAATAACTATCTAATAAGATTTGTTTGATTTCTGATACTAATGGTACTCTTGGGTTAGCGGTTGTACATTGGTCTTCAAATGCTCTGTCTGCTAACATATCTACCTTTGATAAAAATTCTTGTTCATCAATTCCAGCATCTTTAAATGATTTTGGAATATTCATATGTTCATTCATTTCTTTTATTTTTTCGATTAAACTACTAATTCCTTCTTCAACAGTCTTTGCTTTTAATCCTACTTTTTTAGCCATTTCATAATATTTTTGGTCGGCTATAAAATATTCATATTTAGGGAATGAAACAAACTTTGTTGGTTTTGTGCTATTGTATCTTACCACATATGGTAAAAGTATAGCATTTATTCTACCATGTGCCATATGAAATTCTGCACCTAATTTATGTGCCAAAGAGTGATTTATTCCTAAGAAAGCATTTGTAAATGCCATACCTGCAATAGTACTTGCATTATGCATTTTCTCTCTTGCCTCTTTATCATTACCATTATCATAAGCTCTTTTTAAATATTTAAATACTAGCTCAACTGCTTTTTCAGCTAAACCATCTGTATAATCTGATGCCATATTAGATACATACGCTTCTATTGCATGTGTTAGAACATCCATTCCTGTATCTGCTGTAACAGTTTTAGGAAGACTCATTACTAAGTCTGGGTCTACTATTGCAACATCTGGAGTTAATTCATAATCAGCAAGAGGATATTTTTTATTTATCTTTTTATCTGTTATAACTGCAAATGATGTAACTTCTGAACCAGTTCCAGAAGTTGTTGGTATTGCCACCATTTTACATTTTGTTCCTAGTTTTGGAAATTTATAAGTACGTTTACGTATATCCATAAATTTAAGTTTTAATCCTTCTGGATCAGCATCTGGATTTTCGTAGAATAACCACATTCCTTTTGCTGCATCTATTGGACTTCCACCACCTAATGCAATAATTACATCAGGTCTAAATCGTTCCATTGCTTCTACACCTTTTTTTATTGTATCAAAAGATGGGTCTGATTCTACATCCTCAAATATTTCTGAATGTACGTAATGTTCTCTTTTTCTTAAATGATAAAGTATTCTAT
>CASEEU010000048.1 GCA_949287075.1 uncultured Eubacteriales bacterium | reverse complement strand
TCATGATACGCAACTCCTTTCATTTATTTTATCAATTATGCGTCGAAACATATTGATATTATAGCATGAAAGGAGTTGCTTTGCTACAAAGCTAAAGCTTATGTTACTACCGGCATAGCCGGAAGGTTACCTACACAAAAATGTCGCATAGAAAAACGATCTCTATGCGACAAATGTCCCACCAACAAACGAACTCTATGCGACAAACGAACTCTATGCGACATGGGACACGCACTTACTTGTATAATCTTTTTATATGTTGTATGGCTGTTTTTTCTAGTCTGGATACTTGTGCCTGAGATATGCCAATTTCTTCTGCAACTTCCATTTGTGTTCTACCATCAAAAAATCGTTTATTGATGATCATTCTTTCTTTTTCATTTAATTTTTCCATTGCTCCTTTTATGGTTATTTTTTCTGCCCATAATTCATCTGTGTTTTTACTGTCTTTTACTTGATCCATGATATATATACTTTCTGAACCATCATTATATACTGGCTCTTGCAAAGATACTGGATCTTGTATAGCATCTAAACTAAATGCTATCTCTTCTTTGGTCACTTCTAATTCTTTCGCTATTTCTTCTACAGTTGGTTCTTTTCCATGTTCTTTTGTGTATCGATCTTTAAATTGTATCACTTTGTATGCTAAATCTCTAACCGATCTACTCACTCGTATACTATTATTGTCTCTTAAATATCGTTTTACTTCTCCTATAATCATAGGTACTGCATAAGTACTAAATTGTACATTTTGACTTAAATCAAAATTGTCTATTGCCTTGATTAATCCTACACATCCTACTTGAAATAAGTCATCTGCATTTTCTCCTCTTCCGTAAAATCTTTGTATGACACTTAATACCAATCTTAAATTTCCATTGATAAATGTATTTCTTGCTTCTTCATCTCCTGCTTTGATTTTTACAAAAAGTGCTTCCTTTTCTTCTTTACTTAATAATGGTAAATTTGATGTATTCACTCCACAGATTTCAACTTTATTTAGCAAAAAGAAAACCTCCTTTTAAGAAATACTTACTATCAGTATTTCCTTAAAAAGAGATTTCTATTCGCTTTATGCTGATGATTTTTTGCGTATTTTGTGCATATAAAATGGCAGAGCTTCTTTCATCTCTGCCATTTTGTTTTTCAACTATTCTTGCACTGCAATTTCTAAAAGTTTCAGGGCTCTTTCAATATCACCATCTTTTTTTTGATATTTTTTCAATACTTTTTCTAACCTACTTTTCTCTTTCGTGGTCAGTTCGATATTTGAAAAATCAAATAAATTGTCCTCTTCAACCCATAGCAAATCTTTTAATCTCTCCAATGTATAAATTGCCATGTTTTTATAGTCTCTTTCTCTTATTCTTTTTTGCTCTATTTCAGAGAGATTTTGAATTATTCGTTCTACATTTTTACCTTGTTGATCAATAGAATCAAATACATTTCCAAATCCGACATCAATTCCAAAGACAGTATATGCAGTATATAGCTCTCTCACTTTAAACGGTCTATCCCCATTTTCTCTGCCAGAAATCGCTACTACTGAGAGTCCTATTTTTGATGATATTTCTTTTTGATTCAAATTCATCCGAACTCTTTGTTTCCTGAACTCTTCCCCATAGTTATTTTTCATGTTTTAATCCTCCTTATTTAAGCTTTGATTATCTTACATATTTTATTTTCTTTATTGTTATATCATATTTTATGTAAATTTGCAACTTTTACTTGCATTGTATTCCAGTATTGGTTGATATTGTATAGTAATATTACCTTAATATTATCTAATAATTCCTAACATTTTTCTATTTATTATCCAATTTTGCTCACAATATCTTTTTTCATTTTATTAATGATTTTCTTCTCTAGTCTGGATATGTAACTTTGTGAAATACCGTAATTCATCTGCAACTTCTTTTTGTGTTTTTTCTTTTCCTGTTTTAAATCCAAATCTCATTTCCATGATATTTTTTTCTCTATCATTTAATTTTAAAACAGCCGCTCGGAGCAAGGTTTTATCTACTTCGTCTTCTAAATTTCTAGATGTCACATCTGGTTCTGTTCCTAAAATATCTGATAATAATAACTCATTTCCTTCACCATCTTTATTTAATGGTTCATCTATAGAAATTTCTCCTTTTATTTTGTTACTTTTTCTCAAATGCATTAAGATTTCATTTTCTATACATCTTGAAGCATAAGTTGCCAATTTAATTTTCTTTTCATTATTAAATGTATTTACTCCCTTCATAAGTCCAATCGTTCCTATAGATATCAAATCTTCAATACCAATTCCAGTATTTTCAAACTTTTTGGCAATATATACAACTAATCTTAAATTTCTCTCTACCAAAATTTGTCTTGCTTCTAAATTATTTTCTTCTGACAATTTTTTTATATAAAACTCTTCCTCTTCGGGCGGTAATGGTGGTGGGAGCGTTTGACTACCAGCTATGTAAAAAATCGGCAAATATTCTATTTCATCATTATCATTCAAATATTTTGCACAAATGGTATGGATACTATTTTTTACAAAATCAATTATCTTCATTTTAATCAACTCCTTCTTCACAGAAATGTCGCATAGAGTGTCGATGTCGCATTGAGAAACGAACTCTATGAGACAAATGTCGCACAGAAAAACGATCTCTATGAGACAAATGTCGCACAGAAAAACGATCTCTATGAGACACTAGACCAACTCTATTCCTAATAAAGCTCTATATTCTCCCCTTTTTGTTAATGATTTATTATATATTCCGATGATTACATTTTCTTTTGTTTTATTTTCTTCCTCATTTTTTATAACTACTTCTTCTGCCTTCATTCCTAATAGCATTCCATTTTGTTTTCCAAGTGATGAAAATGGAATTACTTTTAGTCTTGGCATATATTCTTTTTTAATTTTTTCAGGTATTTCACTAAAATCACCTCCTAAAATGTTTTCTAGATGATTTAATATCTCCTTCGGTATACATTCATATAGTAGTGTGTGTTCTACTACAATAACAGGTGTATTTGTAATTGGTTCTTTTAAAAAATTTCCTGTATCTATCATTGCTTTTGCTTCTATTTCTTTATGATTTAGTTTTATTTTGATATAGCAATACATATCTTTTGATGATATTTTATTTTTTACCACTTTAAATCCAATCGTAATAATCATAAAGGCAATGATAGCTGATAAGAAAATAATCTTCAAAGAGTTAGCGTTTAGCACTAATCCATTATTTTTTAATATTTCCTGTGGTTTTACAATATAAATGAATGCAAAAGCTGCTCCTCCAAAAACAAAAGAGGTTAAATAAAAGATTAATGTGAATTTAAATAATTTTTTGACACTTTTCGGATTAAATGCTATGTAAATTATGATTAAGGATAGTGTAAATTTTAAAAATATGTTGGAATATATCTTTAAAGCTGAAATATAAGCAATAATCGTATATATTGCTCCTACCAAACTTGCTAATAGTAATCGTATATGTTTTATTTTTATTTTTAGAATAACACCTGTAGCAAATAAAATAATATAATTCATTAACAAGTTCTCTATGAATACAACATCAATGTATATTGTCATCTACTAATCACCTGCTCACCTATTCTACTACCTATTGATTGAAAAAGCTGTCCTTTCTTATTGTAAAAAAAAAGAAATAATCGATAAATTCCGATTATTTCTTTTACGTTTATAGAGTTTTTCTGTTTTTCTTACATTAAAATACATTTTCTTTTAATTACATATTTTTATTTTTATTCTTTCTTAAGAAAGATGGTATGTCTAAATCATTTTGTGAATTACTTACTTCTGAACTTGCTGGAATAGAATTAATTTTCTTTTCCCAAGTTTTTGATACAATATTATCTACTCCAATACTTGAAATTGGTTCTGTTTTTTCAAATCCTGTTGCAATAACTGTAATTTGAATTTCATCTTCCATTGTTGGATCTGTTACTGTACCAAAGATAATATTTGCTTCTGGGTCAACACTGCGTTGAACTAATTCTGCAGCTGTATTTACTTCATGTAATCCTAAGTCTTCTCCACCTGTAATGTTAATAATAACACCTTTTGCACCTTCGATTGATGTTTCTAGTAATGGACTTTGGATAGCTTCTTTCGCTGCATCTTCTGCTCTATTTTCTCCTCCTGCTCTACCAACACCCATATGTGCCATACCTTGATTTAACATGATTGTTTTTACATCAGCAAAGTCTAAGTTTACAAGTCCTGGAATGGCAATTAAGTCTGATATACCTTGTACACCTTGTCTTAATACATCGTCTGCCATTTTAAATGCTTCAATAATTGATGTTTTTCTATCAATGATTTGTAATAATTTATCATTTGGTATAACAACTAATGTATCTACTTTTCCTTTTAAGCTTTCAATTCCTCTTTCTGCTTGTGAAAGTCTTTTCTTTCCTTCAAATGTAAATGGTTTTGTAACAACACCTATTGTTAGAATTCCCATTTCTTTTGCAGCTTGTGCAACAACTGGTGCAGCTCCTGTACCTGTTCCTCCACCCATTCCGGCTGTAACAAATACCATATCTGCTCCTCTTAATACTTCTGCTAATTCTCCTTTGCTTTCTTCTGCTGATTGTGCTCCAATGTCAGGATTTGCTCCTGCACCTAATCCTCTTGTGATTTTTTCTCCTATTTGAATTTTTGTGTTTGCTTTTGAAGTTTGAAGAGCTTGTCTATCTGTATTAACTGCAATAAAGTCTACTCCTTTTATTCCTGCATCTATCATTCTATTAACAGCATTGTTTCCTGCTCCTCCAACACCTATAACCTTTATTGTTGCTGTTCCATCCATCATTGTAATATTATTGTCATCATTGTAATCCATCATTTAGTTTTTCCTCCCTTATCTTTATATATTTTAAAATTAAAATCTTATGTATAAAAAAACTCTTTTATTTTTTCTAAGATTGTTTTAAATACATTTTCATTGTTTTGCGTATCTATACTGCTTGAAACAGTTTTTGCAAATGGTCTTGCTGCTATATATCTAACTAATGCATAACTTGTCCTGTATGTTGGTTTTACAGTACTAATTGCTCTTCCTGTTGAAATTTTTACAGGAATATTTAGGTTGATTTTTCCTGCCACATCACTTTTATTGATATTGACAATGCCTTGTCCTGTTAAAACAACATTATTAATTTTATGCTTTAATCCATTGTTTGTTATATCTTTATTAATTATTGAAAACATTTCTTCTATTCTGGCTTCAATAATTTCAATTAATTCAGAACTTTTGATAATTCTATTTTTGTTTTCATCTTTTGAAGTATTTAATATGATATCATTATCATTATCAATAAAAGATTTTAAAGCTAATCCATATTGTCTTTTTAGTTTGTCTGCTTCTTCTTCTGAAATATTTAATACGACTGCAATATCATTTGTGATATTGTCTCCTCCTAATGGTATTGAATTGGTATAGATAAAACTGCTACCTTCAAAGACACCAATATCGATATTTCCTGCACCTATATCTAATAGCATAATATTATCATGTAATTCATTACTGTCTAATACTAAGTTTCTTTCAGCTAATGTGATTGGTACAATTCCATCAATTTCTAAATCTGCTTTTTTAAATATATTATGTAATTGCCTTACATAATCTTTATCTGCTAATATGATTTGTGCACTAATTGTAAAGCTAGAACTTAAGTTGCCTACAGGATCTGCTACAATTTGTCCATTATCTAATGTGATTTTATCTGGAACAATATCGATTAATGTTTTTCCATCTGGTATTTCAATATCTTTTACTTGCATAATGGCATTTTGCACATCTCTGACGGATATTCCAGAATATTTATCTTTAACTTCTTTGGTTATAGAGTTTTGAACAATTGTTACATATTTTCCTGGAATGGTTACATATGCTGAATTTATTTTCAAATTGGTTTCTTCTTCAGCATCTTTTATTGTTTTGGCTACACTTAAACTTATTTCGTCTTCATTTATAATCTTACATTTTTTTAGTCCACTACATTTATATGAGGTATTGCTTATAATTTCAATTTGACCAAAATTGTTGACTTCCCCTACAACGGTGCAAACTTTACTTGTGCCTATATCAATACCTACTATGATATCACCTATCGCCAAGTTAATTCCTCCATTTATTAGTATATTTTTTCTAAGTGTATATATATTACATTTTAAAAAAAATGTCAATAGAAACTGTAATATTTTTGTAACATTTTTGCAACAATGTTGTAATACTAAAAAACATTCTTTTTTTCTACTTTTATACACTTTTTTATTGTTTTTTCTACATTTTTCTACATTTTTCATTGAAATAAGAGTTAATCTTAAAATATTTTTCAATAAAATTCTTTCTTGTTTAATCATTTTTTCTTTAGAATTTATTTAAGACAAACTCTTATTTATTTTTATTTTATACTCTGCTTATTTTTCTTCTTGTGTGCTTTCTTGTGTGTTTTTTTGTGTACTTTCTTGTGTGCTTTCTTGTGTGCTTTCTTGTGTATTGTTTTGTCTTTTTGTTCCTGATTTTTCCTTTATCATATCTGACCATTTTTCAACATAATATCTTCTAATAGTTCCTAAATTCATAAACATTCTCCAGACAAAAACAACAATTGCAGCTAAATATATATCCACATTTAATTTCTGTCCTAAAATGGTTAACAATATGGCTAAAATTGCATTTCCAAAAAATCCTGATATAAAAATCTTTAAATCAAAATTCTTTTTAATAACTGAAGCAATTCCTCCAAAGACAGAATCTAAGGCTGCTATAATAGCAATTGCTAAATAGCTTGAATATGTATAGGATATGATTGGTGCATTTAACCCTAAAATTGCTCCTAAGATACATCCTATTAATATCGCAATAAAAATCATTTTATTTCCCCCTATTCTATATATCTTGTTTCAATCTCTCCATTATATTTTCCTATTGTTATATCACTATCTTTTTCAATTGTGACTGTATGATTTAATGCTTGTAATTCGTCTACTTTACCACCAGTTCCTGTTACTGCACTTTCCATATGAGATTGATTTCCTATTACTTTAATCACATAAGGTTCTAATATTCGTTGTCCATTCACTTTTATAAAAGAACCTGATGTAATATATACAATATCTGTTGTATTCATAATTCTTTGATCATTAATTGCGATTGCTTCTGCTCCTGCAAATTTTAGTGCATTTACAATAACCAGTAAATCATCTGCCGTAATAGCTGTTGTATCATCTCCACTTTTTAATGTAATAACGACTCCTTCTCCATGAACATCTGTCAAGCCTAATAATGTATTTGTTTGTTCCAATTCTTCTTGTACTAATTTGCTTGCTTCACTATTTGACTCTTCGTCATTTTTATATTCTTCTAATCTTTGTGTAGTTTCTTGATACTGTGCATCAATTTCTTCATATCTTGTCTTCCAATTTGCTAATTCTGTTTTTAGTTCTGATTCTTGCATTTCTTCAATGGCTGTTATATCTGTTTCATTTACGACTTTAAATTGCATCATCATGACTGTTACCAGTGCAAAACAGGCAATTCCAATTGTAATTGTCATCGTAATTTTACCTTTTTTCATTTACCTCTCATCCTTTCTTTGTCATGTCGCATTGAGATCGTTTTTCTGTGCGACATTTGTCGCATTGAGATCGTTTTTCTATGCGACATTTTACTCTTCCACATTTTGTAGATATTCAAAATTGATGACACCTGAATATTTTGGTATGGTAATACTGTTTGATCTTTCTAAATTAACGCCTACACCTTGTCCTTTCATAAGTTCTAAATATCCGCCTACTCTTTCTAATCCTGCTAAATATTCAGGAAGTCCTATTGCTTTTATGGTAAATGGTGCTCCTATTCTTTCTCCATTGATATCAATTGTATTTCCTCTACATGAAATAGCGGTTGTTAATACCCACCTTTGATCATTAATAGATATTGCTTCTGCTCCTGCATTTATTAGTTCATTTACAACACTTAAAACATCTAAATCATGTACGATTAATTGACTTGCATTTAAGGTTGATGATGATATTCCTTTTCCATCTGTTAATGTAATGATAACTCCTGGTCCTGTTACTTCTGTCATTCCTGTTAATTTATTTCCTTCTGTAATTTGTTGTTGTGCCTGTTCTAATTCTGAATCGTTTTTGGTTGCTTCTTCCCTTGCTTTTTCTAGTTCTGCTTCTGCTTTTTCTAGTTCTGCAAATCGATTATCATATCGTTCTTTATATCTTAGTATTTCGTCTCTTAATTCATTTGCTTCTTGATTCTGACCAATTGTAGAATTTGTATTTTGAATTGTTTTCATTTGTACCACAATTCCTACTGTTAATGCAAAACACATTACTCCTAAAATTATGCTAATTAGCTTTTTATTTGGCATGTTTCCACCTCTTTTATATATTTATCCTGATACATCTTCTCTAAAATATACTCTAAAGTCACTATTCAAATCTCCATTTGCGAAAATTTCTCCTGCCACATCTTTTTCTTCTTCTAATATTGCCATAACATATAACATTTTATTACTTAAATTTGAACCATCACCCAAATGGATTGTTTTTCTCTCTTCTTGCATATATATACTATAATCATTTTTATTACTAATGTCAATACTTGTAACCTTTTCAGATAACCCAGAATCATTCACCGCACTCATGATTTTTAATATCATTTCTAATGCTTCTAAATCCTCTTCTTGAATTCTATTTCCAGCTGTTATATTTTCTTCTGCTGTTTGTAATCCATAAATAACTGGTAAATTTAATTCATTTTGTGCAATTTCTAATATATATCCTTGTGTACTTATATATGCAAATTCTCCTAATACTGGTACACTATATTTAGGCTCTCTTTCTATTACTTCAATCTGCACTTTATTTGGCAATACTCTTCTTATTTTTACATCTTCTATATAAGCATTTTGTTTGATACTATTACTTGCCTTTGTTGCAATAAAACGAAATATATTTTCATTTGTACTGATTTCTGACAAACTAATAATCGTGTCACTGGCTACTCTATTATTATTTAACACTTCTATGTCTGTTATATTAAAAATTGGTGAACATGTTGCAAACACAATTGCTCCTGTGATAACTCCTAATAGTAAGAATAGTTTAAGAATTCCTTTTATTCTTTTTATTAAACGATTTCTTTTTCTTTGTTTTTTAGCAAGCTCTTTTTTCTTTTGTTCTTCTTGCTTTATTTTATTTTTATTCGTCATTCCAATAACAGTTTCTGTATCAAAGTCAAATTGATTATCAAAATTTTGTCTTTTTCTTTCTTCTATTCTTTTTTCTCTTTCTTTTGCTTTTTTTCTTTTCATCATGTCATCAATTGTTTCTTCTTGTTCTTGTCCATTATCAAAATAATATAAATTTACTTCTTGTTCTTTTTGCAATTTTTGCTTCTGTTTTTTTGACAATTGGATACCTCCTTTTTTATTATATAGAAAATTTCCTTTACTTATAATGATATAAGATTTTTCTATATTATTTTCTTTTGTTTTTAGAAAATCCAGGGCATGATATATATTTTAGGGTAAATACTTCATTTCATGCCCTCTTTTATTTTCTTTTTGATTTTATTTTTTATAGTTGATAATCTATATGTCTTATCATATTTCCATGAATATTTTGAATCTTATTTTCGAAATTGTCATATCCTCTTAAAATGTATTCAATGTTTTCCACTTTTGATTCTCCCTTTGTGGATAATGCTGCCATAACTAAAGCTGCTCCGCCTCTTAAATCTGTTGCTTTTACATTTGCACTGTATAATCTTCTTACACCTTTTATAATAGCGGTTCGTCCTTCTACAGTAATTTTAGCTCCCATTCGAACCAATTCTTGTGTATATTTATATCTGTTTTCAAATATATTTTCTACAATGACTGAGGTTCCTTTTGCAATTGTTAATGCTGTTGCAAATATGGATTGCATATCTGTTGGAAATCCTGGATATGGCATTGTTTTTATATCTGTTGCTCTTAATCGTTTTGGTGCATTGATTTCTAATGTATTTGCTCGCATATCAATTTTACAACCACATTCCTCCAATTTGTTAACAATTGGTACAATATGAGCACTATTAATATTTTCTAAAATTAGATTTCCATTCGTCATTGCAGCCATACATAAAAATGTTCCTGTTTCAATTCTGTCTGGCATAATGTTATAACTAACATCCTTTAAGTGTTTCACACCAATGACTTCAATTTTGTTAGAACCTGCTCCTCTTACTTTTGCTCCCATTTTATTTAAAAAATTTTGTAAATCAATAATTTCTGGTTCTCTTGCTGCATTGGTTATAACGGTTGTTCCTTCTCCCAAACAGCTTGCAAGTATTGCATTTTCAGTTGCTCCAACACTTGGAAATTCGAAATCAATTTTTTCCCCGTTTATTTTATCACAACTACATGCTATTTTTCCATAGTTTTTGTCAATATTTATTCCTAATTTTTCAAAAGCTTTTAAATGTAAGTCGATTGGTCTGGTTCCAATGTCACATCCCCCTGGATAAGATAGTGTACATTTTCTATATTTTCCCAATAAACTTCCTGCAAAAATGACAGAAGAACGCATTTGTCTCATCAGTTCTTCTGGTATTTCATATTTATGAATATCTTTTGTATTGATTATTACTTTATTCTTCTTTTTTGTAACTTTCCCTCCTATTTGTCTTAAGATTTCAAACATCATTTGTGTATCATGAATATTGGGTACATTATATAAAGTGGTCTCTCCACCATTTAGTATGGTTGCTGCAATAATTGGTAGACTAGAATTTTTCGAGCCGGATATTTTTACTGTTCCTTCTAGCTTATTTCCCCCTTGTATTATGTAGCTAGACATTTTCTCTCCTCCTTTTATGTTTTTGTTATATTTTATGTTTTCTTTACATAAAAGGTGTATTTCTATTTAAAAAGTTCTAAAACTTCAAGTTATTTCTTGAAATCTTAGAACTTTTTTCAGTTGGCTACAAATTCTAACCATCTAATTTTCATATGGTAATTTATTTTAACTTCTTTTTATCACTTTCTTTTAATTCATTTTGTTTTTCTTGTTCAATCTGCTTTGCACTTTTACTTGGTGTTGGTAAATTCTCTGGCATAGTACCACCAATTCTTTTTATAGTTTGCCTAACAGCCTGTCCTACATTATGATGTGTTATGCAAGCATCGTCTTCATTATGTATATTCTTATTTTTTAAAACCTCATCTGTTTGTGTAATTCTAAATAGATTAGCTGCTAGTTCTGTACTGCTCATATAGTCTAATATATCTTCTTTTTCTGATATTCCTTTTCTATTTGCAATATCTTTCGCTGTTTCTCCATTATATAGTCCTCTATATCCATAATTATTAAATTTTCCATAATTTTTTACACCAGCTAATTTTGCTGTATTAAATAGATATTTATTTTTATCTTTTACATTTCTTCTAGTATATAACCTTTTATCATCTTCACTTAATTGTTCATATTCTTGTCTTGTTATTTCTTGTTTTCTAGTTTGTACTGCAAAATAAGTTTGCGCTAATGCTATTGCTTTTTTTCTACTATCTCCATTTTGTGCAATTAAATAGCATGCATACCTAGATAGTTTAAAGTCATCAATTACCTTTTCAGCTCCTTTAGGCATTTTTATCGTTTTGCCGACGTCGGCAAAATGTTCAAATATATTGATATTACTGTTTTTGCAAGATTCTTTTGCCTTATCTATTACTTTTACAAAATTTCCCCATTTACTGTATTCCAACATTGTCATTAACTCTCTAGCATACCAAAATTCTACTCCATTCTCATCTACATGTTTAATACTTTCAAAGTCTTTCTCTGTTTTATTTACTAGATTATTTGTCATATATATCATCTCCTTTTTTCAATTGTTGGAAATTCTGAACAACTTAAAAGCTCTTTTATTTCTTCTACTTATATCATAATTCTAAAGTTTTTTCAATATATTTACGAAAATTTGTTCTTGTTTTTTATATATCACTTACATCCTATCAGAAATATAGGGGATGTTACTCATTCAAGTATCATCCCCTTATTTCCTCTTATTCACCTATTAATTCATCGGTGAATTACTTGTACCGCACGACGGACGGTACCATCGAATTATTCTTTCTGACATTCTTGTAATCATAGTACCGAATCGATGTTGCCGAAGCATTACTATGCTTTCTAGTCGCTCCACCTATGATTCTGATACTACCATTTTTCCAGTTAATCAACCGATACCATCTCGCGGTATCTGGATCATTGCATACGGACTTCCAGCTTTCGCCGTTTGCAATCCTTTGAGCCCATTCCAACCCTTTTTCCACCCAATTTTCCATATGGTCTCCGATATCAAAAGCCATCTCTTCTAGCTCTTGAATCAGCTTTCGTTGAGGATACCAAGTGTTTTCTGGGTTCATAACTTGAAAAGGTCTGCCATATTTGCTGGGATTGTCGTTTAACTCAGCTAATGCCTCCAGAATGATTATTCTGGTTCCTTCCTGTCTCGTATCCCTTCTCTCTTCATAGAAAAGAGACTGATCGATTTCGGTTGGATTTACATCAAACCATTCACCTTCTATAGGCTTTTCTGAAATTTTGTCGGTCTCTTGACCAACATAATCTCTCAGAATTCCTATGAGCTCAGTTTCAGTAAAACTCTCTTCCCGTCCGTCTAAAGTTACAATAAGTTTGTTTCCTTCAAGTTTTAACATGTCCTTTTTCCTCCTGTTTTTTCAAAATTTGGAGCCACTTGCTCTCTATCAACTATTTTAGCACAATTTTACATAATTTTCAACGAACAGCGTTGTTTCAGTACTCTATACTCTTCCTCTTCTTTTCCTTAATTTACAATCTTTTCTAATATTTCTACTTCACAATTCGTTGCATCTAATTTTATCTTTCCACCAATCGGAATCACTACATTTTCACAATTATGTCCAAAATCATCACATTTTAATATTGGAAATTTGTATTCTTTTAAATTGTTCATAACAACATCTTCAAATTTTATAGTTTCTGTATCCCCGTGATAATGCCCTATCCATAGTCCTTTTATTTTATCAAATATTTTATGATATTTTAAGACAGATAAATAACAATCTACCAATTCTAGTGGTGTAGAACTAGCATATGCTTCTAAAAATAGAATTTTATCTGTTACATCTGGCATATATTCTGTATTCAATAAATTCATTAATGATTTTAAATTTCCTCCAACAATAATCCCTTCTACTATCCCTTTTTTTAAGCACTTCCATTCAGAATTTTTATGAATTTTTCCTATTTCTCCATCGATTAATCTTCGCTTAAAATCTTGCAATTCAAAACTATCTTTATCTATCATTGAAAAGCTTTTTACATCTGATTGATGAAATGTAATTAGACCTGTTTTAGCATATATCGCATTTAGATAATTGGTTGCATCACTAATTCCATATACAATTTTGGGATTTTTCTTTATATTTTCATAATCAATTAATCCTAAGCAAGTAAAACTATTTTCTCCTCCTTTTGAAGAAAAAACACCTTTTATGTTTTTATCAGAAAACATATTATTTATATCTTCCGCTTTTTCTTCTTTGGTTGCTGAATATCCTAATGTATTTTTATTGACATAGTTTCCTTTTACACTATTAATTCCTATTTCTTCTAATAAATTTCTTCCTTTATCTAATGCTTGTTCTCTATCTCCCATAATTGGTGTAGAAGGTGATACAATTCCTATGGTATCACCTATTTTTAGTTTGTTTGCTAACATATATTCCTCCCATTTTATCTCTCATAATTGGCAATTTCTATTCTCCTCTTAAAATATACTTTTCAATAGCATTGGCAACACCATCATGATTATTAGAAGTTGTTACATCATCGGCAAATTCTTTTACATCATCCATAGCATTTTCCATTGCAATTCCTAATCCTGCAAAGCTTAACATTTCCACATCATTTTCCCCATCACCAATTGCCATCACTTCATTTTGTTTAATATCATATTTATCCATAACCACTTTAATGGCTTCTGATTTTTTGATGCCTTTTTTTACAATTTCTATATATTCTGGAACACTACTGGTGATTTCATATTTTTCCATTATTTCTTTGGGAATTTCTTTTCTTTTTTCTATAATGATTTCTGGTTTATCAATAAAACAAATTTTGTAAATGTAATTCTCTTTTTCTTCAAAATTCATTTCATTAAAATTTACAATTTTTAAATTCATTCCTTTCAAATTTTTGCTATTTTTTTGCATAACTTCTGGTACTTGTTCCGTATAATGCGTATCTCTAGAATATATTACAATTGGTAAACCTAATGTTTTTCCTAATTGAATTAGTTCTTTTACTTCTTCTGCATCTAAATTTTTAGAGTATATCATTTCCTTTGTTGTATTTTCTACAATCATTCCCCCATTAAAACAGATGGTATATTGATTTTCTTTTCTTAAGTCTAATGCGTCTATATATTTTTCTAAACGATAAAATGATCTTCCACTTGAGATCATAATTTTTACACCTTTTTGGGATGCTTCTTTTATGGCTTTCATTGTTTTTGGTGTTAATTCTTTCTCATCTGTTACCAGTGTTCCATCCAAATCGATTGCGACTAATTTATACATTCTTCTTCTCCTCTTCTTGTATTTTTCCTAAAAAATACATACATTCTTGTAAACAATCATAATGACATTCTAAAAATGCGTTGTTTTTTCTAAAATTTTTAATTTCTTCTAGATTCATCCATTTGACAGTTTCTACTTCTTTTTTTTCTAATTTTAATTTTTCTAATTTCACTTCTTTTTTGGTGTAATATAAGTCTACAAAACAATCATATGCTCTTTTAGAAAATACCAATTCTATTTCTTTTTCTTCTAATGTTAATCCTAATTCTTCTTGAACTTCTCTTAATATAGCATGTACACTATTTTCTCCTGATATCACATGACCACCTGTTAATGCCCATTTTCCATTTTTATTTTGTGCTCTTTTTTGTATTAAAAACTCTTTTTTTTGATTTTCAATACACATAATGACTACTTGGATATATTTTTCTTCTGCTATATTGCTTTCTTTTGTTGTGGTTTCTCCTATTTGTGTTCTTCTCTTGTCTAAAAAATCTCTTTCTTCCATATTTTCTTGCATGGTATTTAAAAGGTTAATACCCCTGCACTCCTTTCTTTATTTTTTCTTGTCTGTTGGTTCGTCTACCAATATTTTGTTGGTAATCTCAGCAAAATCTTGTAGTGTCAGTTTTTCTGCTCTTACATTTTCATCTAGATGTAATTCTTTTAAAATCCTTAGCCCTTCTTCTTTAGACATAAATACCTTTGTATTGGTTAATGCATTTAACAAAGTTTTTCTTCTTTGCATAAAAGCACTTTTTATGATTCTAAACATCACACCTCTGCTTTTTACTTCTACTAGTGGTTCTTTTCTTAAAGTTAATTTGATTACTTTTGAGGTAACTTCTGGTTCTGGGATAAATGAATCATTTGGTACTTCCATGATGCCTTCAGCTGTTGCATAATAATATACAGAATACGTGATAGCACCTGTTTCTCTTTCTCCTGGAATAGCAATCAACCTATCTGCTACTTCTTTTTGTATCATAACAGTAATACTTTCTAAATCTAATCTGTCTTCTAATAATTTCATGATAATCGGTGTGGTTATATAATATGGTAAATTGGCTACGATTTTAGCAGATTGGAAACCATTTTTTTCTTTTTCTTCTTTTATGATTTTATTTAATCTAATTTGTAATACATCTCCATGTATAATTTCAAAATTTTCATATAGAGAAAATCTATCCATTAATATTTTTATCATTTTTTTGTCTAGTTCGATACAAATAACTTTTCCTGCTCTTTCTAGTAATTCTTTTGTTAATGTTCCTAATCCTGGACCGATTTCAATGACTAAATCTTCCTTAGTAATCTGACTACTTTCTACAATGTTATCTACTACCTGTTGATTTATTAAAAAATTTTGTCCTAGTGCTTTATTGGCCCTGATTTTATATTTTTTCATAATAAATTGGGTATCTTCTAAAATATTGCTCATCTTCCTATTTCCTTTCATTTTTTACATATCTATTATATTGTAAATCTTTATCTTTTTCAATAATTCATAGCATTTTTATGATGATATTTCTTTTTATATTTTATTGTAAATTTTATGTGTCTTTGTTGCTTTTTCTCTGTTTTTAGGATACAATAAAATTGCAAATTTTTAACAAAAGAGGCGAAGCTATGAGTACAAATAAAAAAAATCCGAAAAACAAGAAAAATAATAAAAATACAAAAAATAAAAATGATGTACAATATAAAAATATTTATATTGGTTTGTCATCAGAAGATGATAAAAAGCAAAATCATCACAAAACAACAATGAAAAAAAACAAACAAAACAAAAAGAACAAACAGGATACTCCTATTCAAAATAATAAAAACGAAATTCATTTTCATAATGAAAACCATGTTGAAAAAGACAAACAATTGGTTAAAATCAATAACAAAAAAAACAATAGCATGATAAAAATCAAAAAAGAAAAAAATTCTAATGTTATTAGTTTAAACCGTAACTTTGATTCTAAAAATTTAATTTATACTCCAAAATTGCGTAATACTTTCATTGTGATTATCGTTATTTTTATCTTACTTATAGGAAGAATTGGCTATTTACAATTTGTTGATGGTGCCTATTTAACTGAAATGGCTTATCAACAACAAGCCATTAATCAAATTCTTAGTCCTAAAAGAGGAAACATTTACGATTCTACTGGGAAAGCTTTAGCTATTAGCGCACAGGTTGATACCATTACCATTAACCCTGATAGGATTGTTGGTGATACAGATGCAGAAACCAAAACTTTAAAGGAAACTGTTGCCAAAGGTCTTTCTGATATATTTGCATTAGATTATAACGAAACTTTAGAAAAAGTAAATAGCAGTTCTAAAGTGGAAACCATTATCAAAAAAGTAGAACAAGAAAAAGTGGATGAATTAGAGGCTTGGATGGACGAAAATGATATCTCTGTTGGTATTAATATAGATGAAGATACAAAACGATATTATCCATATGGTGATCTTGCTTCTAGTGTCATTGGTTTTTGTGGAAGTGATAATCAAGGATTAAGTGGAATTGAGTCTAAATGGGATTCCGTTTTAACTGGTACGCCAGGTAAAATTGTTAGTGCTAAGGATAGTAGTCAAAAGGAAATTCCAAATGCAGAAGAAACCTATATTTCTGCTGAAAATGGTAGTAATATCACCCTTACCCTTGATTTAAATGTACAATCTACTATCGAAAAATACTTAGAGCAAGCTGTTGAAAAATATGAATGTGAAGATGGTGGAAATGTTATTGTCATGAATCCTCAAACTGGTGATATTTTAGGAATGGCATGCTACCCAGATTATGACTTAAATTCACCATATACACCAAATTCTACATTAGCTAAAATATATGATTCTTTATCTGATGAAGAAAAGAATGAAGCTTTATACAAAATGTGGTCTAATAAATCTGTTTCAGAAAGTTACGAACCAGGTTCTACTTTTAAAATTATCACTTCTAGTGTTGCTTTAGAAGAAGGTATTACCACACCAGATAAGGCTGGTGATTTCTACTGTTCAGGATCTCAAATTGTTGAAGATAGAGAAATTAAATGCTGGAACTGGCGTAATCCACATGGTTCTCAAACCTTAACAGATGCTTTGGAGAATTCATGTAACCCTGCTTTCATCCAATTGGCACAAAGAATTGGAGCTTCTACTTTATATAAATATTACCAAGCTTTTGGATTATTTGAATCAACAAATTCTGGATTATATGGAGAACAAACTAGTATCTTCCATGATTTGGATGAAGTGGGACCTGTTGAACTTGCTACATATGCATTTGGTCAAAGATTCCAAGTAACTCCTCTTCAAATGATAACCGCTATTTCTTGTGTTGCTAATGATGGTGTTTTGATGAAACCAAATATTATCAAATCTATTACCAATACAGATACTGGTGCTGTAACTGAAACACAACCTACAGAAGTAAGACAAGTTTTATCTAAATCAACTGCAGAAAAAGTAAAAACTATGATGGAATCTGTTGTATTAAATGGTTCTGGTAAAAATGTTCAAGTCTCTGGATATTCTATTGGAGGAAAATCTGGAACTTCTGAACCTACAGAGGCAAATGTAGATGACGGATATGTTTCATCTTTTGTTGCTATCTCCCCTGTTGAAGATACACAAGTTGTTATATTACTTACTTTATATGATCCACAAAATGAAGAATATGGACACCAAGGTGGTAATGTTGCAGCTCCTGTTGTTTCTCAAATGTTATCTGAAATATTACCATATTTAGGTGTACCATCAGATACCACTGAAGCAGACAATAGTTCTGAAAACTTAATTACCGTTCCTGATATAAAGAACAAGACCATTACAGAAGCTAAGAAAATACTTACTGATGCAGGATTTGATTGTAAAGTTGTTTCTTCTGGAGATGAAAATTCAACATTAGTTGCAGATCAAAATCCAAAACCAGGTGCTAAATTAGCTGCTAATTCTATTATCATGTTATATGGCGAAGGTGATACTGTTGCTACTTCTGTTGAGGTTCCTGATTTATCAGATATGAATTTATCACAAGCTATTAATGCTTTAAAAGCCAAAAACTTAAATATTAGTGTCACTGGTTCAGGTATTGTAACTACTCAAGATTACACAGCAGGTGAGCTAGTACAAGAAGGAACTATTATTAGTGTAAACTTAAAACCAACTTTAACCAATGCACATTAATATATATGATAAAATAAAAGAAGCATGTATAATGAAATCAAAGATTTCTATACATGTTTCTTTTGTTTTATTCCATTACCTCCTCTCTCCAATACTTTTCTAATAACCTATCTAACTTTTGTATTTGTTTACTTTTTTGAATTGCCTCCTCTATATTTTCTCCTTTTAAATAACTTATCCAAGCTTGCTTTAGTGTCATATTTTTGTAATTTTCCATCTTAAATTTAGGTAATTGTAAAATATGAATTTCAGGATAATCATTGATTATATTTGTCATTGTTTCTTCCCTAACAACCATTCTACTATGATAATCTATATCATCATTAAATATGAAGTCTAGTATATTAATGGTATTGGTTTTTGCAATTTTTCTATATTCATCATATTGCAATTGTTTCCCATGAATTTGTAGATAATATAATAGCATCTTAATTAAAACGTGCTTTCCATCAATAATTTGTATTCCTATATTTCTTTCTTCATTTTCGTTCGTTTTTATTCTTAAATCCGCAATACCAAAATTTTCTTCTGCTGGTAAGTTATCTTTTAGTTTCTCTAAATATGGATTAATTTTTGCTTCTTTTATATGTACATTCAATATTACCTCGATAAATTCTTTTAATATGTCAATATTTTCTTCTGTATTTAAAACTCTCCTTAGTACAAAATTACTTTTTGCAACAAATTTTCGATTCATATTCATTTTTAGTGCACTAAAATTAACCTCCTTTTTTCATATTTTATTTAGATATTCGGAATATTTTTTATTAATTATGGAATTCTAATAGATGGAAACTTCAACTTACAAAATAATACAGATAAGCTAATCATTAAATAAGTTCTTAATCATTAACAAATAAATTAATTAATTATTAACCAAACAGATAAATAATTTAATTAGTATTTAAATCAATACATAAATAGAAATTTCTATTGAATAAAATTATATAATTTCTTCAAGTATACTGTCAAAAAAAGAACTTGTCAACAAGTTCTTTTCTATTTTTTATACTTTTCATCGCAAAATTCGACATTTAACTTTTTAACTACCTTTTCAATACTTTCCTTTGGTGTGGAAGCTCCTGCCATAATGCCAACTTTATCAGTTGATTTGATTTTGTCAAGCACTAATTCTGTTTCATTTTCTATCCATAAAATGGTTTTACAATATTGTTTTGCAATTTCATATATTTTTCTAGTATTTGAACTATTTTTCCCACCAATTACAATCATACAATCTACTTGTTTTGCCATTTCTTCTGTTTCTTTTTGTCTAATTTCTGTCGCTTGACATATGGTATTTTTTATAACCAATTCTATATTTCTTGGTATTTCATTTTTTATCATTTCTTCTATGATATAAAATTTTTCTAGACTATATGTGGTTTGCGAAATTACTAATACTTTCTGTATTCCTGATTTTTCAAAGGCTTCTAAAGCTTTTATAACATCTTCTTCTTTTTCTATGACAAATTTGTTTTCTCCACAATAACTTAGTGTTCCTATATTTTCAGGATGTGTTTTGCTTCCTAACAGAAAGATATAATATCCTTTATTTGTATATTCTTCTGCAATTTGATGTATTTTCAATACTTTTGGACAAGTATAATCCATGATTTCTATCTGTTTTTCTTTTGCTTCTTCATATATTTGTTTTGGGATACCATGTGCACGAATAATGGTTCTTCCTTTTGCTTCTCCTATGTCTTCTATAAATTGCATACCTAAATTTTCTAATTCTTTAATAACTTCTTGATTATGTACAATTTCTCCTAACCCATATAGTGTTTCATTTTTCTTTAACTCTTCCTTTGCGCCCTCTACTGCTCTTTTTACACCATAACAAAACCCAGCTGTTTTTCCCACTATTACTTCCATATTCTTTTTTCTCTCCATTCTATTCATTTTTCGTATCAAATTAAACAATTTATATTGTTTAATTTGATACGATGACCTATTTTACCATTTCTAAAATTTCTTTTTTTAACACTTCTACAATTTTTTCTTGTGGTACTTTTTGGATAATTTCACCTTTTTTAAATAATAGTCCTTCTTTTACACCACCAGCAATCCCAATATCTGCCTCTCTTGCCTCCCCTGGTCCATTTACTGCACATCCCATCACTGCAACTGTTATATCAGATTCTATTGTACTTAAAAATTCTTCTACCTCTTTTGCTATGGGAATCAAGTCAATCTGTGTTCTTCCACAAGTAGGACAGGCTACTAATGTTGGTACTTTATGATATAAATTACAATCTTTTAATATTTCTTTGGCTACTTTAATTTCTTTTATAGGATCATCCGAAAGAGAAACTCTCATCGTATCGCCTATTCCATTTCTTAACATATATCCTAACCCAATACTAGATTTTACAGTTCCACTAAATTCTGTTCCACTTTCGGTAATACCTAAATGTAATGGACAATCAACTGCTTTTGCTGCTTCTTCGTAACTTTCTATACATAAATCTAAGTTAGATGCTTTTAATGAAATTAAATAATCTTTAAAATCCAATTTTTCTAATATTTCTATATGTCTTCTTGCACTTTCTACCATTGCCTTTGCTGTTGGTTTTCCATATTGTTCTAACAAATCTTTTTCTAGTGAACCTGCATTTACACCAATTCTAATAGGTATCTGGTGTTCCTTACATTGGTCTACAACAGCTTTTACTTTATCTTCACTTCCGATATTTCCAGGATTAATTCTAACTTTATCTACACCTGCTTTTATTGCCTCTAATGCAATTTTATAATCAAAATGTATATCTGCCACAATTGGAATATGAATCTGTTTTTTTATTTCTTTAATTGCTTTCGCATCTTCCATATCTAATGCCGCTACTCTAATAATTTCACAACCTGCTTTTTCCAAATCCAATATTTGTTTTACCGTTGCTTCTACATCTTTTGTTTTTGTATTACACATAGATTGAATCACGACTTTATTTTGTCCACCTATTTGCACATTTCCTACCATCATTTTTCTTGTATTTGTTCTGTTCATTTTTTATTCCTTTCTTTTGTCGCATTAAGTTCGTTTGTCTATGCGACATTTTTTGTCGCATTAGGTTCGTTTGTCTATGCGACATTTTCTTTCGAGTCCAAAAAGGAAAACATGGATATTTCCAAGTTTTCCTTAAATTTCTTTATTTTGAAGCTATATAATATCCGACTCCTCTTTTGGTTATTAATATTTTAGGTGATGATGTATCTTTTTCAATTTTTTCTCTAATTCTTCTAACAGTTACATCTACCGTTCTTATATCTCCATAATATTCATATCCCCAGACTTTTTCTAGTAAAGTTTCTCTTGTAACAACTTGTCCTGGTTGTGATGCTAAAAATTTAATAACCTCAAATTCTCTTACAGTTAAATCAATGATTTCTCCTCTGATTTTTACTTCAAATTTATCTAAATCTAATTCCAAATCATTTACTATGATTTTATTTTCTTTCTTTTTAGAATTGTCATTATCCATTCTTGTCATAGAAATATTTTCTACTTTTCTTAAATTCGCTTTTACTCTTGCAATTAATTCTCTGACACTAAATGGTTTTGTAATATAGTCATCTGCACCTAATTCTAATCCTAATATTTTATCAATTTCACTATCTTTGGCTGTTAACATTAAAATTGGTACATTATATGAGTTTTTTATTCTTTTACATACAGATAATCCATCCATTTTTGGAAGCATAATATCTAGCAAGATTAAATCTGGGTATTGTTCTAAAGCAATATTTAATGCTGCAACCCCATCACTTGCTTCAATGACATTATATCCTTCTTTTTTCAAATTATATACTAATATTTCTCTTATTGGTTGTTCATCATCGACAATTAAAATTGTTTTTTGATCTCTATCTATTTCTTCTTCCACAAAAACTCCGCCTTTCTTTCTTAGCTTTATTTTTATACTATATTTATATCACACTTATTTTTATTATACAAGTAATTTCTTAAAAATTCTTTCTTGGGGACGTGCCAAATCGTTCAAAAATTGAACAGGAGGGACAGACCATGACCTGACTGAGGAGGAATGTCTATATATAAAGTCACTCACGATTTTGTATAAGCTAAATTTTCATAGAAAGAACACAATAAAAATATGAGCCTCTTTCATTAAAAATGAACATCCCTCACATTTTTATTGGTTCTTTCTAAATTCAAATTTAGATACGCAAAATCGATTCTTTCCTCTATATATAGACATTCCTCCTCAGTCAGGTCATGGTCTGTCCCTCCTGTTCAATTTTTGAACGATTTGGCACGTCCCTATTGACATTAAAAGTATTTAAGCATATACTAAAGTCGTAAAATTTTAATAAAAAGGAGGCAATTACGAATGGATAACATGATAGAAATTAGATGGCATGGTAGAGGTGGACAAGGTGCCAAAACAGCATCTCTATTATTAGCTGATGCAGCTTTTAATACTGGTAAATTTATTCAAGGATTTCCTGAATATGGTCCTGAAAGAATGGGTGCCCCTATCACTGCATACAACAGAATTAGTAAAACACCTATCACAATTCATAGTAATATTTATGAGCCTGATTATGTGGTAGTTGTCGATGACACGCTTTTAGAATCAGTTGATGTGACTTCTGGTTTAAAAGAAACAGGAGCTATTGTTATTAATACAACAAAATCTGCTGAATATCTAAAAAAAGCGTTAAAAGGATATTCTGGAGAAATTTATACGATTGATGCTAGAAAAATCTCTGAAGAGGCTTTAGGAAGATATTTCCCAAATACACCTATGCTAGCTGCAATTGTAAAAGTAAGTAAAATTATGACTGATGATGAATTATTAGAAGATATGAAAGGTTCTTTTAAACATAAATTTGCTAAAAAGCCTGAGGTTATAGACGGAAATATGAAAGCATTAGAAATGGCTTTGAAAGAAGTTAAAAAAATTCAATAATGATGAAAGGAATGTGAATGACTATGACAGATATAAATGCAAACACACCTATGGAGAAATTAACTCCTGGTGGTGATATTTATACTGCTGGAAATGCAAGAGAATTTAAAACAGGTGACTGGAGAAGTTCTTACCCTGTATTTCTATCTGATAAATGCAAACAATGTGGCCTATGCTTCCCTGTTTGTCCAGAAGATGCGATTCCAGTAGGAAAAGAAGATTTAAAAAGAAAAGATTTCAATTATGATTACTGTAAAGGTTGTGGTGTATGTGCCAAAGTATGCCCTTTCGGTGCTATTGAAATGAGAGAGGAAGGTGTTGAATAATATGAGTATTCGAGAAAGATTAAGTGGTAATGAAGCAGCAGCAACTGCTATGAAACAAATTAATCCAGATGTTGTCGCAGCCTTCCCTATTACGCCTTCAACAGAAATTCCACAATACTTTTCAACTTTTGTTGATAATGGACTTGTAGATACAGAATTTGTTGCTGTTGAAAGTGAACATAGTGCTATGAGTGCTTGTATTGGTGCAGAAGCAGCAGGTGCCAGAGCTATGACAGCTACATCTGCAAATGGTTTATCTTTAATGTGGGAAATGATTTATATTGCTTCTAGCTTACGTTTACCAATTGTTATGTCTTTAGTAAACAGAGCTGTATCAGGACCTTTAAACATTCATAATGATCATTCAGATGCTATGGGTGTTAGAGATGCTGGTTGGATTATGTTATTTTCAGAAAACAATCAAGAAGCTTATGATAATCTTTTAATGGCACATAAAATTGCAGAAAATAAAAATGTTATGCTTCCATTAATGGTATGTCAAGATGGATTTATTACTTCTCATTCTATAGAAAATATAGAACTTGTTGAAGATGATAAAGTCAAAGAATTTGTTGGAACATATAAACCAGAACATTATTTATTAAATAAAAATGAGCCAATTGCCGTTGGTCCATTAGATTTACAAGCTTATCTATTTGAACATAAGGCGCAACAAGCAGAAGCTATGAAAAATGCAAAACAAGTGATTTTAGATGTTGCAAAAGATTTTGAAAAAATGACTGGTAGAAAATATGGTCTTTTTGAAGAATATAAATTAGATGATGCAGAAATTGCTATTGTTTGTATGAACTCAACAGCTGGTACAACCAAATTTGTTGTTGATAAATTAAGAGAACAAGGTGTAAAAGCAGGTTTATTAAAACTTCGTGTATTTAGACCATTCCCAGTAGAAGAAATTGCAAAAGCATTATCACATGTAAAAGCAATTGCTGTATTAGACAAAGCAGATTCTTTAAATGCTGCTGGTGGTGCTTTATTCCAAGATGTTACATCTGCGATGTATGTAAACAATATTCATGTACCTGCAGTTAACTATGTATATGGTATTGGTGGTAGAGATACTAAAGCTGATGACATTGAAAGTGTATATACAGATTTATCAGAAATCGTAAAAACTGGAAAAATAGATAATCCTTATCGCTATTTAGGATTAAGAAAGGAAGGTGACAAATAATGCCTTATAATGTAAAAGAAATCGTTGCGAATAAACCTTCAAGATTTACTTCTGGACACAGAATGTGTGCTGGTTGTGGAGCTCCACCTGTTGCAAGACATATTATGAGAGCTTTAAAACCAGAAGATCATGCAGTTGTTGCCAATGCCACTGGATGTATGGAAGTTTCTACTTTTATTTATCCATATACTGCTTGGACAGATTCATTTATTCATACAGCTTTTGAATGTGCAGGTGCTACACTTGCAGGAGCAGAAGCAGCTTATGTTTCTATGAAAAAACAAGGAAAATTACCAGCTGATGGTGATACAAAATTCATCGCCTTTGGTGGAGATGGTGGAACATATGATATCGGTTTACAATCTTTATCAGGTGCTATGGAAAGAGGACATGATATGGTTTATGTATGTTATGATAATGGTGCATACATGAACACAGGTATTCAAAGATCATCTGCAACACCACATTTTGCAGATACAACAACATCGCCAGCAGGAAGTGTTATTCCTGGAAAAATGCAACAAAGAAAAGATTTAACAACTATAATGGCAGGACATCACCTACCATATGTTGCACAAACTATTGGTTATATGAATTTTAAAGACTTATATGAAAAAGCAGAAAAAGCAATCTATACAGAAGGACCATGTTTCTTAAATGTATTAGCACCATGCCCAAGAGGATGGGGATATCCAACAGATATGTTAATGCAAATAAATAAATTAGCAGTGGAAACATGTTATTGGCCATTATATGAAGTAGTAGATGGAAAATATAAAATAACATATAAACCAGCTAAAAAACTTCCAATAGAAGAATTCTTGAAACCACAAAAACGTTTTAAACATATGTTTAAAGAAGGAAATGAATGGATGATTGAAGAATTCCAAAAAGAAGTAGATTCAAGATGGCAAGAACTTCTTGATTTAGAAGAAATTACAAACAAAGAATAAAGAAAATTTTACCAGAAGGATACTCTTTAACTAATTATAAATTTATATAAATATAATTAAAATAAATGAAAGCATTTTGTGTATCTAAACTTGAAGTTAGAAATTA
>CASEEU010000047.1 GCA_949287075.1 uncultured Eubacteriales bacterium | reverse complement strand
GCATATACTAATGCAAAATTTCCTACCCATATTGCTGGTATCATATATACCATATATGTAGAAGCTGTTCCAAATACATATCCACTTAATATTGTAGAAATACTTGGCATTGTTACAACTCCAAGAATTTTAGCCCAACCTTTTAAATTGATAGCTGTTGTGACTAAAGCCATATTGACAATTGTTCCAACAATTAATTGAGAATTACTTGCTATCACACTTGTTGATCCAAATAGACTTGTAATAAGCTGTCCTAAAAATGTTGGAACTAATAGGGCAATTAAAAATATAATGATTGTTTGTGCTATATCAGCACCTTTTGAAAAATCGGTTATTCTTTTATTAATAACACTTTCATTTTCCATTTTAAACTCCTCCTTTTATAGAAATAGAGCTTTAAAATAAGAATATATCTTTACTACACATTAGAATAAATCACTTTACTTGTAATTCCAGAAAGTTTACCTATTTTCCCTGATAAAGTGTTTATTTCATCTTGTGGTGCGTCTACAATAATATTAATAATATTGATAGCTTTTTTAGGATATGGCATACCCATTCTTCCAATAATCCATTTTGAATAGTCATGTAAAATAGAATTTAGTTTATCTACTTCGTCCTTTTTTTCTAATATTATTCCTATTATGGCAACCCTTGTATCCATGATTTCCTCCTAAATATTATGTTCATACTTCTACTTCAATAACATTTTAGTATCAGAAATTTTTAAATACTTTGCTATAAAGATATTCTTACTAGCTCAGTCTTTGTTATTATATCATATCCATGAATTTTTTCAATAGTTATTGTGTTTTGAACAAACGTTTGATATAATGTCGTAAAAGAACACAAGGAGTTGATTGTTTGAACGAAAACGAAATTAAAATAAAAAATAACGTTATTCTTCACAAGGATAATTCTTTAAATAGATTAGATTTATCATTTCTTAAACATATAGAATTAAATGAATACAAAAAAAGTGAATTATTGGCTTATTGGATACATGACTTTGCAGAATATCACGATGAAGAAAAAACATTCAATATTGCAAAATCTGGTGTGTACTCTCGTGGTGATGTAATAAAAGTAAACTTAGGTTTTAATATTGGAAATGAATTAGGAGGATTACATTATTGTATTGTAATAAATAAATATGATAATACTAAAAATGGAGCTTTAAATGTTATTCCATTAACATCTAGAAAAGATAATAAAAAATATGGTTCTTCTTCTGTAAATCTCGGGAAGGAACTTTACAATATATTCCAAAGAAAAATTGAAAAAGAAAAAGGCAAATTGCAACAAATACTAGATGAATTAGAAAAGATAGAAGATATTCCTATTAGTATTCAGAATATAATAGAAAAAGAACAAAAATATATTGAAAAAATGGAAAAAGAAATCAGTAAAATGAAAAAAGACAGTATTGCTTTAATTAATCAAATAACGACAATTAGCAAACAAAGAATTTTCAAGGATACTGTGCGAAGAAATGTAAAAATATCCAGTGAATCACTTGATTTGATTGATAAACAAATTATCAGATATTTTACGAAATGATTATAGTACTTAAAAAGGAGAGTTGCTATTGAACTCTCCAAAATCATTTAGGCTCCCGTCTTACTACAAAAGTAGTAGAGGGTTAAGTTAAATATATTTTAACATACAATATTTAACTTGTCAAACTAGTTTTGACATTAATATTATATGAATGTTTATTAAAATTATACATTATAATTTTGATAAATAATTATAAAATAATACTCCCATAAAATTCTACATCTATTTATTTTAAATAATTGTAAAATTTCGTGGGAGTGATTTTGGAGCAGGTAGTGGGAATCGAACCCACGTCATCAGCTTGGAAGGCTGAGGTTCTACCATTGAACTACACCTGCATTACTCTTGACATTTATAAATTATACTGGGTTTTCTTCATTTTGTCAATACTTTCTTTAAATATTTTTCTAATTATTAAAATTGTTTTTAACCTTTTACTTGGCGAATTATTCATAAAAAGATAAAAATAAAGTATACATACTTGTTGTATACTTTATTTCTTTTTAAATACCTTTTCCAAATATTTCTGGATTTCCTCCAACAAAATTCATCTTCCCGTCATCATAAATAACAGCTTGATTATCTTTTACTGCATAAACAGGAAATGGATTATCACTTAAAACCTCTTCCAAAAATTCTTTATTCCATTTTTTATGATCTTCTCTCATATAGTGTGGAATAATATTAAAATCTACAAATCCTAATGTTTTATCTTTTATTTTTTCTCTTTCTACTTGATACCTTTTTTTCCAATATTTATCACTTTCTATTTGTTTTCCTAATACAGTTGCACCTGCTGATGTTCCCATAATAACCTTATCTTTGCTACACTCTTTTAAAATTTCATCAAATCCTGTTTCTTTGAATAGATTTGGTAAAATAAATTGCTTTCCGCCAACAATATATATCATATCTGCATTGAGTAATCTTTTTCTAACTTCTTCTTTTGTATATGCTCTTAAATTCACAAAGTCAATCGTTCCACCTATATATTTTTCTATATTTCCTAATTCTTGTATTAACCATCTTTTATCTTTATTCTCCGGAATTACAATATATGCTTCATTAATGATAGAAATATTTATATTACTTAATGATTTTCCTACCAATTTAGACACATTTTCTGCAATTTCATCTGTTGTAAATCCTTGCGAAGCCAATACGAATTTCATTAAAAATCCTCCTTTAAATTATATTTATTTATCATTTCTTTTGTTGCAAATCCATTATGCATATTTACTCTTCTTTTTATAATTCTATAAAAAATTCTATATATTCATCATCAATTTTAACATAAATCTTTCCTTGATGCAACTCTATAATTTGTTTGGTTATGGCAAGTCCTAATCCTGCTCCACCTGTACTACTAGTTCTTGCATCATCTCCTCTATAAAACTTTTCAAATAGTTTGTCCAATTTATATGGTGGAATTTTATCTCCCTTATTCCTAAACACAATAGATATTTTTCCTTCGTTTTCCTCTAACTGTATTTCTATTGTGGTATTTTCGTAACTATAATTAATAGCATTTTTTAGTAAATTATCAAATGCTCTTGCTAGTTTATCTCCATCACCGACATACATTACTTTATCAACAGATTCTAAATGACATTTTAAATTTCTTTTTTCAAGCATAGGATAACATTCATCAATCACTTGTTTTAGTAGATATACTAAATTCATTTCTTGTTTATTTATCGGCATTTTTTGTAAATTATATCTTGTAATATCAAAAAATTGATTGGTTAAATCTTCTACTCTTAAGGCTTTGTCTAATGCAATTTTGATATACTTTTCTTGCAATTCTTTCGATATTTGTTTTTCATCTTTTAATAATGTTAAATATCCAATAATGGAAGTTAATGGTGTTTTTAAATCATGTGCCATATATACAATTAAATCATTTTTCTTTTGTTCTGCTTCTCTTTCATTTTTTTTGCTTAATATGTAATCATATTTGATTTCATTAATCTTATCTGAAAAATGGTTCATTTCACTAGGTAATTTTATGGTTTCATTATCTTCTTTTAATATCAAATCTAGTGCATTATATACTTCTTGCATACCATTTACATATTTTGACATAAATCGATAAATAACAACAACCATAACAATGCCAATGTATATGTATGTGACTATATTTCTATTATTTACCATCCAATAGTATAACTCATAATTTAAACTCTCTACCACAACGGATATTCCACTTTCAAAAAATAAGGCAACTATGAAATATACAATCATAGAAATAATATATGCGACAATCATATTCGCTACTAAAGATATACTTAATCTAATTTTTCTTTTTGTTAAATCATTCATTTTCAATTTTATATCCCACTCCCCATACCGTTTTTATAAATTTTGGATATTTTGTATCTTCGTTTAGTTTTTCTCTAATTCTTCTAATATGCACCATAACCGTATTATTACTATCTAAATATTTTTCTTTCCACACCTTTTCAAATAATTCTTCTGAAGGAATCACTTTTCCTCTATTTTCTGCTAAATATAACAGTATTTCAAATTCCATTGGTGTTAAGTCGATTTCTTTTTCATATAGTAAGCATTTGTGTTTATCTTTATCTATTACTAATCCATTCATTTCTATGATGTTATTTGACGTATTTTCTCCGTTATATAATGTATATCTTCTTAATGCTGATTTTACTCTTGCCACCAGCTCTAACGGATTAAAGGGTTTGGTGATATAGTCATCTGCTCCTAAAGTTAATCCTTTTATCTTATCATTGTCCTCTATTTTAGCAGTTAGCATAATGACAGGAAAATTAAGTCCTTTTTTACGTATATATCTACAAATTTCAAATCCATCTTTTCCTTCAATCATTACATCTAATATAGCAACATCTATTTTCTTTGTATCAATACAAGTGATTGCTTCTTCTGATTTATAAAATTTATATATATGATAATTTTCATTTTGCAGATACACTTCAACTAAATCTGCAATTTCTTTTTCGTCATCTAATACTAAAATATTCATGTTTGTCCCCTTTCCTATATCGCATTATATCATATATTCTCCCATTTTTATTCGTTTTTTAGAAATGTAAGAAAAAGTTAAGAATTTGTTAATCCTTTCTTAAAGTTCTTTTTGTATTTATTTTATAAAATCTATATGAAAACAAAACATCTTTATGGAAAGAGGGATATGAAATGAAAAAAAGATTACACAAAAAACTAAATAAGAAAAGATTATTTCTATCTTTACTCCTATTATGTGTCATTTTTTATTTATATATAAATTCTCAAGATCTTTCTGTTGAAAGTACGAATTTTATTTCTTCTTTAAAAAACGATTCTGAATATGATGTTATCAAACAAGATACCAATCGTCATTATGCTGGAATCGGTCAACAAAAAGTAAAACATAAAGATGGCTATTTTACAACTTTCACCACAGAGGAAAATCATCAAAAAACATATCTGGAATATAAACAAAATGGAAATGCATCTTGGAGTAACAATACTTATTGGGGGGATACTATGGCTGAAAATGGTTGTGGAATAACCGTTATGTCTATTATTTTGAGTGGTTATAACAAAAATTACACTCCTGAAGATTTACGACAAAAATATTATCCTGTTATGGATTATGAACAATTTCCAAGTGAATTAGCTTCTACTTTTGGAATTCAAAATTCTGGTTTTTACTATGATTCTGATCATTTATCAAATACAGCTATTGAAGAGCATCTACTTACCAATAGACCGATTATTGTTTGTGTTTGGAACCAACCACATAATAACCGATGGACTACTGCTTCTCATTATATGGCTCTTCTTGCTACTGATGGACATGGAATGGTTTATGTTTCTAATCCTAATGGTTTAGAGAATGATAGTAAAAGCTCTGGTTGGTATGATATGAATGAGATTACTCCTTATCTTGCAAAGGCAATTTATATTGAGGAATATTGAATTCCCTTTTTCTTAATGTTATAATTCTAATAGATATATGCTAAATTGTAGGGAGATTTATTATTATGAAGAAATGGAAAATTATTAGAAATATTACTTTAGCTCTATTAGTATGTTTCATTATATTTGCAGGATATATTATAATAAATGGTTTTTTAGCTGGTAATTATTATAATGATATTTTTGGTGTTACCATATTTTACTGGTTTCAACATGTTTGGGTAGTTCTATGCCTTTACCTATATGTTTTTGGAATTCCTTTACTGATAGATGTTATCATTCTTATTATTTCTATAATAAGGCTTAAAAAATTATCTAAAAATGTCATAGAAAAATAATATCGTAAATTTTATAATGCAAATTATCTTTTGAATAGATGATTTACAATTCTACTATAAGTAAACTAATAGTCGAGAAAACTAAACTGATTATTGGTTTACTTTTTTTATGAAACATAGTAATATTGAATTAGACAAAAACAAGGAGGTAATTAAAATGAAAAGTATAGGAGAAATGATTGCTTCTTTAAGAAAGAAAAAAGGTATGACACAAAATGAATTAGCTGAAAAAATGAATGTTACGGATAAAGCAGTTTCAAAGTGGGAGCGAGATTTATCTTGTCCAGATATTAATACTATTTCAAAATTAGCAGATATATTAGATGTATCTGTTGAGGAATTATTGAAAACTAAAAAGAAAGAGAATCCCAATACAAAAATGAAAGATTTAATAAATTTAATTTTTAAAGCTGTTGCTTTAGCAATGGGAATAGCTGTTGTGGTATTAAATATATTAAATCAAATAGATATAAAATCATCTATCATTATGTTAGGAATTGGAATTACTTGTATTGATATTTATTTATTAGATAATAAGAAAAATGATAATTTGTAATCTCATAAACATTCATTCTTGTAAACAATTTTAACTTTATGTAAATTAAAGGAGACACAGTTTCTAATTGTATCTCCTTCTATTTACTATTATATTATATTTTTTTGTTTTCCCTCTAACCATGAAAATAAATTGTCAAAAACAATTTCTGCTCTTTCTTCCATTGATTCAACAGATGAAAAAGCTATATGTGGTGTTACAATCGTATTTGGTGTATGTAAAAGTGGATAATCTAATGGCAATGGTGGTTCTTTCTCAAAGACATCACAAGCTACTCCTGATATAATTCCTTTTTGTAATGCTTCTACTAAATCTGATGACTTAACAACATCTCCTCTTGCTGTATTAATTAGAATTGCTGTTTTTTTCATAAGTGCCAATTCTTTTTCTCCTATCATACCTTTTGTTTCAGGTGTTAAAGGACAATGTAATGATACAATATCAGAACTTTTTAATAATTCCTCTAATTCTACTTGTTTATCTATTGAACCATCCTGTATCATACTTCTATTATATGCAATTACTTTACATCCAAATGCTTTACAAAGATACGCTACTTTTTTTCCTATTTTACCTGCACCAATGATTCCGACTGTTTTTCCACATAATAAATTGCCTATAAGTCCTTCTTTTGTTCCACCTTTTCTACAACTTTCTTCATTTTCTTTTATTTTACGAAATAATTGTATCATAAGACTTACGCATAATTCTGCAACAGCTTGTGTTGCATATCCAGAAGCATTACTAATTGCTATATTTTTCTCTTTGGCTTTTTCCACTGGAATATGGTCAACCCCCGTAAATGCTACATCTATAAACTTTAATTTGTCAGCATTTTCTATTACTTTCTTGTCTAATGGCATATTGGCAATGATTAATACATCTGCATCTTTCACACGTTCAATTTGTGTATTTATATCTGTATCTTTTTTATATGATATAAATGTATGCCCCATTTCTTCTAATTTCTTTGAATATTTTTCTAATGTACTGTTTGATACACCTAGTTCTTCTAATAATACAATTTTCATATTTTCCCTCCTCATATAATAAATTTGGATGTCTATATTAAACTAATAAAACAATTTAAGGAGCTTATAAAAAGCTCCTTTTTCTGGTCGAGGTGACAGGGATCGAACCTGCGACCTCATGGTCCCAAACCACGCGCGCTACCAACTGCGCTACACCTCGATTTGTTCATGCTTATATATAATAACACATTTTTTCGTGGTTTGCAAGACTTTTTTTAAAATTTTTATTGTATTAACGAAAACCTCCTCCGGCCTCCGCCTCCACCGAAGGAACCTCCTCCTCCGCCACCTGATGAAAATCCACCTCCACCAGATGAATAGCTTCTTGCTCTAGATTCTGCACTTCTTGCTGTGGAAATACCATGTGCTGCATAACTGTTAATAATAATGATATTATCATAAGATGTAAATTTAGATTGTTCTATAACTTCTGGATATACATCCCTAAAATCTTTTGCAACTTGTTTTGCTATTCCCATCATTTGTGCATATATTAAATATTCTTCAAACAATACTACTTGAATTGCTTCTCTATCTTTTATTAATGTATATTCTTTTAAGAATTTCTTTAAACCTGCTAGTTGGATTGCTTCTTGCTTTAATGCTGGTGTTGCCACATCAATTTTATTTTTAAAAATTTTAAACATTTTCTTTTCTTCTACAGTAATCAATCCCTCTTTTATTAATTTTCTCTTTTGCTCACTTAAGATTTTATCAAACCATTTTAATACCCTAGAATAACTTTTATTACACCATTTTTCAAATTCTTTATTTTCCAATATTCCGTCATGACTTGCTGTATATAACATATCAAATAATCTTCTTTCTGTTTCATTTGAAATTGTTTCACTTGGATTGGTTTCATTTAAATATATAAGAACATTTTCCTTTTTAAAAATTCCTTTTTCTTCTTTTTGTTCTATTCGAATAACAGAATCTTTAATCCATTTTAAAATAATAGCTCCTAATAAATCTGTTTTATTTTTTAATAATCCATAGTTATATCCAATGTAATATGCTCTAAAAATATCTTTATTGCATGGTATATCACGATAATATGGTAAATCTGATGGCATCTTTTTACCTTCTTTTCCAAAATGTAATCTAGAGGCATTTATAGCAGATATTATCTTTCCAAATACAAAAATAAAGATAAGGAATGGTATACAATTAAACAAAAATACAATACCACTTAAAAATTTTGATAGCATATTTTCTGGCTTTTTATTATATTTTGTAGAACCTTCTTCAGCCATTTTGTAATAATATTCAAAATCATGGTTTAATGAATTTGAAGTGTTAAATGTATTACTTGGAAATTTTACTAACATTGTCATATATTCATCTGTTGCTAATCTTCCATCTGATTGCATTTCTATATATCCCTCATATACATATGCTGTTCCACCATAATTTCCATATCCCCATACATCTATAGAATCTGGTATTTCAAAATCTGTATGTACTTTAATATAAGCACTTCCTATTGAGTCTGAAAAATCATATGGTATAAATGTCCAATATAACATTTGGGAATCCTGTAATTCTGCTATAAAGTTACTAATTGTATAACTTACTTCATATACATGTGAACCATAGGAACTAATTCCCCAACATAATTCTACTCCATTGGTAATTTTATGAATTCCACATGTATATGCTTTTTCTGATAAAGTCCTTGATGTATTCCAAGAAGATAAGGTTTGATAGGTTTTTCCGTTTTCTTTTACTGTTAAGTTTTCTATTTCTGATTTTCCTAAACTATAGTATGGATGATAGACTTCTGTTCCACTATTTGTTGTACATGTCCATGTTTCATTAATGGTAGCATTTCCATTATTATCTACATAAATATCCATTGCAATTTTACTTATGGAATTTGCCTTCACATTTTTAGATATACTAAAAATGAACAAACAAACTACAAATAGCAAAGATACTTTTAATATTTTTTTCATATTATTCCCCCTTATTTTACTTAAATTATTCCACAATTATTTCTTTTTTACAATAATTATTATGAAAATAAGTAAAAAAGTCTTGTAAAATTAACGATAAACCGTTATAATATTAGGTATGCACCAGTAGCTTAGTTGGATAGAGTGTTCGGCTACGAACCGGAAGGTCGGGGGTTCGAATCCCTCCTGGTGCACCATAAAAATTCTCGTCGAAGTTTTAAAAAGGTGTATAAATCGGTAACAACCACATTAAAAGTGGCTGTTACCGATTTTCTAATAGTATTTTAATTTAGTAATCTTTTTGGCAAGATCAGGATTAGATCCTTGAATAGCCTGTTTTACCTCATCAAGAGATGGTATAGGTTCACCTGCCAAAATCCATGCGAAAGCAGTCCGAATGCCACCGGATACTTCTTCCTCCTCTTCTTTTGTGAGAGGCTCAGTGGATTCTATTTCCACCAAAATACTCTCTCTCCGCCAAGGCTTCAATGTAGCTTTTGCCATATGTCTTTCCTCCTAAAATTTTATTTCTTCCTGTACACCCTATGTTGAAAAAGAGGATACATAAGAAGATTTTATGTATACTATATATTAACTTAACACAAAAGTCAAATAAAGTGTTCTGTTACTATACAAATCAGGTTAAAAACATCTTTTATTTTTAATAAATCACTCCACCTGTTGCTTTATATTTTTCAAACACTTCTAAACATTCCTCTCTATTCATTTTTTTCAAATGAATTAAGTCAGAATGATTTCCTTTTAAATAATCATAAATCATATCATCTCGAAATCCTATCTCTCCAGCGTCTTCTTTTGTACAACCATAGTAAACTTCTTTTATATTTGCCCAAATAATTGCTGATAAACACATTGGACAAGGTTCACAAGATGTATATAATATGTAATTAGATAAATCGTATGTATTTAATTTTTCACAAGCTTCTCTAATCGCAACGATTTCTGCATGTGCTGTTGGATCATTGTTTTTAATTACCTGATTATTCCCATTTGAAATAATATTTCCTTCTTTATCTATAATCACTGCACCAAATGGTCCACCATCTCCCCTTTTAATGCCTTCTTCCGCATTCTGTTTCGCCAATTCCATATATTTATCCATATTCCTCAATCCTTTCTTACATTATATTCTCTTATATATTTCTACATTTCCATTTTAATATAAGATTTCTTTTTCGTAAATAGATTTGTCAAAGTTAGTCATAACTATTTTGATTCTTTATACAGTCGTCATGATTTTCATTCTATTCTCATATATTTTTATGAGGTGTTTTGATTGATTATGAAATCGATACATATAAAAAAGAATTGTATAATACATATATGTATATCTATTCTAATATTTATTGTGTTTTTATCTTCCTATCTCATTTTTTATTTCAGCCAAAAACATTTACAATCTATTGAAATAAATGCTGATATTGAGGATGATTATATAAAATGGGTAGATTTTACAGTTCCTTGTAATGTTTTAAAACGAACTGCTGAATTAGACATCAATTCTCATAATAATCATGAAGAAATCACTTATAATTGGATTGAATTATTAGCCTATTTAGCTTGTATTTATGGAGGAAATTTTAAAAACTTTCAATCAAGTGACTTAGAAAAAATTACAGAAAATTTAAAAAGTGGTAAAACCATAGAAGAACTTACCGCTACTTTAACTTTTTATGATTATTATTTAGAAGCTTATTCAGCTGTTTTAAGTGGTTTTATTGGTAATTATACTATTGAAACATTAAATGAGAATAATGAAAAAGTATTTGAAAATAAATATGGTTTGAAAGCCTTTTCACCAATTGCTAAAAATTATTATTTCACTCATTATAAAGATTTTGGAAATTCTAGGTCTTACGGATTTAAAAGAACACATTTAGGAAATGATTTAATGGGAAGTATTGGTACACCTATCATAGCAGTAGAATCTGGTATTGTTGAACAACTTGGTTGGAATCAATATGGTGGTTGGCGTGTTGGTATTAGAAGTTTTGATGGAAAACGATACTACTATTATGCTCATTTGCGAAAAGATCATCCTTATGTAGAAGGATTAGAAAAAGGAGATACCGTAAAAGCTGGCGACGTTATCGGATATTTGGGGATGACAGGATATAGCATAAAAGAAAATGTAAATAACATTAATGTTGCTCATCTCCATTTTGGTATGCAATTAATTTTTGATGAATCACAAGTAGATAGTCCTAATGAAATTTGGATAGATGTTTATGAAATTATTGAATTTTTAAGAAGCAATACTTCAGAAGTTTACCTTTCAAATGAAGAAACAAAAGATTATTCTAGAAAATATGACTTAATGGAAGATTTTTTAACAGAATGAATCATTGGGTGAGTCATTGGGTCATTGGGGACGTGTCAAAATGAACATTTTTAGTCCATTTTGACACGTCCCCGTTTCACCCGTTTCACTTTCCTAATTTTACAATGATTTCTCTTTTTATTTTTCCTCTATTTATTTTTAATGTTACCTCATCATTTGGTTTTTTCGTATAAATATATTCTCTTAAATCATTCATTGTATCAAGCTCAACATCATCTATTTGTGTAATAATGTCCCCTTCTTTTATACCTGCTGTATCTGCTGGCCCGTTTTTCGTTACTTCTGTTACATAAATTCCTTCTTGAAAATTGGTACTAGCGTCTGTTTCTAAATATGGTATTACTTCTGTATCATAGGCATATATTCCAATTTTCGCTTCTTGAAAATCTCCTGTATTTTGGTAACTTTCAATAATTGGCTTTACAATATTAATGGGAATAGCAAAACCGATTCCTTCTGCTGAAGATATTTTAACTGTGTTAATGCCAATGACCTGTCCATTAGGATAAATCAATGGTCCTCCACTATTTCCTGGATTAATGGTTGCATCTGTTTGTATCAAATCTGTCATATAGGATACTGTATCACCTTCTTCTATTTTAATCGTTCTGTTTTTCGCACTAATAATTCCTGATGTAACCGTTCTTCTAAATTCAAATCCGATTGGATTTCCGATAGCATAGACAGTTTCTCCTATCTTGATATTATCTGAATCTGTAAATGTGACATATTTTAAATGATTTGCCTCTATTTTTACAATTGATAAATCAATATTAGAATCGCTCCATACAACTGTTCCTTTATAATTGTTTCCATTTTCTAATGTGACATAGCATTTACTATATTTGCTTCCTGTTACATGTTCATTACTTAGAATATAACCATTTTCTGTGACAATAATACCTGTTCCTAATCCTAATTGACTTTCTGTACTATTAGAAAAGATAGATGTTCCCGCATTTTTTAATTTTGATATACCTACCACACTTTCTACTGTTTCTTCTATCATATCTGCCACATTTTTACTTTCTTCCTCTATTTTTTCCACAGTTTGTTCCTCTATTGTGGATTGTGTTCTTTCAGCATTGTAATTTGTATCATATATTTCTATATTATTATATGTAACATATATATAAAATCCCAATAACCATATAACTAATAAAAGAATGGTTGTTATAATAACTTTTTTGCCTATACTTTTTTTCTTGGCTCTTCTCAATAAAATCACCTCAAAAATAGTATTCACAATATTTTTAATTTTAGTCAAAATAAAAAGGGAAAATGAGTCCATTCCCAAATTCCCTTTTTTTACTATTAAACTCTTTTTAATTCCTCATAACGTTTTACTTTTTGTGTTGTCGTTTTTATTAATGGCTCTGTTGTAATCGTTATTTGTTTTATATGCTTAAATACTGGCAATTGTTTGTTAATCTCTTTTATTTCTTCCCAAATATGATCTTTATATTCTTTTTCTGTTTTTTCTCCTAATTTCTCTTTAATTATATCTTTATCATAAACGATTTTAGCACATAACATTGTATCTGTTTTATCTTTTTCTCTTTGATAAACTAGGGATTCTGTTACATAAGGAAGTTTGTTTATCAAAAATTCTATTTCTTGTGGATATACATTCTTTCCATTTTTCAAAACGATAATATCTTTTTTTCTACCAGTTACATAGATAAAACCATCTTTTGTTATATATCCATAATCTCCTGTTCTAAACCAACCGTCAATAAATGCCTTTTTATTTTCTTCTTCATTATGATAATATCCTATCATAACACTAGGACCTTTTACCAAAATTTCTCCTTCACCATTTTCATCTGGATTTTCTATTTTTACATTTAAACTTGGTAAAGCTAATCCTACAGATCCTGGCATTTTTTCTTTATCTGTTTCTGCTGCAATAACTGGTGACGTTTCTGTTAAACCATATCCTTGCACTAATGCAATTCCAAAATTGTTAAATCCTACAATTGTTTCTTTGTCCATAGGTGCTGATCCATATAATACAACTCGAAGATTTCCTCCAAAATTATCTAATATTTGCTTAAAAATGATTTTTCTTAAATCTATTTTACATTTTAAAAGTCCATTAGATATTTTAATCATTCTATTCATTAATTTTTCTTTTCCTTGATCACGAATCGCTTTTTGAATTTTTTTATACATGGTTTCTAAAACTAATGGAACAGCTACAAATACTGAAACTTTATATTCTGCAAGATTTTTTTGAATATACTTTAATCCATCACAAAAAGCTACTGTACATCCGCTATAAAATCCATAAAGAAATGTTACTGTGCATTCAAATGTGTGATGTATTGGTAAAAAAGAAAGTAATGTGTCTGTTGGATATAACTTTACCCATGAAGCAAAATCTGATAAGTTTGCACATATATTTTTTTGAGATAACATTACGGCTTTTGGGAGATTAGTAGTTCCTGATGTAAATAACATGATAGACATTTTTTCAGGATTAATTTCTACTTTTTCATAACGGTCATCTCCATTTTTTACTAGTTCTTCACCTTTTTGTATTAACTGTGAAAATTCTTCCATTCCATCATCTTTTATATCATCCATGCAAACTAACATTTTTAAATTCACATTTGTATTATTTTTTAGTTTTTTCATAACCTCTATATATTTTTTATCAAAAATGGCTACTTCTGCCTCACTTCTTGTTACCAAGTTTTCTATCTCATTGTCTGGAAGCGCTTTATCTAGTGGAACAATAATCATATTTGCACTTGTAATTGCTAAATAACTAATACACCATTCATATCGATTATTCCCTATCAGTACAATTTTTTTATCTTCTAATCCTTTATTTAATAATTCAGTTGCAAAAGCTTTTATGTCTTTTCCAACTTGTTCATATGTTTTTTCTACATATTCTACATGTTTTAAATCTCCGTTTTTCTTATATTTATAGGCAACTTTATCTGCATAATGTTTTACAGAATATTCTATCATCTCCCTATAATTTTTTACAACTCTTGGTTCATACACCTTTCTATTTTCATTATCTCCCATACGCTCCCTCCTATCTACGCTTATTGTATATCTATTTTTTTCTTTTTTCAATACAATACAACATTTAAAATTCGAATTTTCTATCTAATCGTTTTACTTTGTAACAAATTATCTAATATAACGACAAGATTTTACAATATCTAGTTGATTTTTTTTTTACGGAATTATATAATTGTCCAAGATGAATGTATTAAAATCATGGAGGACAAAATGTTAGAGAATAATATTTATGAATTAACGAGTTCACAAAAGAATATTTGGGATACAGAAGTATTTTTTAGCAATTCAAATCTTAACAATATCGGTGGTTACGTATTGATTAAAGATAAAGTTAATTTTGCACTTTTAGGAAAAGCCTTAAGTTTGTATGCACAAAAAAATGATTCTTTACATTTCAAATTGAAATTGATAAATGGTACACCTTATCAATATATAGAAGATTTTTCTGATATATCTATTGATTTGGTTTCTTTAAAAGACTTAGATGAAGTAACTGAATTTAATAAAAAAATTGTAGAAAAACCATTTGTTCTTTTTCATTCTTTTCTATTTTCTTTTACCATGTTCCAATTGCCAGATGGTACAGGTGGATTTAATGCCACTTTACATCATCTAATCGCTGACGCATGGAATATGAGTTTATTAATCAATGAAGTTATGGGCTTTTATTCTTCACTTCTAAAAAATGAGAAAATAGATAATTCGAATTTCCCTTCTTACATTGATTATATTCATTCACAAGAAAATTATATGTCTTCCTCTCGTTATCAAAAAGATGAAGCATTTTGGCATACACTTTTTGAAAAAGATTTTGATGTTTGTTATATTTCAAATAAAAATAAACATGAATTAGATACAAGAGCAAAGAGAAAAATATTTCAATTGTCTAATGATATATATACAAAGATTTTAGATTTATGTAAAACTTCAAATTGTTCTATTTATACATTTTTTATGGCAATTTATTCTTTATATTTATCTAAAATAAATCACGCCACTTCTCCTATTATTGGTACACCTGTTTTAAACAGAAGTGGTGTAAAGGAAAAACATACATCTGGTATGTTTATTAGTACCATTCCATTTAAAATAGATATTGATAAAACACAACCTTTTTTTGAATTTTTAAAAACAGTAGCTGGTATGCAAATGTCTATCTTTAAACATCAAAAATATCCTTATGACAAACTACTAAAATATATTAAGAAAAAACATAATCTTACAGAAAGTCCTTATGATTTAGTACTTTCTTATCAAAATGCAAGAGATGAAAGTAATTCTTCTGATGTACATTACTCTTCAAAATGGATGGAAAGTGGTCATACTTTGGATTCCTTAGAAGTTCATTTTTATGATATGGATAATACCGGAACTTTAGATATTTTTTATGATTATCAAATCAATAAATTTGAGGAAGAAGAAATTTCTCATATCCATTCTCGTATTTTATCTATGATAGATTTTGTATTGAAAAATCCTGAAATTTCTTTATCAAATATTGAAATTACAGATAAAGAAGAAAAACAGTTGATGTTAAATGATTTTAACCATACAGATTTAGCATATGATAAAAATGAAAGTATTTTACAGGTATTCCAAAAACAGGTAGCAAAAAATGCTTCTTCTTTAGCATTGATTTTTGAAAATGAAAACTATACTTACAAAGAATTAGATATATTGTCTAACAAATTAGCCAATTATCTATTATCTTTAAATTTGCCTAGAAATAGTGTGATAGGTATTATGCTAAATCGTTCTGCCAACACAATTATTTCTATGTTAGCTATATTAAAAGCTAATATGGCATATATGTTAATTGAAAAAGATTTACCTAATGACAGAATTCAATATATGCTTACAAATGCAAAATCTCCTTTATTGCTTACAGCCTATGATGTTAATTATATAGATTTTGCAAACACCATATATTTGGATACATTGAATTGGGAAGAGCTATCTGGCAAAGAACTTCCTATACAAGATAAACCTACGGATTCTTTATCTGTCGTATATACTTCTGGTTCAACTGGATTACCAAAAGGTGTTTTAATTAAAAGATTTAGCATGATTAATTTAGTAAATGGTTACAAATTTTCTATGCATACAGATACACTTTCTAATTTTTTAAGTATTTGTTCTGTTGCATTTGATATGTTTGCAGCTGAAATTTGGATTGCCTTATTATCTGGTAAAAAATTAATATTAGCCAATGAAGAACAATCTAAAAATCCAATTCCAATGAGTAAATTAATTCACAAAGAAAACTGTGAATTTATGCTAATTACCTCTTCTAAAATGGACTTGCTACTTTCAAATTCTACCACATCTAGTTGTCTAAAACACTTAAAAGCAATTCAATTAGGTGGAGAAGTTCTAGATCCTAAATTTTTTGATAAAGTTTCACAGTTTACAAAAGCAAAAATATATAATGGATATGGTCCAAGTGAAACAACTTCTTGTTGTACTTGCAAATATATTACCAATTCTCAAGATATTAATTTAGGAAAACCTCTTCCTAATGTACAAGTTTATATTTGTGATGAAGACCTAAATCTATGTCCTATTGATATTGTTGGTGAATTATGTATCGCTGGTGATGGTGTTTCTCTAGGGTATATTAATAATCCAGAATTAACCAACAAAAAATTTGTTAAAAATCCTTTCGGAAAAGGCCTTTTATATAAAACAGGAGATTTAGCAAAATGGAATGCCAATGGGAATATTGTATATATTGGTAGAAATGATTTTCAAATCAAAATTAGAGGATTAAGAATTGAATTAGAAGAAATCAACAATGCGATTAAAACTTTACCTGATGTTCATAACAGTGTAACAATTGTGAGAAAAATTCATAATATTGATACCATTTGTAGTTTTCTTGTTTCTTCAAAAGAAGACGCTTCTGAAATCAAAAACGCACTGGCTAAACGTTTACCACATTATATGATTCCTAGCCATATTGTATTTATGGAATCATTACCATTAACTGTTAATGGTAAAATATCTACAAAAAAATTACCAGAAATTGTAGTAGATGATATCTATATAGCTCCAAAAACAGATTTAGAAAAAACATTAGCTTCTGTTTTTGAAGAATTTTTGAGTGTTGAAAATATAAGTATTGATAGTAATTTTTTTGAATTAGGTGGAGACTCTTTAATTGCTATCAAAATTATTACAAAATTAAGTTCTGATTTTGATATCAATCTAGGAATAAAGGATATTTTCTCTTACCCAACCATTGCTTCTCTAAGTCATTATATAGAAGCTCGTTCTTCTGAAAATATATCTATTCCTGTATCTAAAGCAAAAGTTTCTGACGCTTATCCTTTAACATCTGCACAAAAAAGAATTTTTTATACTGTTCAAAAAGATCCATCTTCTTTTATGTATAATACACCTGGAGGTATTCTTTTTGATGCCGTACCAAATATAAAGAAATTAGAAACATCTATTAATCAATTAATTGCATCTCATGATGCTTTAAGAACTTATTTTGTTATTGAAGATGATGATGTTAAACAAAAAATATTACCAAATTATAAGATGAAACTTGAAGTTCTAGAAGATGAATATGTTCATTTAGATACTCTATTTAATGAATTTTTAAAACCTTTTGATTTACAAGTAGCACCATTATTTAGAGTTCAATTAGTAAAATTTGATAATGGTAAAGCTGTCTTATTTACAGATTTTCACCATATTATTTGTGATGGAATTTCTATTGCCACTTTTACAGACGAACTTTGCAACTTATATAATGGAAAAGAAATTACCATAGCTGATTTTGATTATAAAGATTATACTGTATATGAAGAAAATTATTTTAATAGCAAACTTTATCAATCTGATAAAGACTATTGGAATGCCAAATTTTCTTCTGATATACCTGTTCTTAATATGCCAACCACTTATTCAAGACCTTCTACCTATTCAAATATAGGTAATAGTGTACAAAGTTATATTTCAGATATTAATAAAATATCAAACTTATGCAGTGAACTAAACACAACACCTTATATATTTATGCTATGTATATATTATATTCTTTTATATAAATATACAAATCAAAATGAAATCATTGTAGGAACACCTGTAGCCAATAGGACTGTCAAGGAATTTAGTCGTACACTAGGTATGTTTGTGAATACTTTGGCCTTAAAAAATACGATTGATGCAACAAAATCTTTTAAAGAATTTGTCCATGAGATAACCAAACATTGTTTAGAAGATTTAGAACATCAAGCATATCCTTTTGATAAATTGGTTGAGGATTTAGACATTCCTAGAGATTTGTCAAGAAATCTATTATTTGATACCATGTTTGTTTTCCAAAATGAGGAGAAAATAGAACTTAATTTTGAAAATTTAGAAACAGATATTTATACACCAAATACCAAAACATCAAAATTTGACTTTATGTTAGAGATTACACCTGAAAAAAACTTTTATAGATTGAATTTAGAATATTCAACTAAATTATTTAATGAAACATTCATGCAAGATTTATTAAAATATTATATCCAAATATTGTATAATGTTACTGATAATATTGATATAAAAATCTCTGATATATCTATGTTATCTGATGAAGAAAAGGATGCCTTATTAAAAACTTGCTACAATCAATCATTGGAATATTCTAAAAATACAAGTATAATAGAATTATTTGAAGAACAAGAAAGAAAACACCCAAATGCGATTGCTCTTAATGATAACGGAAACACCTTGACTTATAAACAACTAAAAGATAAAGTATATCAATTTAGTAACTTTTTAGTAAAAAAAGGTATTCAAAAAGGTGATTATGTTGCAACTTTATTGAATCGTTCTGCAAACTTAATTATTGCCATGTTATCTATCATGAAATGTGGTGCTGTTTACTTGCCAATTTCCAAAAGTTTTCCAGAAGATAGAATCCGCTATATTTTAGAAGATTCTAAGGCAGCATTATTAATCACAGATGCCTATACTTTAGATTTACCAGTACAAACTGTACATATGAATCATATTGACTTAAATACATATCCAAATACTGATATTTCTATTTATACATTACCTGAAGATCCTATCTATAGTATTTACACCTCTGGAACTACGGGAAATCCTAAAGGTGTTATTGTGATGAACAAAAACTTAAATAATTTTATTCACTGCTTTAACAAGTTGTATGGTGATTCTGTTAGTACAAGTGATATTTGTTTAGCAAGTACAAGCATTGCTTTTGATGTAAGTATATGGGAATTCTTCTTTACATTATTAAATGGTGCTACTCTTTATTTATATAAATATGAAACCATTGAAGATATATTTGATTTTTGTAGCACATTAATAGAAGAAAAAATTACGATGGCATATCTTCCTCCAAATATTTTAAATGAAGTATATGTTATCTTATCTCAAAGTACTAAAAAAGCACATTTAGAAAAAATATTAATTGGTGTTGAACCAATTAAGACATCTATCATACAAAAATATTTTGAGTTAAATCCTTCTATGAAAATTGTTAATGGATATGGTCCAACAGAAACCACCATCTGTTCAACTGCTTTCCAAGTGACACCTTCAAATTGTAAAAAATATAATATTATTCCTATTGGAAAACCTTTATATAATTTATATGGCTATATATTAGATAAGGACTTAAATTTAGTACCAAATGGTATTCCCGGAACTTTATACATTGCTGGTGACAATGTTTCAAAAGGATACTTAAATAAAAAAACATTAACGAAAGAAAAATATATACCATCTCCTTTCCATGAAGATGAAATTATGTATACAACTGGTGATGTTGTAAAACGATTACCTGATGGCAATATTTCTTTTATCGGAAGAGATGATAATCAAATTAAAATAAATGGACACAGAATCGAATTAAGTGAAATATCAAATTGTATTTTAAACTATCCATCTATTACAAAATGTATTGTTTTAGTAAAGGAAAACAAAAATACAAAATCTTTAGTTGCTTATTTTACAGCTGAAAATAAGATTATTATAAATGATTTACGTAATTTCTTATCTATGAAATTACCTTTATATAGTATTCCAAATCATTTTGTACAATTAGAAAAATTTGTTTTAACAGCCAATGGAAAAATTGATAAAAAATATTTGGCATCTATAAAAGTGAAAGAAAATACAAATTATGAAGCACCTAGAAATGATTTTGAGAAAAAACTAGTTGACTTATGGAAAGATTTATTAAATATTGATAAAATAGGAATTAATGATGATTTCTTTGAATTAGGTGGAGATTCATTAATTGCAATTAAATTACAAATTCAAGCTTTTAAACAAGGACTAGATATCTCTTATTCTGACATATTCTCACATTCTACAATAAAGAAATTATCAGAAAAGATTGGTATTCATGATGATGATAAAACAAAATTAGCTATCAAATCATATGATTATTCTAAAATAGATGAAGTTCTAAAAATAAATACACTACCAATTTTAAAGACATTTAAAGAAACCACTATTAAAAATGTACTTTTAACTGGTGTGACAGGTTTTGTTGGTATTCACATTTTAGAAAAACTATTAAATATGACAGATGCAACCATTTATTGTTTAGTCCGTAATAAAAATAATGTTTCTTATATAGATAGATTATATAAAATTATGCAATTCTATTTTGGAAACAAATATAATAATTTGATTGGCTCTCGTATTAAAATGGTACGTGGAGATATTACTCTTAAAAATTTAGGAATTGCTGATGAGGATTTTCAAAAATTAACTAAAAATCTTTATTGTGTCATTAATAGTGCAGCTATTGTCAAACATTATGGAAAATCAACTGAATTTGATAAAATTAATATCAATGGTGTTAATAATATTATTGATTTTTGTAGTAATTTACAGATTCCTCTATATCACTTATCAACATTAAGTGTTTCTGGTAATGTCTTTTCAGAAGGTAGTTTTTCTGGTTCTTCTGTGGAAGAAAAAACGACATTTAGAGAATCTAATCTATATATTAAACAAGATATTTCAAATATATATGTATATACAAAATTTATGGCTGAAAAATGTATTTTGGAAGCGATTCAAAAGAAAAAACTGCAAGGCACCATTATTCGATTAGGCAATATCACCAATCGATATTCTGATGGTAAATTCCAAATTAATATTTCAGAAAATGCCTTTTTGAATAGGATTATCACATTTATTAAACTAGGTGCTATACCAGATTATCTATTAGATGGTTATTGTGAATTTACACCTGTCGATTATGTAGCAGATGCTATTGTTAGAATTGTAAAATATAAGCATCCATATACAGTATTACATGTATATAATAGTAATCACATTCCTATGGAAAAAATGATTTCTATTTTCAAGCAATATGGAATTGATATTGATGTTTTACCTGAAAATCAATTTATCGAAAAGGTAAATCAAACATTAGCCAATAATGAAAATGATTTATCTGGAATTATTAATGATTTTGACACAAATAAAAAATTAATATATGATTCAAATGTCATATTAAATAATGATTTTACAAATGAATTTTTGACCAAGTTGTCTTTTAAATGGTGTTCAATCGATAAAACATATTTGTTTAAATATTTAGATTATTTAAAAACACTTGGGCTTATAGGAGGTTAATATTATGGTATTAGTTGGTAATGCCGCTTTAGTTGCTTTATTAATATCTACTTTATTGTTATTTACATTGTTATTTATCAATGTAAAAGTAAAAAAGAAAAAACAAATTAATTGGTGCTTCATTTCAATTATTATTTGTCTTTTAATTTGTTGTATTGGACAAATGTTATCAATCATCATTCCTAGATTTTATGACATTGAGCCAATTTACTTTGATTATATTGTATATGTAGGAACTTGTTTTTTGCCAATTGCTTTCCTATTCTTTGGTTTAACATTTGCAAAAACAAAAATCCATTATAAGAAGAAATACTTACTATTATTTATTATACCCATTTTAACATTATTCATTTTGTGGACAAATGATTTTCATCATTTGTTCTACATAAAATATGCTGTTCTAAACTCAGAAACAGTTTTTGGACCATATTTTCCTATACATTCTATATACACTTATGCTTTAATCTTTGTTGGCGTATTTTATTTAATTAGATATTCTATTAAAAATACTGGATTCTTTTCAAAACAATCTGTACTATTAATTTTAGGAGTTATTTTTCCTTTAGTTATCAATATTATTGGATTGTTCGGTGTAGAAATGAGTATTTATATAACACCAATATCTTTTACAACAACAGTTGTATTCTTTTCAATTGCTATTTTGAAATTTAACTTTTTAAATGTAACACCAATTGCTTTACAAACCGTTGTCGATAGAATGTCTGATGGATATATTGTATTAGATGAAAATAATACCATCATCGATTTTAATAAAACTTTTCTAAATATGGTTAAATTATCTGATAGCAAATTAAGAGGTAAAGAATTTTTCTCTTTGTTTGGAAATAACACTAATTTTAAAATAGATAATGATCTTTTTAAAGAATACCTTAAAAAATCTCAAACAACTAGTAAAACATTTTCCATACAATTAGAAATACCAGATATAGATAAATATTTTAATATAGAAATATCTGGGATTGAATCTCATGGTTCTATTCTTGGTGCACTCATTCTGTTTAAAGATATTTCTCAACATATTCACGATTTAAAAATTATTAATGATAACCAAGAAACTTTAATGGAGAGAGAACGTCTAGCTTCACTTGGGCAATTAATTGGTGGAATTGCTCACAACCTAAAAACACCTATCATGTCTATTTCTGGTGCAGCAGAAGGACTACATGATTTAGTAACAGAATATGATGCTTCTATTGAAGATCCAAGAGTAACACATCAAGATCATCATGATATTGCAAAAGATATGTTTTCTTGGATAGATAAAATCAAAACACATACAGAATATATGTCAGATATTATTACTGCTGTTAAAGGACAAGCTGTCACTTTGTCTGAAACAGATTCTGTACATTTTACACTTGATGAATTGGTAAAACGTGTCGATATTTTAATGAAACATGAATTAAAAAATGCGATTATTTATTTAAATATTTCTATGAAAACAGATGAAAATACTGTTATCAATGGAGATATTAATAGTCTAGTTCAGGTTATCAATAATATGATTTCAAATGCTATTCAAGCATATAATGGTCAAAAAAATAAAAATATTGAATTAATATTAGAAATGAAAGAAAATTATGTTCTAATTCATGTAAAAGATTATGCTAATGGAATACCTAAAAAAGTACAAGATAAATTGTTTAAAGAGATGATTACGACAAAAGGAAAAAATGGTACTGGTTTAGGATTATATATGTCTTATTCTACCATTAAAGCTCACTTCAATGGAGATATTACTTTTACATCTGAAGAGGGAAAAGGAACTACTTTTACAATTATATTGCCACTATAACATTCTATTTATTAAAACAAGATATTTTGATAAAATATCTTGTTTTAATTTGGATAGATAATTTGTATAGTTATATTTTTAATTAGATTTTTAAAATTTTACAAGAAATCACATGGGATAAATAACGACAAAAATCAAGTTTTTTTACACATAAAATCATGTAAAATGCTTGATTTTTATTTTTTTTATGAATATAATAATTCAAAGCTTAATTTTAAAGGAGGATATTATGAGAACACATTTACATGGCATAGAAAATACGGAAAATGTAGAAAATAATACATATCGAATTATTGCTGTAGATGATGAAGAAGGTATTGTAGATTCTTTATCGATATTTTTAAAACGTTCTGGATATGATTTTACTGGTGTTACAGATCCACGACAAGCTATTCAACTTGTAAAAGAAGAACATTTTGATTTAATGGTTTTAGATTTTATCATGACACCTTTTCATGGAGATCAAGTAGTTGAAGAAATCAGAAAATTCAATAAAGATTTATATATTTTATTATTAACAGGACATAAAGATTTAGCGCCTCCTCTAGAAACTATTAGAAGATTAGATATTCAAGGATATTGCGAAAAAAGTGACAAATTTGATCAATTACTTTTATTAATAGAATCTGGCATTAAGTCTATTAAACAAATGAATGAAATAAAACAAATCAATACAAAATTATCTGATACCTACGAAAAATTAGAACAAGCATATTTAGATTCTATCAAAACATTACGTTATACCATTGAAGCCAAAGATGTTTATACAAGAGGACATTCTGATAGAGTTGCTGCTATTTCTGTACTAATCGGTAAAAAACTGGGCTTATCAGATGAAGATTTACATACTTTAGAAATTGGTGGTTTATTCCATGACATTGGAAAAATTGGTGTTCCTGATAGTATATTATTAAAAGAAGCAAAATTAACAAATGAGGAATATTCTCAAATTAAACAACATCCAAATATTGGTGTACATATATTATCAAATGCTTCTATATTTGATGATATATTACCAATCGTAGAACACCACCACGAAAAATATGACGGAACAGGATATCCAGGAAAACTTGCTGGAAATGACATTCCATATTTAGCAAGAATCACAACCATTGCAGATAGCTTTGATGCTATGGCCTCTAGAAGAGCTTATCGTGAATCTTTAGATTTAAATACAATCATTTCTGAATTTGAAAGATGTAGAGGAACACAATTTGACCCAGAATTAGATGATTTATTTTTAGACATCTTGAGAAATCATTATGATGAAATACAAAAAATACAAGAAAAATATAAACCTGAACAATAGGGACGTGTCAAAATGGACAAAAAGTGGACAAAAGGGATAGTACTTTAAAATAGTACTGTCCCTTTTGTCTACTTTTTGTCCATTTTGACACGTCCCTAAACTTTCATAGAAAGCCCTACTTTTTGTCTTTCTTTATCTATCTTGATAACTTTTACTTTTACAATATCCCCTACAGATATTACATCTGATGGATTTTTTATAAATTTATCACTCATTTCTGAGATATGAACAAGCCCATCATGTTTTACACCAATATCTACAAATGCACCAAAATCTATGACATTTCTAACAGTTCCTGTTAAAACCATTCCTTCTTTTAAGTCTTCTAGTTTTAATACATCATTTCTTAAAATTGGTTTTGGCATATCTTCACGTGGATCTCTTCCTGGTTTTGATAATTCTTCAATAATATCTGTTAATGTCATTTCTCCTATATTTAATTCTTTTGCCATCTCCTGAACATTAACACCTTTTAATTTTGTTCTTAATTCTTCTAATTTGTCTTTATCTTTTAAATCATTTTTATCAAAACCTAATTGATTTAATAATTTTTCTGTTGGTTCATAACTTTCTGGATGAACAGCTGTCACTTCTAATGGATTATCACCATCAAATATTCTTAAAAATCCTGCACATTGTTCAAATGCTACTTTTCCAAGTTTTGGAACTTTTAATAATTCTTTCCTATTTTTTAATTTTCCATTTTCATCTCTATATTTTACAATGTTTTTAGCAATTGCATTATTAATTCCTGAAACATATGAAAGTAATGATGGTGTCGCTGTGTTTACATCAACTCCAACTTTGTTAACACTATCTTCTACCACTCCTGTTAGACTTTCTTGTAATTTCTTTTGATTAACATCATGTTGGTATTGTCCAACACCAATTGCTTTTGGATCTATTTTAACCAATTCTGCTAATGGGTCTTGCAAACGTCTGGCAATGGAAATTGCTCCTCTGATAGATACATTAATATCTGGATATTCTTCTGTTGCTAGTTTTGATGCAGAATATACAGATGCCCCTGCTTCACTAACAATCACATAATGCACATCTCTTGAAGCTTCTTTTATCATATCTGCTACAAACATTTCTGACTCTCTTGATGCAGTTCCATTTCCAATAGCAATCATATCTACTTTATCTTTTTCAATTAATTTTAATAATTCTTTTTTAGCACCTTCTACGTCATTTTGAGGTTCTGTTGGATATACCGTTGTGTAATCTAATAATTTTCCTGTCTCATCAATAACAGCAATTTTACATCCTGTTCTATATGCTGGATCAAATCCCATAACTGTTTTTCCTTTGATTGGTGCTCCTAATAATAATTGTTTTGAATTTTTACCAAATACTTTAATCGCTTTATCTTCTGCTTTTTCCGTTAAATCTGAACGGATTTCTCTATCAATTGATGGCTCAATTAATCTTTTAAAGCTGTCTGCAACTGTATCCTTTAGCATTTGTGTAAATTGTGTTTCACCTTTTATAATGTCTTTTTCTATATATGTTAATATTTTATCTTCTGGTTTTTCAATTTTTACTTTTAGAAAATCCTCTTTTTCTCCACGATTAATTGCTAAAATTCTATGGCTTGGTATGTATTTTATGGCTTCTTGATATTCGTAATACATTTCATAATTTGATTTTTCTTCTGGTTTTGCTGCTTTTGTTTGAATCGTCGCTTCTCTATAGCAAATTCTTTTGATTTGTTTTCTATATTTACTATTATCTGAAATATCTTCTGCGATAATATCTAAAGCTCCTTGTACAGCATCTTCTGGAGTTAGAACTACTTTATCTTTATTCTTTTTATCCTCTTCTGACAAAGTATCAATATTAACATATTCTTTTGCAATTTCTAAAATTGGTGTTGTTTCTTTTTGTTCGATAATAATACTTGCCAATGGCTCTAATCCTTTTGCTTTTGCAACAGTAGCTCTTGTTTTTTTCTTTTGTTTATATGGTCTATAAATATCTTCTACTTCTGCTAATGTTTTACAAACTGCAATTGCTTGTAAGATTTCATCTGTTAATTTTCCTTGTTCATCAATTGATTTTACTACTTCTTCTTTTCTTTGCTCTAAATTTCTTAAATAATTTAGTCTTTCTCCCAAATCCCTAAGGATTTCGTCACTTAATCCTCCTGTTACTTCTTTTCTATAACGTGCAATAAAGGGAATCGTATTCCCTTCATCAATTAATTTAATTGTAGCCTCTACTTGTTTTGGTTTAATAATTAATTCTTCTGCAATTGTATTAATAATTTTATCCATTCTTTGTTTCCTTCCTATTCTTTTTCTTTAAAAATTGTGATTTTAGGGACGGAGCAAAAAATCATCATTGCTAACAAGATAATTTTAAAACGAATCAGAAATCATCTTGTTTCAATGTCATTTTCTTACTCAACTCTGTTTTTTAATCTTTCCATTGTCCCTTTTGTAATATCTAATTTTTTCATAATATTTGTATATTTTATCTTTTTTACTTCTTTTAGATATCTTATCAACTTCTTTAGTATATCACGTTTTTCAAATATTTCAAATACTTTTATTTGCTCTTTTTTAATAAATTCTGAAATGGAATTATCAATTTTCATCTCAATATTTGTGTCTATATCTAAAAATGTTTCTTCATCAATAAAATCCATATTGCAAATATATTCAATCTCTTCATGTTCAAATATATTTGTTTTTTCAATCTCTCCTGTTAAATAATAGTGATATGAAGAATATGGATATTCTTTTTCATTTTTTACCATATTTGCTTTTACTGGATTTCTGTGAATGTATTTTACACATTGTATTAATTGCCTTCTATCTAATATTGGTTCGCTTTTATATCTATCACGAAATACATATCCTACTCGATTACCTTCCATATAATTATAATATTGAGCATAGATGGTATTAATTTTTTGCATGTATTTTGATAATTCTTTTATATCTTCTACTTTTACTAATATATGTGCATGATTATTCATTATACAATATGCTATTATCTCTAATTCTTCTCTATTTAATTTTTCTTTCATTAATTGTAAATATCTCTTCATATATCTATTATTTTTGAATATATATTCTTTATTGATACCTTGTACCATGACGTGAAAAAAAGAGGTATCCAAACAATTACGTGCTATTCTTGGAATCTTAATCACTCACTTTCTTTGTTTTTTACCCCTATTTTTAAAATAATGCATTTTTGTGTTTTTCCTATGTGCTTATGATGACTTTTTCACAAAAATCATCACTTAATATTCAATTTTGAATTAAAATGTAAGACTTGACATATTCACTTTAAAATCAGAATACTAATATTTTAAAGAGTCATCTTGTACAATCCAGTCTTGTACCTGTTCAATTCGATATGTTGATTTGTCATCCCTCATAACAACATCTTTTATACCTGAATTAATTAACATTCTTTTGCAAAAAGAACATGGTTCATTATCTTTTACATATTCTCCATTTCTTTGATTAATTCCTACTAAATATAATGTAGCACCTATCATATCTTTTCTCGCAGCACTGATAATCGCATTTTGCTCACTATGCACAGATCTGCACCTTTCATACCCTTTTCCACTTGGCATTTCACATTTTTGTCTTGTACAATATCCTAAATCGATGCAATTTTCTCTTCCTCTTGGCGCTCCCGTATATCCTGTTGAAATAATTTCATCATTTTTTACAATAATACTTCCATAATTATTTCTAAGACAAGTTCCTCTCTCTGCTACACTTTCTGCAATATCTAGATAATAATTTATTTTATCAACTCTGGTCATAAAACTCAGCTCCTTTTTAATACTTTTCAATGAATGGAGAAAATGATGATTTTTTTCTCCGTCCCCAAAATCATCATTCAACTCCTAAATATTCATTATAAGTAATTTCTCTGTCAACAATTTTTCCATTTTCCTTTATATCGATAATTCTATTGGCAACTGTTTGTGTTAATTCATGGTCATGTGATGTAAATAAAATATTTCCTGCAAATCGTTTCATTCCTTCGTTTAGTGATGTAATGCTTTCCATATCTAAATGGTTTGTTGGCTCATCAAATATTAGAAAATTTGCTCCTGACAACATCATTTTTGATAAAACACATCTTACTTTTTCTCCACCAGATAATACTTTTACTTGCTTTAATGCTTCATCTCCTGAAAATAGCATTCTTCCTAAGAAACTTCTAACATATGTTTCATCTGGATCTTTAGAATATTTTCTAAGCCAATCTGTTATATTTTCATCTGTTTCAAATAAATAGTTATTATCTTTAGGGAAATATGATTTTGTAATAGTTGTTCCCCATACTAATTCCCCTTCATCTGGTTCTATTTCTCCTTCTATAATTTGGAATAACACTGTTTTTGCTAGTTCATTATCTGCTAAAAAGGCAATTTTGTTATCTTGCTTTACATCAAATGATATATTATCTAATAATTTTACACCATCAATTGTTTTAGATATATTTTTTACTTGTAATATCTCTCTTCCTGGTTCTCTATCTGGTTTAAAATCAATATATGGATATTTTCTATTAGATGGTTTAATCTCTTCTAATTCAATTTTCTCTAAAGTTTTCTTTCTTGAAGTTGCTTGTTTTGATTTTGAAGCATTAGCACTAAATCTAGCAATAAATTCTTGTAATTCTTTTATTTTTTCTTCTTTTTTCTTGTTTTGTTCTCTTGCTTGCTTTAATGCTAATTGACTTGATTCATACCAGAAATCATAGTTTCCTGGATATACTTTTATCTTTCCGAAATCAACATCTGCAATATGTGTACACACTTTATTTAAGAAATATCTGTCATGAGATACAACAATCACTGTATTTTCAAAATCCATTAAGAAATCTTGTAACCAATTAATACTTTTCATGTCTAAGTCATTGGTTGGCTCGTCCAATAGTAAAACATCTGGATTCCCAAATAAGCTTTGTGCTAACAAAACTTTTACCTTTTCTTTCGCTTCAATTTCTTTCATATATTTATAGTGATTATCTGGTATAATTCCTAAATCGTTTAATAAAATCGCTGCATCTGATTCTGCATTCCATCCATCTAGTTCTGCAAATCTTTCTTCTAATTTTGCAGCTTTCATACCATCTTCTTCTGAAAAGTCTGGCTTTGCATAGATAGCTTCTTTTTCTTTCATAATGTCATATAGTTCTTTATTCCCCATAATGACTGTATCCATAACGGTATATTCTTCAAAGGCAAAGTGGTCTTGTTTTAATACAGATAATCTTTCTCCTTTATCTAAACTCACATCACCTTTACTTGGTTCTATTTCTCCCGATAATACTTTTAAAAAGGTAGATTTTCCTGCACCATTTGCTCCTATAATTCCATAGCAGTTTCCTTTTCCAAACTTTATATTCACATCCTCAAAAAGGACTCTTTTTCCAAATCTAACAGTTACTCCATTTGCACTTAGCATGTATTTCATTCCTTTCTTTTAGGCTTTATCTTTTTTATAGCCTTTTATATTTTACCGTTGGTATTATATACTATTTTTACATATTTTTCAAGGATTTTACATACGGAAAAAAGGAGTTCAAAATGAACTCCCCCTTCCTTGAGAAAAATTGCTGTCACTCGTCAATAATTTTCAGATTTGGAGATTCAACTAAATAAATATCCCCCTTTTTCTCTCTGTCTATATATGATTGTTTCTATTCTATTAGACCACAAATTTAACATAATATTAACCTATGGTTAATCATCAAATAATAGTTTTATTCCCCATAAACCAGATAATCCAACTAGACCATAGACTATTCTTGACCAAATTGTCATTTCTCCAAATATTAAAGCTACTAAATCTAGTTCAAACAATGCAATTAATCCCCAATTGATTGCACCTATAATAATTAGAACTAATGCAATTTTATCTATTATTTTCATTTCTTTCCTCCTTTTTCTGTATTTTTATATATTGTAACCTTTTTTTCATGCATTTATACAATTTAATTGTGCATTTTATAAAAATATCAATTAATAACATGTTTTAATTTATGATAATATTTATTTAAAAACTATTTTTTGCATATAAAAAGAACCCTCTTTATTAAACTATTTTTTGTCTAATAATTCAGGTTCACTTCAATTTAACAATTTAAGCTCTTTTTTGTGTTTCTAAAATATTAATTTAACATATCTTTTCTTTTTAACCACCATGTTACTACTAATGTTAGTATCACTGCAATTAGTACCATTATAATAAATCCTATTGGACTATTTTCAAATGGTAATTTTACATTCATTCCCCAGAAACTTGATATCATTGTAGGAATAGCAAGTACTATGGTAATAGATGTTAAAAACTTCATTACCCCATTTAGATTATTGGAAATAATAGAAGCATATGCATCCATGGTTCCATTTAAAATATTTGTATAAATCTGAGCCATTTCTATAGCCTGTCTATTCTCAATAATAGCATCTTCTAATATATCTTCATCATCATCATATAATTTTATAATTTTTCCTCTCATGGTTTTCTCCATGACAATTTCATTTGATTTTAATGATGTTGCAAAATATACCAAACCTTTTTCCAAGCTTAATAATTTTAACAACTCTTTATTTTTCATTGAATTTTTTAAAATATATTCTGCAATTTCTGTTTCTTTATTAATTTGTTTTAAGTAATTTAAGAAATATGACGAATTTAAATAGAAAATTTGAAAAATAAATCTTGTTTTTTTGTATGTTTGAAAATTTTTTATTTTCCTTTTTTCAAAATCTTCTATAACTTTGTTTTTTCTTAGTGAAACTGTTATAAAAAAATCATCTCTTACTACAATCATTCCTAATGGCATTGTAGAATAAATGTCATTGTCCTCATTTTTTTCTATTACGGGTACATCTATCACAAAAAGAATCGTGTTGTCATCCTCTTCTTCATCAATTCTGGCTTTTTCTTCATAGTCTAATGCATCTCTTATAAAGTCTTCTTGAATGTTAATACTCTCACATACTCTTTTGATTTCATTTTCGGAGGGATTTACTAAATTAATCCAGCTTCCTTTTCTAAATTCTTTAATTTCTTCTAATTTGTTTGTCTCCATATCTGTACTATAAATTTTTAGCAAATCTCTCACCCCTTTTTAAAATTTACATAATTTGTATTTAAAAACAAAAAAATAAATCTAATGTTTTTTAATATATTTAGATTTACTTCTTTATATTGTAGTGGTGCGCCATAGAGGAATCGAACCTCCGACCATCAGATTAAGAGTCTGCTGCTCTACCAACTGAGCTAATGGCGCATTTTCATTTAGACATATACTATTATACTACATTTTCTCTTTTTGTCAATGAAAAACGACGTTTTTTGTAAAAAACGTCGTTTCGATTTCTATATAATCTCTTTACAATCATCTATTCCGTAGTTTCTGTTTCTTGCTCTGTTTTTTGTTCTGTTTGTTGATCTTTTTCCGGCTTTTGTGTTGGAGTTGTTTCCTCTGGAGTTTGCTCTACTGGTTTTTTATTTGTTTCTTTATTCGTCTCATTATTGTTTTCTTTATTGGTTGTAGTTTTATTAGTAGATGAACTTGGACTAGATGTTGTTTTTGATGTTCCTCTCTTAACAATTCTTTGCATTGCACTATAAGTATCTGTAGAAAGTAATTTGGTTGAAACAACTTTTCCATTTAACATCTTTGTCATATATGTTTTGCAAACCAATCCATTTGTACCATTTTGCGTTACTACCTCTCGACCAGCTGTTAAGCTTGAATCTTCAACATACTTAGTCGTATATGGAATGGTAGATATTGTTTCTGTTCTAAATGAATATGTATATTCTCTGTCAGCTTCTTTAATTCCAAATATAGAAATTGTTGCTACTCCACCACTTGCAGATGCTACAATTCTAATAGGGTATTTTCTTGTATTTTTAAATTTAAAATCTGTTAATCCATAAACAACCGTTGCATCTCTTCCTTCATCTACATAAGATGTAACAAATTGATGATTTCTTCTTTCTACAATTTCCATATCTGACATTAATGCTGCATTATATAATGTTGAAGAAATTTGACAAATTCCTCCCCCTAAACCATCTACCACTTGACCATTTTCATAAATTTTTCCATTTCGATAACCTGCTGCATATGTTCTTGGCCCTAATGTTTCATTGTATGATAATGTTTCTCCTGGCATAATCACTTTTCCATTTAATTTTTTACATGCTAATACTAAATTTGTAGTTCTGTCTTTATCAGCTGCATTATATCTTGTAGAAAACGTTGATAATCTATCTGGAAATGCTTCTGTTCCAATATCTTCTAATGTTACTTTTGGTTTTGTTATAATTAAATCAATAACATATTCATCTTTGACTTCAGCAGCAATAATCTCTTTTGCCTTTTCTACATCAAAGTCGATTCCTTCTACTTCTGGATAAACAGTAAAAGGTTCTTTTGTATAATAAGCATCCTTTGGTTCTTGATAAATTTCACTATGTATTTTATCAACATCTATTTCTTGTGGTGTTTTTGTTTCCACTGGAATTTCTATAACATTTTCTGTTTCATGAATATCATTTAACATATCTTTCACTTTTGACAAAAGTGTTTCTGTACTAATAACAACGCCTTCTTTTCCTCTTGTAATAATTAACTCATCTTCTTCTACACTATAACTAGATTCTATTAAAATTCCTGGTAAATTTGCTCCGATATCATTAATTGTTTGTTTCGTTGTTTCCTCATTCATAGTCATATCTACATTAAAGTCTTTTTTAGCAATTAGTGTTCCTATGATATTATAATTATTAATAAATATATTTCTATTTCTTCCTAAAGAATATGCTTCATTAACTGCTTTTTCTATATCATAATTTACTTCCATAAGTGTTGGATTTAATTCTGAATTGAAATCTTGATATTGAAGCATAATATTTTTTCCTATTTTTTCAGAATATAGGGTTTCTAATTTTGAAATTGCTTCTTCTTTTGTTAAACCTGAAACTTCTACGCCTTCAATTGTGATACCACTAATAATTTTCTCATTATTTATATTTGTTAATGCAAATACTGTAGAAAATAACAACATGATAATAGCAACAATTATGATAGAAATAATAATTTTTTTTACTTTTTTCTTTGGATTTTTCTTGTTTTTCTTCTCTTTATTATCTTTCTTTTTTTCTTGTATACTATCTATTTCATTTTTCTTTTCTTCTTTTCCTTGCTCTTCCTCTTTTATTATTTCATTTTTTTCCTTTTCTTCTTGTTTTATTTCTTCCTTATTTGTTAATTCCTCATCTTGTTTTTCTTTTTTATTTTCTATCTCTTGATTTCTTTCTTCCTGTAAGTTTTCTTCTACATTTTCTTCTTTTGGATTCAATTTCCTCTCCTCCATTAAATCTTCTTTCATAATATCTTCCCCTTTTTCATTCTTAATAAATATTATCATATTCTTATTTTTTTGACAATATATTTACTTGATTTAAAATGGTTTTTCTTCGCTTATTTATCTTATTCAGATTAGCTTTTCCTAATTCATACATTTGTTACAAAATAATTACAAATTGATTACATTTTCAATATTTTGTTTATTTTTAGAAAAAACACTTGAAGAATGTAAAATTTAATATTATAATGTAATCAGCAAAAGATAAACAAGGAGAGAAAAAAAATGGAATTAACAAAAAATATTTTTTTTAATACTGATAAATTAGTTGAAAATACAAAAGTTAAAATCTCATATACAGGTCAATTATTTCAAGATGCTTCTGAAGAAGTAACTATTCACTATGGTTTTGGTGATAATTGGGATAATGTAAATGATGTTGTTATGGAAAAAACAGATTTAGGGTTCCAAGCTGAAATTGAATTAGGTGAAGGAAATACTTTTAATTTCTGTTTTAAAGATGGAAACGATAATTGGGATAATAACGACGGACAAAATTATGTATTTAATTTAGAAAAGCTTCCAACTGAATTATTAGTTTTAGAAGATGAACCATCTTCATTAGCTTCTCCTAGAAAATTAAGAAAAGCTTATTTATGGAGCAAAAAAATTCGTTTAGCTATATATAAAATTATTACATATCTTCCAAAAATTATTTCTGGAAATTATAAGAAAAAAGCAACAAATACAAATAATAATGAAGAATAAAACTTAAGAGGCTTTTATGCAAAAGCCTCTTTTTTGTTTTGGAACCATTGGGATTTAATCCCGATGGTTCTTTATGTAATAACAATTCCTCCATTTATAGAAATAACTTGTCCAGTAGTAAAATTGTCTTCAACTAACCATTCTACACACTTAGCAATATCTATTCCTTCTCCTATTCTTTCAAGTGGTGTTTCCTGTTTTATTTCTTCCCACTCCTCTTTGGTCAAATATGCATTCATATCTGTATTCATGCATCCTGGTGCTATTGAATTTACTCTTATATTGGAAGGTCCTACTTCTTTAGCTAAAGCTTTTGTCATTCCATCTATTCCTGCTTTGGTAGCAGAATACGCTACTGCACAAGAACCTCCATTAATACCATAGATAGAAGAAATGTTAATAATACAACCGTTTTTTTGACTGATCATATATTTTAGGACTTCCTGCGTAGTACAAAAAACAGAATATAGATTTACTTTCATAACATTGTTCCAATCTTCATCTGTAATATCTTGAAACATCTTTTCTTGGTTGATTCCTGCATTATTAATCAGTATATCAATTTTACCATATTTTTTTATTGTATCATCAACCATCTTTTTTACTTCTTCTCTTTTAGATACATCTGCTTTAAAGATGTCTATAAAAATATTTTCTTTTTCTAATTCTTCTTTTATTTTTTTTGCTTTTTCTTCAGATTGATTATAATTTGCAATTACTTTTATATTCTTTCTTGCTAAAGATTCTACAATAGCTTTTCCAATCCCTCTTGAACCACCTGTTACAATTGCTACTTTTTCCATATTCTTACCTCTTTCTTTTTTATTATTTTACCATTTTCTACTACAAATAGCAAATTACTTTTTTATCTTTCTCCTATAACCTTCATATACCAAAATACTTATCAATGTCATTCCAGAAATGATTTTTGAGACTGTCATTAAAATTGTTCCTACATATTTTACATCCACTTCTGATTTTGGTATTTCTGATAAAGAAATCGCCAAAAATCCATTTTCACTTTCAAATGTTTCTACTTCTTCATCATTTATCATTACTATATATCCTGGATAATATATATATGGAAATTCTAGAATTGTTTCATTTTCAAAAACTTCTATTTCACAAGTTAAACTTTGCCCATTTTTATTTATATCTTCAACTCTTCCGTATACCATTTAGTATATAAACCGTATCTTCTCTTGTTTTTATATACTCTCTATTATCATTACTTTTTACAGGTAAATATTCTCCTTTGCCCATTCCCACTATTGTTTCTCTTTTATTTTGCGTAACATCTCCTATGGTATATTGATTAATATCTTGAATTTCTGAATTTATTTTTAATAATGGCATCAATAACGCTGCATACAAAATGCAAATAGTGGAAATCACAAGAATGTCTTTATCATTAAAATTCTTTATCAACATATTTATATTAATCGCACAAATAATAGCAAGGAAGAAATTTGAAAATAATAGCATTCTCCATTTAAATTGTATGATTTGAAAAATATCTTCAAATATTCCCCATGGGAATTGTTTTATAATGATAATTGTAGATGCAATTCCTAAAATGAGAAATAAGAAATATTCTTTTTTGTAATTCTTATCAATTCCTTTTTTAATTACAAATACGGATAAACAAAGCATGATTAAAATTGGTATTCCTACTTCAAATATATGTGTTGTCTCTCCATTTGTATCTGTAAATAATAATGTTTTTATATCTAATCCGCTTTCATGAAAGGATTCTGTTGTTGCCATACTATCTTCTTGATATACCGCATAATCTGCAAAAAAGTAAGTTTCTAACATAGGCATCCAGAAAAAAGCACTCATTCCAAGAATGCATAATATAGAAATCCCTAGTTGTTTTAAGATTTCTTTATCTTTTAATTTTACAATATTTATACATAGATAAATTCCAGCCATCATCACTGTTAAAACTGTCATTAGAATATGTGTTAAGATTAATCCGAATAGCACCTATACATAATATTTTAACTCCTTTTTCTTTTTGAAATATTTTATACATCCCCAAAAATACTAATGGAATAAATATATAACTTAAAAACTCTCCTAAAGCATTTCTAATATACATATCATTTAAATGGTATGGCATTAATATGTATAAAATGGCTGCAAGAGTTCCAACTTGCTTACTTTTGGTTAGCTTATTTACAAAACAGTACATGGTTATTCCGAGAAAGGAAAAGCCCTATAAATAAAGTGAATTTATATCCTCCAATAAAAGTGGTCGTTATACATTTTCCTATTAAAATGAATATCGTTGATAAATTTCCATAAAAGAGATCCCAACTGTAGCCAAATCCATTTGTTAAACTAGATAAAACTTCTGTATGTTCACCATTGATAATTGATAAATAAGTTGCATATGCTCTGGCAATATGTTGGATTCCATCATCATAATATACATCTAAATCTTTTCTAAAGAGCGGTATTGATGCAATAATGGATATTACTAAAATAATTAAAATATATTTATATTTTTTTAGTTTATCTTTCATCTTCCTTTGTTCCTTTCCCTGGTTAAACATTTGCTTTTTATGGATTTTAAAGATATTATAAAATTAAACATAAAATTCTAAAATAATTGCAGAATTTTATGTTTTTAATTTTCTTATTTTATTTTCTATATAATTTTTTCATATTCAAAATCATTATATATTTTTTAATAATTATTTCTATAAGTTTCTTCTATCGCAAATAGTCCTTGTCCTAAATTTACAGGAAAATATTTTGGTCCAATAACACAACTATAAGTTTGGTCATCCTTATCTTTATAATTAATAATATAACTTTCATGATATGGACTCCACTCTATCTTATCATACTTTAATCTCATTTCAGGAAAATTAAAATTCATATATGCAATGCTATAAATTTTTGCTATTTGTTTTGGAATAATTCCAGCATACCATAACACTATTATTAATATGATAATTACTATTATAGATATAATAATAATTTTTTTCTTTTTCATACACATCCCTGCCTCTTTTATTTATTGAAAAGATTATACCATATGACAGGCTATATCACAAGCTAAAATCTTATATTTGATTTTTTTCTAACGATGTAAGTAATAGAAAAAACTTAACTGCAACTTTGTAGTACAAAATATTTTTTAAATTCATAGATTTTTAAAAGAAAAGCTACAGAAAGGATTAGATAACATAAAAGCAAATAAAGTATATTCTTTAGAAGAAGCTTTTTCTAAAATAGATAATATATGAAAAGACTGGCGCAATGTTATGAAAAAATATATAGTGGAAATTTCAGAAACTGCTGAACAAGATTTAGAAAATGTGGCAGGAAGTATGTCTATTTTAGATGAAAAGTTAACAGGTCATAAAAACATTAGAAAAATCAATGTGAGAAATTATATAGTATTTTATATTGTAGATGAAGAAAATTCTAAAGTATTAGTAGTAAGCTTTTATGGATTGGGAAAAATATTTAAAAGATGAATAATTAGTAATAAAAAATAGCAGGATTTAAAGGTACTGTTATTTTTTGATTTTAGACATAAAAAAAAAGCCAATCATCAAGAGCTTCTCTCAAAACGAATGACCTTTTATAATGGAGCCACTTCCCAGATTCGAACTGGGGACCCTCGCATTACAAGTGCGATGCTCTGGCCAGCTGAGCTAAAGTGGCAAAATTGGTGACCCCGACGGGAATCGAACCCATGTCTCCGCCGTGAAAGGGCGATGTCTTAACCTCTTGACCACGGGGCCTTATATAAGAAACTAAATAATAACATACTATTTAGTTTCTTTGGTGAGCTATCCGCGACTCGAACGCGGGACAACTTGATTAAAAGTCAAGTGCTCTACCACCTGAGCTAATAGCCCATATGTGCATTATCTAGAACGCTTTTATAGTTTACAATATTTTTTCATAGTTGTCAATAGATTTATGAAAAATTTGTGAATTTTTTTTGTTTTTTTGTTAAACTCCTTTATTTTTCAGAGAATTTTCACAAATTTTTCATTCAAATAATCTATTTTATATGCATTAATTGATTTGCTATGCTCTCTTTTTATTGTTCTGCATTTAATTTTTCTAGTACATCTTCTACATCAATTCCATGAACATCGCAAGCTTCTTCAAGTGTTTCCATTTGAGAAGCAGGACAACCTATACAATGCATTCCAACATTTAATAATATTTCTGCCTTTTCTGGAGCAATTTCTAAAATTTCTCCAATTCTTGTATCTTTATTAAATTTCATTATTTCTCCTCCCTTTTTATATGCTATTTAAATTAAATTTTTATTACTAAAAAAATTATACATATAAATTTTATCACAAATTTTACAAAAAGTATAGACAAATGATAAAAAATATTGTATTATGGAAAAAATTGTAAGGTGGTGATTATATTTTTACACTTTTAGATTTATTTTTTATCTCTTTTATTATTCATCTTTTTATTACTTTATATTCAATTTATACATTTTTTGATATCAAAATTTTTCATAATCAACAAGGTTCAAAGTTGAAACTAAAACAAAAATTTATAGAAAAAGGAGGTTCATAGTTTATTAATCGATTTTTACTTTTACGCTTTTTTAAGATATTTCTTATTTTATTTTTAACTGCATTTTTTACTTTTTTACACTTTCACTTTTTTAATTCCATTTATACTGCAGAAGAATTGATTATTCCTTATGGATTAAAACCCTTTGATATTTGTTCAAAAAATCCAATTTTGTGGAAATATATAAAAATAATACATATTGTTAGTTTTGCTTTTACAATGATAATCATAACAAATTTTCTATTTTCTAAATTATTCAAAAAATTTTTCAAATTAGAAAAAAACAAGTCCAAAACCTTAAATAAAAATTCTATATTATCCACTAGACAAAAAAATATATCTAACACCTATAATAATCTACAATTACTAGTTGGATTTGATAAAACTTTAAATTCAAATATTTATATTCCCGAAAATGGTCTTTATCAAAATTTCTTAATTACTGGTACCATTGGTTCTGGTAAAACTTCTTCTGTCATGTATCCTTTTACAGAACAAATCCTTAAATTTAATAGTCGATATTTAAACAAAAAAATAGCAATGCTTATATTAGATGTAAAAGGAAATTACTATTCACAAGTAAAACAGTTTTGTAAAACATATAATCTACTTTCTGACTTAATTGTTATAGAATTACATTCTCACATTTACTATAATCCATTACACAAACCGCATTTAAAGCCTCAAGTATTAGCAAATCGTTTAAAAACTATTCTTTTATTATTTTCAGAAAATAATTCAGAATCTTATTGGTTAGATAAAGCAGAACAAGTTTTAACAGAATGTATTAAATTATGTCGTTTTTATAATCAGGGATATGTCACTTTTTTAGAACTTCATAAATTAATAACTATCCCAACATATTATAAAGAAAAAATACCTATTTTAAAAGAACGTTTTATTAATGGAAAATTGAAAAAACAAGAAATTTATGAATTAAATGCTTGTTTAGACTTTTTTAAAGAAGAATTTGAAGCTTTAGACCAACGAACAAAAGCAATTCTTATTTCAGAAATAACAAGAATTACAAATACCTTTGTATCAGATTATGATGTGATGTCTTGTTTTTGCTCCCCTAAAGAAAAACTCACTTTTACTGGTTTTGATGAAGTCATTAAAAAAGGAAAAATTGTTGTCTTAAATATGAATATTTCAGAATATGCAAATCTTTCTAAAATCATTGCAACTTACTTAAAACTTGATTTTCAAACAGAAGTCTTAACCAATTTGTCTAATCATCATATTTATCCTACTGCCTTTATTTGTGATGAATATGATAAATATGCTAGTAAAACAGATGCAGAGTTTTTTTCCCTAAGTCGAGAAGCAAGATGTATCAATATTGTAAGTACACAAAGTTACTCTTCTTTAAAAAATACCTTAAAAGACGATTCTTTTGTAAAAGTCATTGTTCAAAATTTAATTAATAAAATTTGGTTTCGCACAGATGATATTTTTACCATTGAGGAGGCACAAAAACAATTAGGAAAAGAAGAAAAAACAAGAATTTCAAAAAGTGTTTCAGAAAATGCTAAAGAAACCAATTTTAGTTATCTTTCTAATACACTAAATTCTGAAAATTCTAATATTTCTGAATCTATTAGTACCTATATTCAAAATGATTATATTTATGAATCTAATTATTTTACACAAGAATTAGAAACTTTTAATGCTTTATGTTTTTTATCAGATGGTAATAAAATATATCCCCCTTGCAAATTACAAATGATTCCCTATTTTCAAAATCGAAAGGAGTTTTTTTATGAAAAGAAAAAAAATAAATTTAAAAAATAATATAAAAACAAAACCCATTTATTTTTATGGACTATATATTCTTCTTTTATTCTTTATTTTCCTAGTTTTCTCTTCTTCCATAACCTTTGCACTTGGTGATCCTAAATTAATTAGTACAATTAATTCTGCTTTCCAAGATATTGAAAGTTGGATTTTAAAAATCGCTACACCTGCAGCAGCCGTAGCTGTGGGGACCGGTGTGTTTATGAAAAAATTTAGTTTTGGTGATGAAGAAAAAATACGAACAGGAAAAAAATTAATAAAAGGTTCTTTGTTTTCATATGCCTTTATACTTGCAATTGATTTAGTTTTATCTGCTATACAATCTTTAGTAGGATAGGAGGTTAAATGGAACCATCTCAAAATATTACACAAATTATTATTGATACGATTAATACCATTTTTGAAAATCTTTTTAGTTCAATAGATAATAATTTATATAGTTTATTAGATGAACTTACTTTTATTAATTCTGATATTTTGACAGATAAATACTTTCAAGATATTTTAGGTACATCAAGTTCTAGTGGTATTTTATTAATTGCTAATACTTTATTATTTGCCTTTATTTTATATTATAGTATTAAATATTTATTATCTCATTTAACTTATGACCGAATTGATAAACCTTCTAGTTTTTTTATAAAAATGGTTATTTATGCTATCTGTATGAATTCTTCTTTTTTTATAATAGAATTATTTATAAATTTAATCTCTAATATTTCTTTATTTATTCGTAGTATTGGTGAAGATGTATTTCATGAAAGTATTTGTTTTTCATCTTTAATTACAAATATTAATACCAACATCTCTGTTGATACATCTTCTTTAAATATTTTTTCAATTGATGGATTAATAAAAGGTGTTTTGTCTATATCTCTATTAAATTTAGTCTTTACATATTCTTTAAGGTATATTTTCATAAAAGTTTTTGTTTTGATAACCCCGTTTGCCTTTTTGTCACTAATTCTCTCAAATACCAGTTGGTTTTTCAAAGCTTGGCTTAAAAATTTATTTTCTCTCCTATTTATTCAGATTATTGTATCCATTATTTTACTCTTAATGTTCTCTGTTGATTTTTCAAGTACAAACTTATTTAGTAAATTTATTTATGTTGGTGGTATGTATGGTTTAATTAGAGCAAATTCTCTTGTTCGCGAATTTATTGGTGGAGTTTCCACAACAATTACACAATCTGTGAAAAGTTTTACAAATTTGAAATAGATTATAAGGCAAAATCTTATATGCTAAAATCTAAATAATTTTTCCTTGTGATAATAAAATGGAGGCGATTTTTTGAAATTTATTTTTCCACAAAATTATACTTTTAAAAATAAACTATTCGGATTTATTGATTATTCTGTAGTTATTATTAATATTATCTGGTTTATCATAATAGGTGGATTACTACATATATGTATTCAAGATATTAGTATAAAAGTCATTATTTTTATTCTCTTTTGCTTTCCTGTCTTTTTACTTAGTATTTCTGGAATCCATGGAGAAAATGTGATTTATGTATTTATCTATATATTTAAATTTTCAATCAGACAAAAATTATTTTTTTATGCTAAAACAGACAAGTATAGGTAATTGCAGATTTTAGGTTTAAAATTTAGAAATTTTACCTTGAATTTTTTGTCTAAAAAAGATATAATTTGAATTACGAAATAATACATTTATGCTCAAGAAAGGATTGATAACTAAAATGAAATTAGAACAAAATGATAAAACACTTTTATTTTCTGAAACAACCATACCAGACATATTCTTTTCAGATTATTTGTCTCAAATACCAGGAGATTATTTGAAAATTTATCTATATATTTTATTTCTTTCAAAATATAATAAAGATATTAAGTTAAATGATTTATCTAAAAAATTAAATATACCTTTAAAATCAATTAGTGAAGGATTGAAATTTTTAGAAGAAAATAAATTAATTACGAAAAAATCCACTGGATATGTCATTGTAGACTTACAAGAAACAACACTTCATGAATTATATACACCAAATTTAACTGTTTCAAAAGAAAAAGTTGAGCAAACCGCGAAAAATCAATCCAGAGCTAAAGCAATTGAACATATTAATAATATGTATTTCCAAGGAATCATGAGTCCTTCATGGTACAATGATATTGATATTTGGTTTAAAAAATATAATTTTGATGAACAAGTTATGATTGCTCTTTTTGATTATTGCTATAATAGAAGTGCTATGCATAGAAATTATGTACAAACTGTTGCGGAAGCTTGGGCTTCAAATAAAATAAAGACATGGAATGACCTTGATATTTATTATGAAAAACAAGAAAAATTAAATACTTTGAAAAAAACGATTTCTAAAAAACTTGGTAAACACGGAAATTTGACGCAATATGAAGAAGCCTATATTGAAAATTGGGTGTTAAATTTTGGATATGATATGGATATTATCGAAATTGCTCTAAAACGCACAACCTTAAAGCAATCCCCTACATTTGAATATATTAATACCATTATTACAGATTGGCATGACAGAAATTTAAAAACACCTTCTGAAGTAAATGCATTTATTGAACAAAGGAAAAAGTTAAATAAAGATACAAAAAATTTAAAAAATCAAGTAGAAAAAATCAATTATGAACAAAGAAAATATGAAAATCTAGACTTTTTATATGCAAATCAAACAAATAAGGAGGATAAAATTGGCTAATGAAATTTTAAACGCTTTATTGAAAGAATATGAACAAAAAAAAGTAAGAGCAGAAATTGCAGCTGATGAAAGAAAAGAAGCTTTATATAAAAAAATCCCAAGATTACAAACGCTAGAAAATGAAATCAACAATAGTGCTCTTTCTACCGCAAGAGATATTTTGAATAAAAAATATACAACATTATCTTCACTTTCTAATAAAATTGATTCTTTAAAAAAAGAAAAAGAAACCATTTTAAAAGAAAATCATATTGATGAGAATTATCTAAAACCACATTATGAATGTGTTATCTGTAAAGATACTGGATATATTCAAAAAGATAATTATCAGACAGAAATGTGTTCTTGCTTAAAACAAAGACTTTTAGATATTTCTTTTAATAAATCTAATATGTCTAATTTAGATAAAGAAAACTTTTCTACTTTTAATGAACTACTTTTTTCAGATAAAGCAAATCCTGAAAAATATAGATTTTCAATTTCTCCTAGAGAGAATATGATAAAAATTAAAGAAAAATCTTTAGAATTTGTTCAAAATTTTGATAATCCTGATTATAAAAATTTATTATTTTCAGGAAACACTGGACTTGGAAAAACTTTTCTTTCTAATTGTATTGCTAATGAAGTATTAAAACTAGGAAAAACTGTATTATATCAAACAGCTCCTGTTTTATTAGAAAATATTATCGATTACAAATTAAATAAACAAAAAGCTAATTTAGAAGATATTAATAAATCCGTATTAGAAACAGATTTATTAATTATTGATGATTTAGGAACAGAAAGTTTAAATAGTATGAAATTAAGTGAATTATTTACAATTATCAATACTAGAATTTTAAATTTAAATCATAAAGTTACAAAAACAATTATTTCTACAAATTTAAACATTAATGAAATTTTCAGCAAATATGAAGAAAGAATTGGTTCTAGAATTGCTGGGTATTATGATATTTATTGTTTTTTTGGAGATGATATTCGTTTTAAAAAAAGATAGCCATCAGGTGTACACACCTAATGGCTTTTTCCTTTAATTTATTTTTCTACATCGTTAATTTCTGGTGCTAATATCTCCATGCTAACAACTTTTCCACCATCACTTGTTCTCATTAATGTAACACCTTGTGTTGATCTACCTAAAACACTAATATCTTTTACATTAATTCTAATAATTGTTCCGGTATCTGTAATTAACATGACATCATCTTCTTCAGATGCAATTCTAACTCCGACTAGTTTTCCTGTCTTAGGTGTAATCTTATATGTAATCACACCTTTTCCACCTCTATTTTGCACTCTATATTCATCTAATTCTGTTCTCTTACCAAATCCATTTTCTGTAATTGCTAATAATGTTGCCTTTCCTCCAGCAATAACAGATTCCATTCCAATAACTTCATCATCTTCATCAAGTCTAATACCAATGACACCTTGAGAAACTCTACCAATTGGTCTTACATCTTTTTCATCAAATGTAATACACATACCGTTTCTTGTCACTAAAACAACATTATCTTCTCCATCTGTTAATCTTACACCGATTAATTCATCATCTTCTTTTAATGTAATTCCTTGTAAGCCCGTTTTTCTAGTAGAATCATATTCTTTTAATGCTGTTTTTTTAATTAATCCGTTCTTTGTTGCCATTAGTAGATATTTTCCTTCAGCAAAGTTTTGAATTGGTATAACTGCTGAAACTTTTTCTCCTGCATCTAGACTTAATAAATTTACTATTGCCGTACCTTTTGCAGTTCTTCCTGCTTCTGGAATTTCATAACCTCTTAAATGATATAACTTACCTTTATTTGTAAAGAATAAAATTGTATCATGTGTTGAAGCAGTAAAGATTTGTTTTACAAAATCTTCTTCCCTTGTTGCAATTCCTGTTATTCCTTTTCCTCCGCGTCTTTGGCTCTTATATGTATCAATTGGCATTCTTTTGATGTACCCAAAATGTGTTAGAGCTACAACAGTTTGCTCTTCTTTAATTAAATCTTCCACATCAATTTCACCTTCTGCTGCCACAATCTTCGTTTTTCTTTCATCACCAAATTTGTCTTTAATTTCTAATAATTCTTCCTTGATAATATCAAAAACTAATCTTTCACTATTCAAAATATCTCTTAAATGTGCAATTAATTCCATCAATTGTTTATATTCTTCTTCTATTTTCTCTCTTTGCAAACCTGATAAAGTTCTCAATCTCATATCCAAAATTGCTTGTGCTTGAATATCCGTAAGTCCAAATCTTTCCATTAATCTTTCTTTTGCATCATCATAAGAGTTTCTAATAATATTAATAACCTCATCAATATTATCTAACGCAATTTTTAATCCTTCTAAGATATGTGCTCTTGCTAGTGCTTTATCTAAATCAAATTGTGTTCTTCTTAAAATAACATCTTTTCTATGATCTATATAACAATCTAGACATTGTCTTAGTGTTAATATTTTTGGAACTCCATTTACTAATGCAAGCATGATAATACCAAATGTAGTTTGCATTTGTGTATGTTTAAATAATTGGTTTAATACAACTTGTGGGTTCGCATCCCTTTTTAATTCTATTACTACTCTTACTCTATCTTTTCTATCAGATTCATCTCTACACTCTGAAATACCTTCTACTTTTCTTTCTTTTGATAAGTCAGATATTGTTTTGATTAAGTTTGCTTTATTTACTTGATATGGTAAAGAAGAAACAATAATTCTTTGTCTATTTCCACTCATTTCTTCAATTTCTGTTTCTGCTCTTAATGTTATTTTTCCTTTACCAGTTGTATATGCTTGTTTAATACCTTCAAGTCCTAAGATAATTCCCTCTGTTGGGAAATCTGGTCCTTTAATAACACTCATTAATTCTTCATCAGTTACATTATCTTCATCAATAATTTTAATAATTCCATCAATTAATTCTGTTAAATTATGTGGTGGTATATTCGTTGCCATACCTACCGCAATACCTGAAGAACCATTTGCAAGTAATGCTGGTATCCTTGCTGGTAAAACAGTTGGTTCTTGTAATCTATCATCATAGTTTGGCATAAAATCAACTGTATTTTTCTCAATATCTGTTAACATGTATTCTGCAATTTTAGACATTCTTGCTTCTGTGTACCTCATAGCTGCTGCTCCATCACCATCTACAGAACCAAAGTTACCGTGTCCATCAATTAACATATATCTCATTGAGAAATCTTGTGCTAATCTAACCATAGCATCATATACAGAACTATCTCCATGTGGGTGATATCTACCTAAAACAGACCCTACAGTATTAGCACACTTCCTATATGGTTTATCTGATGTAATACCATCTTCATGCATTGAATATAAAATTCTTCTATGTACTGGCTTTAAACCATCTCTTACATCTGGAAGTGCACGAGAAACAATAACACTCATGGCATAGTCAATATATGCTTCTCTCATCTCTTTTTCGATGTCTTTTTCAATTATTTTTCCGTCTCTTCTTTCTTGTCTTTCTTCCATTGTTTTCCCTCTCTTCCTTTATATTTCTACCTTTGTATTATACTAAAACAAACCTTATTTTGCAAGTAAAATCCTTAAAAAAACTAGGGAAATAAATATTTTAGCGTTTCCCTAAAAATACTTTATTTCTCTAGTTTCTTTTTATTATGAAATCACATTTTTATTATTTAATTTATAACATTTTCACTTTTTGATTTATACTTTATTTCTTAATTCTTTAAACAATTTAATATTAGATTTACTCCATCAATAAACCCTTGTTTATACATCTCCTCATTATACTCTGTTATTTTCATATTATAATTATCTTCTATTTTAGTAAATATTTCTTTTAATTCTCTTTCACAATCAGAATTTTTTATAATTTTTTCACAATCAATTTTTTTTAATTTATCTTTTAATTTTTTATTTGTTCTTTTTAGTATTTCATCAATTTTTTCACCTTGTAGTTGATAAATCAAATGTATCATATCTTCCTCTTTAATTTTTTTTAAATCCAAATTTATCTTCTCCTCTGTTATTTATTTAAAAATTATATTTTATTATTATTATTTATATTATCTCTTTTTTTATACTTAAAATTACTTTTTTTAATAAATATATTTATATTTTGCTTATTTTTAGCATAATATTATATAATCATTAGCAATGTCGTTTTTGTTAGCATTTGCTTTTTGCATATTTTCTTCATACGCTTGCGGTCTGTCGGTTTTTAAGTTTTTTTGTAATATAATGTAAATAATATTTTTTTTGAGGTGACATTATGCAAGAAGATTATAAAGTTGGAGAAAGAATTAGAGAAATACGTGAAAATTTAAATATGAATAGAGAAAAATTTTCAGAAATGATTGATATATCAAGTGTTTTCTTAGGACAAATTGAACGTGGAGAAAGATCTTTAAGTATAAAAACTTTATCTAAAATTGTAAATTTTACAGGTGCTTCTACTGATTATATTTTATTTGGTAATAATAAATCAAATACAACAATAGATAAAATTAATAGAATTTTAAATGATTGCTCTAAAGAGGGACTAAATTTTATTTATGAATTTACTTGTTCTATTAATACATTCTTAAAAAGTGAAAATAGAAAATTATAAATTAAAAGAGGAAATTTAATTTCCTCTTTTTTATTTAATTAAAATAATAAAATGAAACTTTATTATAAAATTATTTCATAAATTAAATAATTCATTTGTGAATTTAAATTATTATAAATATATATGTTTTATTTTAAATCAATTTTTCTGCTAATGCTAATTGTTCTTGATTTAAATTAAAATCTTGTCCATTATTTTTTATTAGATTATGTAAATTTTCTATCGTTCTAGCTTGACTTATTATTTTTTCCAAAGGAGCTAAATTATTTAATATTTTTTCTATTTTGCTATATTCTTGTTCCATCCCATTAAAGTCCTTATTATTAAAATTTTGCTTCCAATTATTCATATATTTTTCTATATTTTCTATTTCTATATTTTGTTCTTTAAATTTTTCTTCTATATTATTTTCTATACTATCCAAAATAATATTTTTCCCCTGTTTAATTGTATTTGCAATATCATAATTTATAATTCCTTTTTGATTTACTTTATTCACAACTGTATCCAATAATGATGAAATTCCATCTATTAATCCTCCTGCTTGTATAGCACTTTGCATTTGTGAAATATTTTCAAAATTACCTGTAAAAATTCCAACCGCACTTTTACCAAGATCTATAGCATCATCAATTGTTTTAGTAATACCTTCTTTTAAACCATAATTTAATAAATTATCTTTTATATTTATAATCTGTTCGTCAATAAAATCTGGTAATAAAGCTCTTATTCCAATATCTATTCCTGTATTTATTGTTTTTCCTAATGTAGTTTCTAAAAAATTAGTTTGATCATTATTATTAGTTATTTTATTATCTAAATTTACTTCATTTTCAATTTTATCTATTTCCATATAGCACCTCTTTTTCTTTCTTAAATTTTTTATTAATTTTATTTTAATTAAATTATTTTATTTATTTTTAATTATTATTTAATTTTTATTTATATTTATTATTTAAATTAGTAATTATTTTTATTTTATTTTCTTATTTTTCTAATATATTTTTTTATTCGAATTTTATATTAATTAAATATTTTTTTAATTTTAAATTTAATAATTTTTCATTATTTTTAATATTATTTAAATTCACAAATTTAATTTTTACTTCTTATTTTTATTTTTTAATGCTTTCAATTTTCGATTTATGTTGACTTTTAAATTTGTTGTTTTATTTTTATTTTTCTAAATATCCTTGATAACAGTGAATTTCGTGTCTTCTATTTTTCTTATATTATTTTATTTATTTTTTTGAATTATAAATTTAAACTTTTTTAAATCTTTTAAATTAACTAAAATATTTTTATCATTTCTATATATAGAATTTATTTATAATTTTAATCATGATATTTTTTTATACAAAATTATATTAATTAAATTATAAAATGATTAATTTTATTTTTTTTATAATTAAATTTTTTGTATTTTTATTATTTT
>CASEEU010000046.1 GCA_949287075.1 uncultured Eubacteriales bacterium | reverse complement strand
GGAGAAAATCTAAAGAAAGAAGAGATTTTCAAAGCTAAAGAAGAAATTATGAATAATAGAAAAGAATTGGATCAAGAGATTAAAGAAAGAAGGGGCGAAGTACAAAAACAAGAAGCAAGACTAATTCAAAAAGAGGAAAATCTAGAAAAACGTGCAGAAAATTTTGAAAAGAGAGAACAAGAATTAGAAAGTGAAAGACAAAACATTGAAAAAGAAAGAGAAGAATTAGAGAAATTGCATGAACAAGAAATGGTCGAACTTCAAAAAATTGCATCTTTAAGTAAAGAAGAAGCAAAACAAAGATTACTTGCAGAAATGGACAAAGAATTGACAGCAGAAAAAGCAGCATTAATTAGAGAAAAAGAGCAAAAAGCAAAAGAAGATGCAAATAAAAATGCGAAGGAAATTTTGTGTTATGCAGTACAGAAATGTGCAGCAGATCATTCACAAGAAACAACAGTATCAATTGTTCCACTTCCTAATGATGACATGAAAGGAAGAATTATTGGTAGAGAAGGTAGAAATATAAAAGCATTGGAAACATTAACAGGAATTGATTTAATAATCGATGATACACCAGAAGCTGTCGTATTATCAGGATTTGACCCATTAAGAAGAGAAGTTGCAAGAATTGCTTTAGAGAAACTAATCGATGATGGAAGAATTCATCCAGCAAAAATCGAGGAAATGGTTGAAAAAGCTAAGGAAGAATTAGAAACAACTATCAAAGAAGAAGGAGAAAGAGCTGTATTAGAAACAGGTGTTATTGGATTACATCCAGATCTAGTAAGACTAATCGGAAAATTAAAATACAGAACAAGTTATGGACAAAATGTATTAAACCATTCAATAGAAGTTTCAAATTTAGCAAGAATTATGGCAGAAGAATTAGGATTAGATGCAAAACGCGCTAGAAGAGCAGGTTTACTACATGATATTGGAAAAGCATTAGACCATGACATGGAAGGAACTCATGTAGAAATTGGTGTAGAAGTATTGAAAAAATACAAAGAAAATCCATTAGTGATTAATGCAGTAGAAGCACATCATGGAGATGTAGAACCTCAGACTTTAGAAGCCGTTTTAGTACAAGCAGCAGATGCAATATCAGCATCAAGACCAGGTGCTAGAAGAGAAACATTAGAAGCATATATTAAGAGATTACAAAATCTTGAAGAAATTGCAGATTCATTTGATGGTGTTGAAAAATCTTTTGCTATACAAGCTGGTCGTGAGATTAGAGTTATGGTAAAACCAGAAAAAATTTCAGATGACCAAATGACAATATTAGCAAGAGATGTATCTAAAAAGATTGAAAATGAAATGGATTATCCAGGACAGATTAAAGTTAATGTTATCAGAGAGACAAGAACAGTTGATTATGCAAAATAAAAATATAAAAATTTATAAAAATAGAAAAAGAACCCAGTTTTTTAGGCTGGGTTCTTTTTTTAGAGGATTTGCTGTTTAGTCCATAGATAGTAAAAGCTTTAAACATTTTAAAGAAATAAGCAAGTGACTATCTTTCAGAGCATCTTCAGTAGATATGTTTTGAGTAAAAGGTTTTATAACTAAGTTACCTTCCTCATCAATATCTCCACTAATCATCTGATATGCCTCTGGACCGATTTTGGGAACTAAATCCCGCAATTTTGTGAATCCGTCTTCGTGAAGAACTAAATCTACTTTCACAAAAACAAATACTTCACTCTCGTTCATAGATTTTCCTCCTGTTTCTATGATTGAACTACTACAGTTACTATATATACTTATTATATTAACATAAAAATAGTAAAAAAACAATATTAGTATATGAGCACCTTGCGAATTCAAGAAAAATATAGTATGATATATATTATATAAAAGAGAGAAAGAAGGAATGGATTTGAAGATTTTAGCAGTGGGAGATATTATTGGAGAAACAGGAATTAAAGAATTAAAAAATAAATTATACCAAATTAGACAAAAAGAAGAGATTGATTTTGTAATTGTTAATGGAGAAAATGCGGCAGAAGGAATGGGAATCACAGAAAAGAATTTTAATGATATAATTTCTCAAAATGTAGATGTAGTAACTATGGGAAATCATACATGGGGAAAAAAAGATATCTTTAAATTTATAGATCACCCTAAATTAATTAGACCAGCCAATTATCCAAAAGGGGTAGTGGGAAAAGGATATAGCATATATGAATGCAATAACAAAAAAATAGCAGTTATCAATTTAATTGGAAGAGTCTATATCAATGTATTATCAGAAAATCCATTTTTGGTAGCAAAAGATATTATCAATAAAATAAAAAATAAAGTAGATATTATTATTGTAGATTTTCATGCTGAAGCAACAGGAGAAAAAATCACAATGGGACATTATTTAGATGGTATAGTGACAGCAGTTTTTGGAACACATACACATGTGCAAACAGCAGATGAAAAAATATTACCAAAAGGGACAGCATATATTAGTGATATTGGTATGACAGGAACAAAAAATTCAGCACTAGGAATGGATGTTTCTGTAGCATTAAAACGATTTGAAACATCATTACCAGAACGATACAAAGTAGCATCAGGAGAAGGTATGTTAAATGGTGTTATCTTTGATATAGATGAAAAAACAAATAAAGTAAAAACGATAACAAGAATTAATATGTAAAAAAATACGAGAAAAAATTAACGATTTTGATGAATAGAAAAGGATTTTGGATATAAGATAAAAAATGTCGAATTAATAGATTTATTGCGATGAAAACCTATAAATTTTTATAAAAAATACTTTACACTAATTTCCAGATATTGTAAAATACAAACTGTAAAAGTTGCAACAAAAAAATAAAAATTATAGGAGGCAAAAGAAAATGGAAGTTTTAAAAATTTCATCAAAATCAAATCCTAATTCAGTAGCAGGAGCAATTGCTGGATTAG
>CASEEU010000045.1 GCA_949287075.1 uncultured Eubacteriales bacterium | reverse complement strand
TTTTGTGTTATACTATTACCCATAGGAAGTACCTCCTGATATTTTATTTGTTTCTAGTCAAAACAACTATATCATTTTTCGGTACTTCCTTCAATATTTTATTTTTTATCTAGGTGTGACATATCTATTGTAAACCTATAACCAAAATATATAAAAGCAACCAACCAGGTAAAACTCACCCGACTGGTTGCTAAGTTTTTGAACATTGTCGACATCAAGAATCAAAGAATTAAACTTTCCAGTTCCTCTTCTGCTCTTGTCAAAGCATTATAAGTATCTTCCATTTTTTCCATTTCTATATACTCTTCATAGTTTAGGAGTATATCAGAAAATTCCTTGGATTGAACTTTTGCAAACTGGCTTATGATTGTTCTTTGATTTTTTTTCATTCCCATCAGAAATTTCAGAAGTGCAATTACATCTTCCTTTTTGACTACTGAGTAGGAAATGTCTAACCATTCTTGACATCCTTCAAAACAAATGAATCTATCCCTGTCAATCCCTTCCTGGTATAACAGGTTAAGATGGTTCTCAATCTGTTTTACCTTGTGCAAAAACTCTTCGAGGATTTCTGTCTTTGCCTTTCTTATCTCCCGTAGAATTTTTTCCTTCTTGTTTTCTAGATCCTTTGTTGTCATACTATTATCCTCCTCTTTCTTCTGAAATTGAATTTTCAGTTATGTTAATTATATCACTTTTGGGCTATTTTATCAAATCAAAGGCAACTGAGCCACTTATTTCTTTGTCAAAATCCATTTCACAATCGCCTTTTTTATAACAGCATATTCCTCTTTTTCAAATTGCATATTGGCAATACAATATCTTTTATTTGCTATATGAGAACAAAATATACATTCATATAGATTATTACAATCTTGTATGAAATAGGAATTACTAATTTTGCTAGAACAAATCACATTATAACTATTGGTACAATCAGATGAATCTGCAACTCTTAATGCCAAACTACAAGTAGAACTTCTTTGACAGGCAATAATATTTTCACTTTCTGCACATCCATCTGAAAATATGACATTTTTGCATTTTCTACAGTCAGTAGAACGAAATACATTTTCTGAAGTATACATGGGATCACTCTGTGATACATTGATACAATCATAAATCCTTTGCGTTGTTGTATAATTGGTTATTTTCCAAATTTCTAAAATTTCTTTCAGATTTTTTACATTTCGTTTAGGTATCATCCATCCTCTTTTTTCATCATATTTTCTCATGTTTTCTTGCGTAATATATTTTGCAGAACTTACCGCAGATGCCCAGGTTTCTTCTCCTGTTACACTATCGATTACTCTTTGAGGTAATCTAACATCAAAAGCAAATTCAGATAACACCTCTTCTAATGTATATGGACTAGTTTGTCCAAATATCGCCATAAATGTTTTATTAATAACTTCCATTGCTTCTTTCGTATCCAAACTATTCCCTCCTTTTTCTTTATGTTTCTTGAGAACTAAAAAATGTGACTATATGAAATTCGTAGAAAAGCGTTCTCTTGATGCTAAGTTTCTTGAAGGTGATTGGGATGCCATAATATCCTTTAAGCTAATGTTATCATCAATTGAAAAAATACTTTCTTTATCTATTTTCTTTTCATTTTTTTCTAACACATTCGCCTCCTTATCACCTTCAAAATCAAATTCTGTTGTTAATATCTGATTTAATACTTTTTGAGGCAATGGTGTAAAATCCAATGTTCTTGCTTGAAAGGCAGGATATACCTTTCCTTGACTTCCAATTCTAACAATACATTCTCGATTTCTTAACTCTGTTAAAATTTTCATTCTTGTAATAAATGTATTTTTTACAGCAACATCCATTCTTACATTTCCATCTAGAATTCTAGCATCTTCTCTTGATACTCTAAATATATAGTAATTAATCATATTGGAAAAGATTGCTTTTTGAAGTGGTTCACTAATTTGGTTAAAATATTGTTGTGCTAATATTAATGATAAATTATATTTTCTACTCTCTGCTAAAAATCTACTTAGTATTGGATTTTCCAATAAGGCAACCTCATCAATTATAAAGATAATGTGTTCATCATATGTATAATTTTGAATCAATTGTAAGATTTGTTGCATCGTAAATCCTGCAATTGTTTTTGTTGCTTTCATTCCTAATTTACTTTGATTTAAAGATACAATGGTTAAGAAATTCTCTTCTAAAATATCTTTTAAATCTCTTTCCGTTCCTTTACTTTTTAATCCTGGTAATAATTCCATTTCATCAATAAAAGATAATATAGGTGAAAAGGCTTCTTGATAAGATTCTGTTTTTAATTTATTGAAATCTACTGAAAAGAAATCAACTGTGCTTTCTAATAATCCATCTGCTTTTAATAATTCATTTTTGTATTCCACTTCTGTTAACAATTTCTTTAAATTCACAAAATCCATTTTGTTTAATTTAGTTAATAGATAAATACTATGTCTTAATACTCTTTCCAATTTAGAATTATATTGATCTGCCATTAATGTTTGAAATAGTGATAAGATTAGTTCTGTTGTGACAATTAAATCATTTGATGCTCTCATAAACAAATTAAAACTATTTTTTACTTTTTCAAAATCCAATACCTTTGTATTTTCAATTCCTCCGATATCATTTTTAATTTCTGCATGTGGATCTATGACTACAACTTTATATTTTCTCCTATATTCTTCATTTCTAGATAAATTAGCAACCATGGTACTAATCAATTTTGATTTTCCTGTTCCACTCGCTCCTACAATCATAGAATGTTTATCAAAATCATATTGATTCAAATGTAAATAATAGTCCTCAATTAAATATGGAAATGTATTTACTCTTAAAAAAGCATCTTCTTTGTTGTCTTTTAAGATATGCATTGTTTTTTGTATATCTAAAAATTTTGTTGCATCTTTTCTATAAAAGAAACGATTATATTTAGAAAAATCAATTGCTAATAATTGATATGGCACACTAAATACAGCTCTTCGTTTTATAAGATATCCATATTGGCTTTCAAAAAATAAATATGTTCTAAATCGATAATAACTTTTTGTTATTGGTAACATATCAATTTCTAGAAATTTTAATTTTTTACCCTTTTTTACTTCTGTTTTATCATAAATATCCAATCCACTTTTTTCTTTATTTGTCACTAAATACCATCTGTTTGTAATTGATTTTTCTTCAAAAAGATTTTCTTCTTCTTCCTCTACTTTTTTTAATATAAACTCACTAAAGTCTTGTATAATAGATGGTAATTTTCTGGAAGATTGTATAAAATAACGAACCGTATTATTTTCTATATATACATACATCTTCCATTTTCTAAAAAATCCATTTAATTTTGATACAGCATATAAAAATTTAGACCAGACATTTTCTTCTACATTTTCTTGCGTTAGAAAAACTTCTGTTAAATATTTCATTTTATCATCACCAATAATATTGTATCAATTACATAAACAAAAAAACTGACTTTTTCCATACGAAATAAGTCAGTTTTTATTAGTATCTTTCCTAATTCATTTTTCCTGGCAAATTATAATTCAATTGGTACTAAAAAATCAGTTATATCATCATGATAATATTCTAATTCTGGCAATTCTCTTATTTTATATTCACAACTAGGAATAAATTTGGCATAAAATTTTCTAATTTGCTTTTGAATATCTATTGCTTCTTGAGAATTTATCCTGATAGAAATCCATTTTGATTTTGGTATTTCATATTTTTCAAGACCTTCTATTGCATTTTCAAATAATACCCAAAAATAACATTTCGTTTCTTCAAATCTTTCTATATATTCTGTCATTCCATATTGAAAATCTCCATAATTTCTTCCCATTTCTTTACAAAAAGCTGGTGCATCTATTCTAATATCGCTGATAGTTGTTTCTACTTTCTTCCCATAAAGAATCATTTTTTCTCTTTCTATAATGGAATATTCTATATTTTCATTATCTTCTTCTTTTTCATCAAAATGAATTTTTGAAAATACTTTTAACCCTATTGGCTCCTTTTTTATTTGACTTGGTTTTACTCCATAAAATTTTTCAAAAGCCCTTGAAAATGAAGTAGCATTATCATACTGATATTTCACTGCAATATCAATTATTTTTTCTTGTCCATTGATCAAATCAATTCCTGCTTTCGTTAGTCTTCTCTTTCTAATATATTCTGATAATGAAATATTGCATAACATACTAAATAGCCTTTGTAACATAACTTCATTAGTTCCTAAAAATTGAGCTAGTTTATTATATTCAATCTTGTTTTCCAAATTTTCTTCTATATATTCTAACATTTCATTTAGTGCTACATATATATTCATCTTTTAGTTCCCCTTTTCACAAATAGCTAATTCTATTGCTTTATGACAATTTTCAATATTGACAACATTCATATTTCCTGCAAATTCTCCATCAATTGTCCAATCTACATTTTTTTCAGTTGTTATTGTCATTTTATTCGCTTTAAAATAAACAAAATCTCGATTCACCATATAATCTTTATGTCTAAAATCATTTAATAAACGAAAATAACCTGAAATCTTTTTTGGTTTTCTAATAAAAATAGCCTCAAATTTTCCATCTACCAAATCAATATCTTCTCGATTAAACCATTTAAAACCTGCTATTGATTCAGAATTAGTAATCCCTCCATAAATAAACTCTCCTTCTAATTCCTCTTCATCATATTCTATTCTTACTTTAAATGTAGGAATATGTATAAGTTCTTTTATAGCCTTCATATAATAAGCTAATCTACCATATTTGTTTTTTGCTTTTTGTGAAGTTTTATAGGCAACATCTGTAATGACTCCAAAAGCTGCTACATAACAAAAATATTGATTATTATTAAATTTTCCTACATCCAACACTTTGGCTTTTGATTCTAATAATTTTTGAGTAACAGAAATATCTTTGATTGGCATATCTAAACTTCTTGCTAAATCATTTGTCGTCCCCATAGGAATATATGCAATACTAATATCTTTTACATCTAATTCCATTAAGGCCGAAACCGCTTCATTAAAGGTGCCATCTCCTCCACAAATCAATATCAAATCTGTTTCTTCTATATAATCTATGACAATATTTTTCGCATTATACTCTTTCTTTGTAAGTTGAATATTGACTTGCATATTCTGTTCTTCTAAATTATTTCTAATTTCCTTGATGTAATTTTTTATATTTCCTCTTCCAGATGTTGGATTTAAAATTGCTAACACTCGAATATCCAAACCTTATTTCCTTCTTTCCTTTTTTATCTACATAATTTTATCATACTTTTTTAAAATAGTAAAGTTGCCAAAATGATGCATTCTCTTTGGCAACTTTATTATTTTATTCTGTTCTTAATGCTTCTACTGGGTCTCTTTTACTTGCCATTCTTGCTGGAATTAATCCTGCAATAATGGTTAATATCATACTAATCAATACAAGAATAATTCCACCAACTACCGGAAGTGATACAGTAACACTTACGCCTGTTACAGCATAAATAATTTTTGTGATTGGTATGTTTAACAATATGGTTACACCAATACCTAACAATCCTGCTATTAGTCCAACAATAAAAGTTTCTGCATTAAATACTCTTGATATATCTTTTTTAGATGCTCCAATTGCTCTTAAAATTCCAATCTCTTTTGTTCTTTCTAATACAGATATATAGGTAATAATTCCTATCATAATAGATGAAACCACTAACGAAATAGCAACAAATGCAATTAATACATAACTAATAGTATCAATAATTTGACTAACAGATTTCATCATAATTCCTATCATATCTGTATAATTTATCACATTTTCTTCTTTTCCTTCATCTCTTTGTTTTTGATTATAACTATCAATTTCTTGAGTTATCACATCTTTTGCATCAAAGTCTTTTGGGTAAATACTAATTGATGATGGTTTGTTAAGATCAACAGCACCTAATAATTCTAAATTCCCATCATAGCTAGCATTGGCATTATTACTATATGTTTCCATAACCTCAGCCAATTGTTCTGCACTTAACATTGCTAATTGTGCTCTTTGCTCATCACTTAATTGACTATAATCAAATGTTTTAGAATCTTCATCTGGAAATGCTAATCCTGTAAACACATTAATATCTGGATTATTTACCAATGCCCTTGCAATCGCAACTCTTTGCATTTGTCCACCTGATAATTGATTTGGTTTTTTATGGATTTGTTCTTTTAATCCAACATCTTCTAATGCTTTGATAGCTCTCCCTTTTCTTTCTTCTCTAGATACTCCTGATATGGTAAGAGCTAATTCCACATTTGAAAGAACTGTTTGATGCGGGATTAAATTATAGTTTTGAAAAACGAAGCCTACAGAATAATTTCTATAAGCATCCCAATCTTTATCTTTAAATTTTTTCGTTGATTTTCCATTAATTACTAAATCTCCTGATGTATATCTATCTAATCCTCCAACAATATTTAACAATGTTGTTTTTCCACAACCACTTTGACCTAAGATAGATACAAACTCACTTTTTCGGAATTCAATACTAATTCCTTTTAATGCTTGAACCGTCGAATCTCCTGAAACATAGTCTTTTGTAATATTTTTTAATTCTAACATATTTTATCCCCTTTAAATAATAAAAGAACAACAGTGGTATGATGATCATATCATGTATAGTTTTAACATGACTAGTAAATATATTCAATATTTTTTACATAAAATTTACAAACAATACTTTATCTTTTTTATCCTTCATTTTCTTTATAATTTATATATAAAGCTGCACTTTGTGCATTGATGTTTATTTTAGCATTTCCATTTCCAATTGTTTGCACACCATTATCCATTCTCCCCATTTCTAAATACATTGAGCTATCTTCTGTAACAGTATTAACTTGATAATCTTCTTCTGTTCCTATTAGGTTTATTTCTGCAGTTGCAGTATTTAAGTTTATTGTGGCTGTTTCTGTTACCTTTAGATTTAATTTATCATTTCCAGAATCTGATTGCATTGTTATATTTTTTACTTCCCCATCATTTATAATAATTCTTCCACCTTGATTCTTTAATTCAGCTGTATCTGATAAAATATTGTTTATTGTACAATAATTTCCATCAACATCTAATTTTACATTTATAGTATTCAATGTTTCTATAGAGATATTTCTATCTTTTACTGTCAAATTAATATTATTAAACTTTGTTTCTTGTGGCAAATAAATAATCACTTTCTGACTATCACTATCTTCGTTCATAATTACTTCTTCGTCTATTATTTTTAGTATATTTTCATTTTGTTCTATTTTTAGTCCTTCTAGTGTATCCACATATTCTACTTTTACCTGTTCTCCTTGCTTAACTTCTAGTTCTAGTTTTTGCAAATTAATTTCTATAGATTGCACACTTTCAAAAGTCTGTGAAGTCATAGACTTATTTTCTACATTTTCAGTATTTTCTGAGTTAGAACCATATGTTCTTACAATGAAAATAAGAATAACAGCAATTAATACAATAATCAATAATATGATTGCACATTTTGCTAAAATTGGTAGTTTCTTCATATTTTGTATACACCTCTTACTTTAAATTTTTTATTTATCATATTTACAAATTACTTTCATTTGCTAACTCTTCAAAATCAATATTCATTTCCGCATATTCTGTTTCTAAATTAATTTTCACATTTCCATTTCCAATTGGCTCTCTAGTCGATAAAAATTCTTTCCCTTGTATATATGTATTTCCAAATAGTTTCTTGTGATTTATTTGATAATTTTCTAGAGATCCTATTAATGTCATATTTGTATTAGAAGATTCCAAATCTACTTCTGCTTTTTCTGCTATTTTCATATGAATATCTTCTATTCCTGACTCAGAATCAAAATTAAATGTTTTTACTTCACTTCTTAATATTTCAATCTTTCCATATTCATTATTCATTTCTAAATTTTCTGCAAATAATTCATCTATTTTACAATAATTGTTATGCATCTCCAATTTTAGATTCACTGCATTTAGTGTTTCCATGTTTGCTAATACAGAATTTACTTCTATATCTATATTATTAAATTTTTGATTTTCTGGAATATATATTGTTAAAGCATTATTTACAGTATAAAAATTTGATGACACCTTATCATCATTTATTTTTAATATATTTCCATCTTGTTTTATTTCTATTTTATCTGGTATATTTGTGCCTTCTATTTTTAAATTTTCACCTTTTTTTATAGTAAATTCTATATTTTCTAAGTCAATTTCTAAATTCTCAATATCTGTATATTCCTGAGATATATCTTTTAAATGAGATTCATCTATGTTTTCTATAATTTCTGTAACAGATTGCTTAGAGTTTCTGACAAAACCATTTGCAATGCCTAATAATACGAATACAATTGTTATTGAAAGATAAATTCCGAATGCAATTGCAGCATATTTAATAAATTTTTGAAATCCTGTCATTTAATATCGACACCTCCAAACATACAAAAACTATCTACATAAATGGTTGGTAATTTCTCATCATATTTTTTACCTGTTTTGTTTGAAGTCGCTCCAAAGATTGGTATTGATTTTACTTTTATATTCACATTTTCTGGTGCTAATATTTCAATTCCACCAAATACAGCACATGTCTTTACTAATTTATCCTCACTGATAATGGCTTTTCTTAAATCTAAGTCAACACTCCCAAATATAGCATTTATATTTGCACCATTAAATTCTTGATTGTTAAAATCTGCTTTAATCTCACCAAAAGTTGCACCATATTCTTCTAAATTTTGTCCTTTTTCTTTTAATTCTTTATTTTTCTTTTCCATTTTTCTATCAATTTTATCTTTGAATATAAGATTTATTCCGATTAAAATCAATAATACTGGAATCGTCAATTTCCAAATCAAATCAAAATCTAATATATCTCTACAAGCTAGCAATAATAAAATACCAATAATTAACCAAACAGCACTCCAAAATTTATTCTCTCTTGCAATCAATTCTATAGCACTTGGAATAATAATCAATAATGTCCACCAACCATCGAAAAATATATTGATGTTTGTAATTTCTAAAGCATTCAAGGTAAGAATAATTCCAATTATAACTAATACAATTCCCCATAAAGTATTTGCTAATTTTCTCATAATAACCTCCTATTTATATATATGAATTTTCGATTTTAGGTACTGCATAATATTTATCATTTACACTATGTATCTTTTTCTGAACCATATTTTTTAATTCCTCATGATTCATTTTATTCTCTGGAGAAACCACTAAATCAAATATTAAATTGATTCTATCTCCACCATCTGTCATTCTAAAATCATGAATTGAAAATTCTGGATTAATTTCTTTTACAATCTCTTCTGTTTTCTTTCTCATTTCATTAATTTCTTCATCATCTGTTACAATTGGATCCATATGAATAGTTGTAATACAATTAAATTCCTCAAAAATATCTTGTTCCATTTGGTCTATCACATCATGTGCTTTACAAATATCACAGTTTGCAGGAACTTCTGCATGGAAAGATACAATTTTTCTTCCTGGTCCATAATCATGTACCATGATATCATGAATACCTGATATCATTTCATATTTTTTAGTAAACGACTCTAGCTTCTTTACAAATTCCATGTCTGGTTTCATTCCTAGTAATAAATCTATGGTTTCTTTTAAAGCTTTAAATCCAGTAAATAAGATAAATATGGCAACTAAGATACTAGCATATCCATCAATAGATATTCCAAATATTTTAGCAACAATAGCAGATAGTAATACAACAAACGTTGATATAGAATCTGAAATACTGTCATAAGCATTTCCTTTGATTGCTGCAGAATCTATTGTTTTTGCAATTTTATTGTAAAAGATAAATAACCATAATTTTGTTAAAACAGCAATCACTAAAATTACAATGGTAACTGTACTGATATCTGGTAATGTTGGGTGAATAATCTTATCGAAAGAACTTTTGAATAATTCGACACCTACTAATATAATTAAGATGTCTACAATAAATGCTGTAATATATTCCATTCTGCCATGTCCCCATGGATGGTCTTTATCTATTTTTTTCTGCGAAACTTTAAACCCAATCATGGTAACAATAGATGAACCTGCATCTGTCACATTGTTTAATGCATCTGAAATAATAGAAATGGAATTGGCAAATATTCCAATGATTAATTTTACCGCTGATAATAGGATATTCACAACAATTCCTGTTATACTTGAAAGCATCCCATATTTTGCTCTTGTTTCTGGCTTTTCTACATTTTTATCTTTGATAAATAATTTTATTAATAAGTTTGTCATGTTTTCCCCTTCTTCTTATTGATATTAAACTACATTGTTATATCACATTTTATGATATAACACAATCTTTTATTAATTAAATTTTTTAATATAAAATTAGTTTCAATGTTGCATTTCCATCTTAAAATTTAAATTAACTCTCCACATTTTTTCTTTTTCACTATTTTGAATAATTCTTTATCCTTTTTCGTTACAATCATATCTTCTATTTTTCCATTATGACATATCTTTAATGTGATTTTTCCTTTTGCAATCATAGGATGTCTTAGGATTCTGATTCCTGAGTTATCATAATTTTCTTTAGAGATGGCTATATATGAAAACTTCTCATCTTCATATGGTAAATCTGCATTTTTTAATACTTTATGTACTTTTGTTCTTTCCATTCGAACAATAGAATGACACCAATCCTCATCTGGTAATGGACATACACCTTGAAAGGTACATGGTGCAATCATATGAAGACCATTTTCAATTGCTATCTTTTGTACTTCTTTAATATTTTTAAACCCTTCTGGTGTTCCTGGTTCTATGATTAATGTAATTTGATTTGAACTGTTTATTAGTTTATTAATGACATCTTTTCTGTTTTCTGGTTTGATTTCATTTAACATATAACTTGTCACTACCAAATCTGCTTTGACATCTAAATCATCTTCTACAATATCCATATAGTCCCATGAAACATCTTTTAGCTTGGGATTTTGACTCATAAAAGCTTTTCCTAGTTCTAGCATAACCTGTTCTCTTTCCAAACATCTCATGTTTTTTGTTTCTAATAATTCGCTTATTGCCCAGGTTGCTGCTCCTGTTCCTGCTCCTATGTCTAATACAGATTGTATATTACAATCTATTCTTTCTAATATATGTTTTAAAGCTGTATAGACTGCTCCATAAGTTGCTGGCATTCTCATAATAGAATAGGCTAATGCTTCTATTTCTGTATTTAACAATGTATCTCCTGTTCTTTCTTGATGCATATATTTTTCACTTAACCTACTCGCACATTGTTTTAATTCTGTTAATTTCACATGATTTAGTTTTTCTTCTATTGCATTTTCTAATAATTCTGGTATTTTCATATTGACTCCTATTCTTTTTTAATAGCTAAATTATATCATAATTCGTTTTCATACTCAAATGAAAAATAACATAGATATCTATGTTATTCCATTAAAATTCTTTAATAATATCTTTTACAAATTCCCAACGATTTTTAATAAATTGACCATTTTGATAAATATCTTCTATTTCTTCATAAGTAGCCCATTTTACTTCACTAACCTCTTCTTTTTGCATAATAATTTGGCTCAAATCTATATCTTGTTTTAGAAAATAGGTATCTACCCAAACATTTCCTGTTCTGAAGCGAGTTAATCTTTTTGCATCTTTTATATTTAATTGCACTCCTAATTCTTCAAATGCTTCTCTTTCAATTGTTTCTATACTTGTTTCACCTTTTATGACAGAACCTCCTGTCATTGCCCATACATTAGGAGATAATTTTTTTTGCGGAGAACGTTTTTGAATTAAAATCTTATTTTCAGAATTTTTTATCCAGACATCTGCACCTAAATGATAAAATCCTTCTGGTACCTTTTCTTCTCCTTTTACCATTGTTCTTCCTGTTTTATTTCCTTCACTATCTAATATATCCCATATTTCCATATTTTTCTCCTCTAACTTATTATAAGTATGGCACAACATCTTCAAGTGTATCATATCCACTTTCACTATTGATATGTCCTGCGTTTGGCACCAAAATTTTCTCTGTTCCTACTTTATTTGCAAAATCTAATTCAGCTTCATATTTCACATAAGGATCATTGTTAGAATAGAAACAAATAATATCTTTTGCATAATTCTTTACACTTTCTATTTCCTCTGTATACATACTTTCATTTACAGCATCATATTCTTTATCAATTCCTAAGTAGTTGTTAAATCCACAAACAAAAATACATTTTTTTACTTTTAGTTTATTTTCAATCAAAAATTTAGTTATAAAAGCTGGTGCAATGCTATGTCCTATGATTGTTGTATTTTCATTGATAAGTCCTAAATCTACATAGTACTTTAATAATCTGCTCCAATTTTCATAATTTTGAAATCCAACACCTATTGGAAAATCTGGTACATATACTTGTTTCCTTTCTCCTTCGATGAAATCATGTAACCATCCTATCCAATTTGAATATGGACTACTAAATGATCCATGTATAATAAAATAATTATCCATAATCTATTCCTCCTTATTTTTCTAATTCCTTTTTTATCTCTTTTAACATTTCATCAAAATCTTTAAATTGATATTGAGATAATTGATTAATTTTTTCTCTATTGCTATCAGAATATTTGTCATATATCACAGCCACTTCTATATTGGCATTATTTGCTGCCTCTACACCTACTAAGGCATCTTCTACAATCAAACATTCTTCTGGTTTAACATGTAATTTTTCCATAATTTTATCATGTACTTCTGGATTTGGCTTAATGGTTTTTACATCATTTTTCGCATATATAACTGAAAAGTAATCCTCTAAATTCGCTTTATTTATTATGTTTTGGTTTTCTGTTTTATAACATTCAATAGCAGGTTGATTGGTTGTACTAGCAATTGCTAATATATACCCTTTTTCTTTCAAGTATTTTATTACCTTTTCCGCATTTGGCTTATAATCTACTTTTTCTTTTAAGTGTCTATTTGCAATGTCATATCGTATTTTCTTAATTTCTTCTTTTGACATAGTGGCATGATATTTTTCTTTTAAGAAACCACAATATTCCAAATATGGGTCTTGCTCTTGTCTATATTCTTTTAATTTATCATCTCTTTGTTTAGCAATGTCTACTTTATCAATTGTTCTATCTCCAATTGTCTTGATAAGTTCTTCATCTATCGCATTCCATATACCGATAGAATCTATTAATGTTCCATCCATGTCAAAGATAATAACTTTTTTATTTTTTAACATCTTTCTGCTCCTTTAATAAAGTATTGTTTTTAATATAATCTGCTATTTCTTCAAAAACTTTATCTTGATTCAATATTTCCTCTTTATGATTCTCTACAAAAAAATCTGATATTGTTTTAGAACCATCTTCTATTAACCTTTGTATTCTCTCATCTTCTAAAATTGATTTGTTCTCACTTTTATTTACATCTAAACAATGTTCTTCACAATATAACTTACATTGTATATCTGATTCTAACTTATCACACATTTTTGCAAAAATAGATTCTTTTGTTTTCATATTTTCAAATTCTTCTATCAATTCGATTAATTCTTCTTTTTTTGTTAAATCTTTTAATACATCCTCTACTGCAACTTTTCCCATTTTTCTTTTTTCTTCATTTGTAATCTTCTCAAATGGTGTGAAGTCTTTTATTTCTATTTCCTCTAATTCATGTATAACAAGCATTTTAATTACTTTCATTAAATCTATGTTAAAATCATATTCTGAATCAATGGCAATTGCTAGCATACATGTACCATAAATATGTTCTGCTACACTTTCTACTCTTTCTCTTTCAATATGCCATATTTTCCAACCACTTCTTATTTTATCTTTTAGTGTTGATGCTAAGACATAGAAATGGATGATATTTTGTATTTTTTCTGTATTCATTTTCTTTTCCTCTCTTTGGACTTATTCTATCATATTTATATTTGTTTAGCAATAAAATGAACTATCTTATTTCAATAGATTTCAAAGGTTTCTACACGATTGTCATCTTATTAAACTAAATAGACGCCACGTGTACACACGGCGCCCATTTAGCTTAGTCGTAACTAACAACAGCATAATAAAATTTTTGCTTTGTCATTCCACATCTCGAAGGTCCTTTTCGTAAGACCTCTAGATCGGGATATTTCTCCCGCTCTTCCCGAATTTTTTTATTAAGTCCCCATATTGTTTTGCTTTCAATCACTTTTTTCATGTGGTTTTCCTTTCCGTTGGAATATCTCTTCCAACTATACTTTGCCTTTTAGTTACTTCATTTATTATAGCACATTTACATAATTTTTTCAATTTTTATATTTACTTATTTTCCCTAATTTTCACCAAAAAGATTTCTACTAAATATAGTCAGTTTCATTCTTCTATTTTTTGTTTAAGTTCTTCTATTATTTGATTATAATTATCATAATTGTTAGTTACATCATCTATAGTTTCTATATCTCCACTAGATAAGTTTCTTAGAAATACTACACTAAAATTCATAAAATCTTCTTCTGCTAAACTTTCAAAATATGTTTTTATATTATCTGCTATCTCTTCATTTTCTTTCTCATCCATTTGTCCTACTGTGATGATATATACTTTTTTTCCTTTTAATAATTCATCATGACTAGAATATGGATTTAATCTATCGATTACATTTTTTAAAATTCCAGGTATATGATTCATATATATTGGGGTTGCTATTACGATTTTATCAGCTTTTTCTATTTCGTGATATATTTCTTTCATATCATCATCAATCACACAATATTCTTCCAAATTATTTACACATGTATTACATCCTAAACAATATTGAATATTTTTATCAGCTAATGCTATCAATTTATCATTTTTACCTTTTAAATCTTGTACTATCTTGTAACAATTTTTCTTTCTGTTACTTCCACTAATATATAGAGTCATATAAATTCCCCCTCATAGGTTTGATTATATTTATTATTTTAACTTATTTCTTCTATGAATTCAACAAAATTGATTTATTTTTATATTAAAGTTTAAGGTCACAAATTGTGACCTCAAGTTTTTATATGCTTCTTGCATAGCATCTAATTTTTCCTTTAATATCTTTCTTTGTTCCACTAAAATCTCTCTTCTTTCTTTTACAGTCTTATCTCCACCTTCAAATAGTTGTAGATATCTTTTTAAGAAACTAATTTCTAATCCCGCAGCCCTCATACATTTTACAAATTGTATTCTTTTGATATCTTCTTCCGTATAATTTCTTATACCATTTTCTCCTTTACTTATTGGTCCAATTAACCCTTCTCTTTCATAATATCTTAGTGTATCTGTTGTTAATCCAAACTCTTTAGCTACTTCTGATATTTGCATGATATCGCCTCCTTCCTATTATTTTAGTGGTATTTATGTTTTTTTGTTTTATTATAAATCTGCTTTCATTTATTTTATATCACTTAGAGTTTACTCCAAGTCAATACCTTTTATATATTTTTTCTATTTTTAGCAATTAATTAGAAAAAGGGAAAATGAGTTTATCCTCAAAATCCCTTTTTATCCTTATCTTTTACTTCTATTTTTACTTAATGGAGTCCATAATCCTAATGTTTCTTTTGGTGCCTTTTTATGATTTTTACATTGTTCTGGAATATTATCTTCTGTAAAAATTTCAGTATATGTATTTGTACAATTCTTTGATGCTAAACATCCTGTCGTTTTACATACCGTTTTTTCTATAATTCCATCTGGTCTTATAAAAGTAGCACTTGGTAAATCTTTGTGTATATCTGTCATAACTGCATCCCAAATTTGTCCTGCTGGATTTCCATTATAATATACTGTTTCACTATTATCATATCCATACCATGTTGCAGCTGAGTAATATGGTGTAAAACCACAAAGCCATCTATCATAATCATTATCTGTGGTTCCTGTTTTTGCTGCTACATCCATTCCTTGAATTGCACAATATGTTGCTGTTCCTCCTGTTTTTACTGGTTCTTGTATAATTGTTTTCATAATATAAGCATTTTGCTTTGATATGACTTGTCTTGTTTCCTGTTTTGGTGTTAAAACTGTATTTCCATTAGCATCTGTAACACTTGTATAAAATGTTGGTGTGATATATACACCATCATTAGCAATTGTGCCATAAGCTGATGCCATTTCTAATGGGCTAACACCACTTGTCATTCCTCCTAACGCTAAACTTAATACATTATCTGTAACAGGATTCAATGAACTAATTCCCATATTTTGCAAATATTCTAATGATTTTTTTGGTGTTAATTCTACCATAATCTTAACTGCTGGTATATTTTGAGAAGTTCTGATAAAACTTCTTATATTAATTAATCCCTTAAACCCATTGTAATTTTTTGGTTCATAATTTTTCCCAAATCTTGTACTGCTATCATCATAAACCGTTGCAGCCGTTATAATTTTTTCTTGCAATGCTGGTGCTACATCTGCTAGAGGTTTGATGCTTGATCCTGTTTGTTTTTCCATTTGTGTTGCTCGATTCCAACCCGCACTTGTTTTTTCTCCAAAACCTCCTACAACCGCTACCACATTTCCTGTTTTATAGTCAACAATTGCCATTCCTGACTGACTGTGTTCATTTAATAATGTTCCATCACTATTTTTTTCTCTTCCTTTGATGATATATTTTTCTTTTGCATATTCTTCTTCTAATCGATTTTGAATATTCATATCAACTGTAGAATGAATCGTAAGTCCACTACTATATACATAGTTTTTAGCCATTTGCTCTGTCATATTTTTTTCTTCCATGACTTGTTCTACAACTTGTGAAATGACTGCATCTGTATGGTATGAAAATACGCTTCCACCCATAATTTCTCCTGTACCAAATTGTAGTCCATTTTGTACTTCTGTAAATGCAGCTTGATATTCTTCTTCAGATATATACCCTAATTCTTTCATCTTATCTAAAACAGTTATCGTTCTATTTGTTATTTTTTCTGAATTATCTACACTTGCATTATATGGGTTATATGAATTTGGTGAATGATTAATTCCTGCCATAAATGCACATTCTGCTAGAGATAAATCTTTTGCACTTTTGTTAAAATAATATTCAGCACCAAGTTCTACTCCATGTAAATTATTCGCTCCAACAAATAATATATTTAGATATAGTTCTAGTATTTGCTCTTTGGATATCATTCTTTCTACTTGATAAGCTCTTTGCCACTCTCTTATTTTTCTTTTAATTCCTTCAATTCCCGTACTTTCATTATCATTGGTTATATTTTTCACTAATTGCTGTGTAATGGTACTTCCACCATAACTACTTGCTCCATTTAATAATGTATTTGCAATAGCTCCTGCTGTTCTTTTAAAATCAACTCCACTATGTTCATAAAATCTTTCATCCTCTATGGCAATATATGCTTTCGGTAAATAGTATGCCATTTCATCTAATGTAATAATTTTTCTTTTCTCATCACCACTTAAATCTGCAAGTACTTTATCATTTTGATCTACTATGACAGAATTTGACACTTTAATAACTAAATCTTCTTTACTAATTTGTATATCTTCATTTCCATACCAGCCTAATAATAGACCTGCAAATCCCCACATTCCTGCAATTAAGGCTAATAATAAAAGAATGATGATTATTAAGAAAAACTTTATAAAAAATTTTAAGATTCTATGTTTTTTTCGTTTTTCCTCTTTTTTGGCTTTCTTCTCTTTTTTTGCTTGAAGTTTGGCTTCTTTTTTCTGTTTTTTATCTATTTTATGTTTCTTGTTTTTTTCTACTTTTTTCCACTCTTCGTTATTATTTTCTTCAATCTTTTCTTTTTTTGCTTGTTCTTTTTTATTTTTTACTTTCTTTACTTTTTCCTTTTTCTTCTTTATACCTTTTTCTTTTTTGTTCAATTTCTTTTTTTCTAATGTTTGATTCCTATTTTCTTGTACTTCTTGTTTTTCCTTCAATAAAACATTTGTCTTAGCTTTTATTTCACTTTTTTCTTGTTCTACTTTATTATATTCTCTTGCATCCACAGTAGTTTCTAGTGTTTCTATCTTTTTATTGATTTCAGTATTCGGTATATCTTGTTTATTGTTTTCTAGATTTTCTTTAAGATTGTTATTTTCTTGGTTCTGCTTTATTTTCTTTGAAGTGCTATTTTTTACTTTTTTATGCATTCTTTTTCTATTTAAATTTTGCTTATTATGATTCTTGCTACTTCTCTTTTTCTTCTTTTTTTTCATGCCTGCTACCTCCTTTTGCTATATTTTTACTACTTCTAGCACCCCAATTATTATCATTTATATTAAATCGCATTTTAAAAAATATATTTTATGAATATTACAACATTTTCCAAAATAATGCAACTATATTTTATCATATTTTTCCTTAAATTACCATATTCTTTTTAGCTTTTTAAGAATTTTTTGTTTCCCTTATTATAGTTTTTCCTACACGATAAGAAGAACTACCAAAAATGGTAGTTCTAAAAAACAAAAGGGGATGTTATTTCGTACCGTTGTATCATCTATATCCATTCCTATTCTCATTACGCATTCTCCTTTAAATAGGTATCTATTACTTTTTCTAGCTCATCATATTTTCCGGTATAAGCATGGTCTGCATTTTTAATGACTTTAATTTCACAATTCTTTAGATTGTTTTGTAAGTAATATATAACATCTTCTATTGGTTGTGTTAAAACACATTCATCGTTGTCTCCAAATGGAATAAAGACAGGAATTTCTATTTGATTTAAAATCGGACTTTTTCCTTCTCTTTCTCTATACCTAAAAAAGTCACATGTACGATTATATAATAAATCTGTATAAAAGGTTTTGGCACTGATTTTTCCATTTGCAAACACACAAAAATCAATTAATTCCTCTTCTTTTCCATTCTCAATACATTCTTTTGCTTTATTAATACAGTTTTGATAATCTTTTCCTGTATAATTTTCTACTTCTTTTGGGATATCACAAGGTGCTAATAATACAATCATTTTGACACTTTCATCTTGTTTTTGCGTATAATAATAGACTGCTTTGTTACAACCATAACTATGTCCTTCTAATATAATATGATTATATCCTCTCTTTTTTACCCAATTTACAATTCCTTCTATATCTAATACACAGTCCTCAAAAAGTTCATAACTACTGCCTTTAATTATAAATTCATTTTCTTTATGCATTTCAGTAATATAGTTCATCCCTCTGTTATTAAATGGTAAAAAAGCATAGCCATTATTGGTATACACTCTTGCTAAATTGTCATTGAATTCATCTTCATAAAAATTTCCACTCATTCCATGAATATGAATAACAATTTTATTAGTTGGTATGTCTGGTGTATATAATAATCCTGGCAATTGTATTCCATCTGTTGAGTTTGGTCTTATTAATTCTTGATTCATAGAGACTCCTCCCTTTTAAATAATTTTTTCACTATGAATATCAAATGGTGGTGTACACATGATAGCAAACTTCACTTTTCCTTCAATACTATGTTTTGCATTTATAGGAATTTCTACAAAATCTCCTTCTTCTACTTCATCTTTTTTATCATTTATAATAACTTTTGCTTTTCCATTTAATATATAATAATATTTTGTATTTTTCTCGTTTATAAATGTACCATGAAATCCATCTAATTCTCCTATTACAAAATCCATAGCTTTTTCTTTTTCTGCAAATAAATCTGTTATTATCATATTGTCTCCTACATTTCTTTTAGGTGCCTTTTTATACTTATAAATCATCGTATACTCCTTTACTTTTTATTTTCCTAGATATGTTGTATCATCAAAAACTTCTAATGGAAATATTTTATTTTCTTCTAAATCTTTTAAATGCGCTATATTGATATCATAACTTCTTAATTCTTCTCTTGACATATGTTTTATTGTATCCATGTCTATCCATTGTACATCTAAGATTTCATTCGTATCAAATGTCATGTTTTCTTCTATTACATCTGCTGTAAATTTTACCAGTATTCTTGTTCCTTCTGGCTTATCAAATGAACATATTGGCAATACACCTGTTAATTTCACTTTACATCCTGTTTCTTCAAATGTTTCTCTGATTGCTGCATCTGTTATTTTTTCTCCCTCTTCCATATGTCCTGCTGGATAGTTCCATTGTCCATAACATTTCTTTTTTGCTTCTTTAACCATTAGTATTTTGTTTCCTTTTCTTATAATACAACCCGCTATCACTACCATAATATTTCCTCCCATATATTTTATTGCCTTTACTATATCATATATCTTCCTTTTTCTCAATATATGCAAAAAAATACCTGAAATCCTTCAGATATTTTTTTATAATTCTATTCTTCTAGTAACCAATCTATTATATTCTTATGAATAATTCCATTCTTTGAAAAATCAACTTTATCAAGAGAAAGAACATATTTAGGATAATTATCATTTACATCTTTAAAAGCACCAAATTCTCTTTGTATTACCTTATCATCTGCCAATAAATATGCTACTTGGAAATATATTTTTTCATTTGTTTTTGTTGCAATAAAATCTATTTCTCCATCCTTCGTTTTACCTATATATACATCATATCCTCTTTCCAATAGTTCATTATATACAACATTTTCAATTGCAAAACTTTTATTTATTTCAAAATTATTGTTCTTTATTTGTGCTATTCCTAAATCAGTCATATAGTATTTATTAAGAGTTTTTAATATTGCTTTTCCATGAATATCATATCTATATATTTTTCTTATCATTAATGCCTTACATAATGCATCTAAATATATATATATTGTTTCTGTTGAAACAGATTTTCCCTCACTCCTTAAAAATTTCATTACATTTTCAGCTGAAAATTGACGTCCTGTTGTATCTACAATATATTGTAATAGTAAATCAAATAAAATTGTGTCTTTTAAGCCTAGTCTCTCCACTACATCTCTCAATATTATTGAATCAAATACACTATGAAGATAGTCTTTTATATTAACTTCATCTGTAAATTGCGTTCTGTTAGGCAATCCTCCCCATTTAACAAAATCCCAAAAAGTTTCTTCACTTTTACCATTTTTATTTGTTAAAGCTATGAACTCCCTATAACTTAATGGATAAATATTAAATAGAACATATCTTCCAGATAGAACCGTTGATAACTCATTTGATAGCAACTTACTATTTGAACCAGTAATAAATATACTTATATTATTTATAGATGCTCTTAATGAATTTACAACATCTTCAAATCTATTTACTTTTTGAATTTCATCTAAGAATACATAATATTTCTTTTCATCTATTATTTTTTCTTTTATATATTTATTTAATTTTTTATAATCTTGTAATTCTTCATATTCTATAAATTCAAAATTAACATATATAATGTGTTCATCATCTGTACCTTTCTCTTTTATTTCATCTATTATTTGATTCAATATGACAGATTTTCCACATCTTCTTATCCCTACTAGAATTTTAATAAGATCACTATCATAGAAACCTCTTATTCTTGATAAATACATTTCTCTTTTTAACATCTTCATCACCTATATTTATTATACTATCTTGGATTAAAATTGTCAAGTTATTTCGGATTTTCGAAATAACTTTGATATTTTTAAAATATATTTCTTACTTTAGAATTTTTTATATGTTAAAATATTATTTTATAATTTTTAAAAAATCATCAACTATTTATCTTTCATCATTATTTTTTACAAACATAATCTGTTGTTTTATTTTGTTATCTTCTTTTTCTTCAAATCTATACAATTCTTTAAAATCATACTTTTCATGTAAACGAATAGATGGTATATTATTTACATTGATGCAACTATATATTGTATAATTGTTAAATTTGTCTAATACATATGCTAATAACTTTTTAGCAATTCCTCTTCCCATAAATTCTTTTCTAGTAACCACTTCCCAAATATACACAACATTTTTTGTCATATTTTCTATTTTGTTTGGAAAGCCTTCTATCTCACAAAAATCATTTCCTTGATATACAGCAATATATCCGCGCTGGAACATTTTCTTCTAAATATACCACCTTCAATATTTTCTCATTCTTTAAAAGCATTTGATTACTTTCTTCTGTGATATATCCACTATTATTTTCTTTCCATATTTTTTGAATATCTTCTAAATATTGATTTTCTACTATCATTTATTTCTCCTTATCAGATAAAATATGTAGATATATGATGCAATCTACATATTTATTTTTCACAATTTTTATTTTTATATGTGCTTATTTAATATATTTATTATTTATTGTTAAAAATTTGATTATGTAAAAAAGCTACTAATTTTCCAATCTCTCTATCAAAAATTTCTTTTGACACTTCTAATTTTAAAATATCTTTTCTTAATGTTGGTAGTAATTCTAATATTTTTTCAAATCTACAATCATTCTTTATGCATTCTTTCCATCGATTTATTCCTACAAAATCAATCTTATCTGCATCTCTTACAATCATTCCTTCCAACGTTTCTGGTATTTCTTTCCAACTGTGTTTATAAATTGCTTGATAACATTCTTCTATAAATTCTGCCTCATAATTTTGTTTTTTCATTTCTAATTTCAATTCATTTGCACTAATTAATTCATGTCCTTCATCTTGTTGTAATCTTCCTACATCATGCCAATATGCTGCAATCATGCATACTTCTTTATTAGCTTCATGCTCTGTTTCTAATATTTCCTTTGAATATTCTACCACATCTAAGACATGCACTAAATTATGTTTTGGATCTTTAGATAATTTCATTTTCTCTATAGCTATGTTTATTAGCTTTTCATGTTTTCTTTCTATTTCTATGTATTGATTTTTCATGTTTTTCCTCACTTTTAATTATTTATTTTTCGTATTCTATTATTCATAGCCATTTTACCATTTATTATTAGAAATAGCAATCATATATAATGTATCCTTTAATAAAAAAATATCAGCAGATAATTTTTCATATCTGCTGATAAGTTTATATTCATGATATTAATGTCTAAAATGTCTCATTCCTGTAAAAATCATTGTAATTCCATATTCGTTACATTTATCAATTGAATCTTGATCTCTTATAGATCCACCTGGTTGAATGATTGCTGTAATTCCAGCTTTATGTGCAGCTTCTACACAGTCTGAGAATGGGAAGAATGCATCTGATGCAAGTACAGCTCCTTTTGTTACACCTTCTCCTATTAGCTCTTCTGCATGTTCTACTGATTGCTCAGTAGCCCAAATTCTATTTACTTGTCCAGGTCCAATTCCGATTGATTGTTTATCTTTTCCAAGTGCGATTCCATTTGATTTTACATATTTTACAATTTTCCATGTAAATAACATATCTTCTAATTCTTTATCTGTTGGTTTTCTGTCTGTTACCACTTTGTAATCATCTAATAATTTTGAATCGATTGATTGTACAATAATTCCACCATTGATTTTCTTAATATCTAAAGCATTTTCTGGTTGTTTTACTGTAATAGATGGTAATTCTAGTACTCTTACATTTTTCTTTGTTTGTAATATTTCTAAAGCTTCTGGTTCATATGATGGAGCAACAATTACTTCTAAGAAGATTTCTTTCATTTCTTGTGCAATTGCTTTTGTAATTTCTCTATTTGCTACAACAATTCCTCCGAAGATTGAAGTTTTGTCAGCTTCAAAAGCTTTTTTCCATGCTTCATAAATATCATTACTACTTCCTACTCCACATGGATTTCCATGTTTACAAGCAACAACAGTTGGTTCGTCAAATTCTTTTAGCAACTCTAATGCACCATTTGTATCATTAATATTATTAAATGATAATTGTTTTCCATTTAATTGTTTTGCAATGGTTAGAGAACCTTCACATTTTCCGATTTCTTTATATAATGCACCAATTTGATGTGGATTTTCTCCATAACGCATTTCTTCTACTTTTTCATATGTTAATGTTAACTCTTGTGGTAATGAATTGTCTTTTCTTTCTTCTTTCAAGTATTTACATATCATAGCATCATAACTTGCTGTATGTTCAAACACTTTATTCATTAAATAGAATTTTGTATCTAATGATACTTGTCCGTTTTCTTTTAATTCTGTTAATACTTTTTCATAATCATTTGGATCTGTTATGACTGTAACGTCTTGGTAATTTTTAGCAGCGCTTCTAAGCATAGTAGGTCCACCAATGTCTATGTTTTCAATTGCTTCTTCTCTTTTTACACCTTCTTTTAATATGGTTTGTTTAAATGGATATAAGTTAACAACTACAAAATCAATGGTATCTACATTTAGTTCTTCCAATTGTTTCATATGGTTTGGATTACTTCTCATGGCTAATATTCCTGCATGTACTTTTGGGTGAAGTGTTTTTACTCTTCCATCTAAACATTCTGGAAATCCTGTATAATCAGAAATTTCTGTTACTTTTACATCATTTTCTTTTAGCTTTTTGTATGTTCCTCCTGTTGATATAATCTCGATTCCTAATTTTTCTAATTCTTTTGCAAATTCTACTATTCCGCTTTTGTCTGAAACGCTAATTAATGCTTTCATAATTACCTCCTTAATTATTATTTATATTTTATATTTGGTTTTAATACTTACACTGCACTACTATTATATAGCATAAAAGTGCTTTGGTCAAACATTTTTTGAATTTTATGTTAATTTTACAAATTGTTTTATAATATGGATATCCTCATAAGTTGTAATTTTTATATTGGTATAATCTCCTTCAATGATTTTTATTGGATATCCTTCTTTTTCCAATAACATACAATCATCTGTTACTTCATCATGTTTATATTTTTCATGCATATTCAGCAATATGTTTCTATCAAAACACTGTGGTGTCTGAATCACCCATGTATTGGCTCTTACAGTTGTATTGACAACCACTTGATTTTCATCTGTAATCTTAATGGTATCTTTTGATTTTACACCAACTGTCACGCCTTTAAATTCTTTCATACTTTCTATACATTGATCAATATACTTTTGTTTTATCGCAGGTCTTGCACCATCATGAATAATTACAATATCTGCAGTTGTTTCTTTTAAGCAGTTGTAAACAGATTCTTTTCTAGAATTCCCACCTACTACAATATGAATTGGCTTTTGGAAATTTTCTTTTTGCATGATTTCTTTTACAGTTTCTTTTTCGTCTTGTTTTACTGCTACCACAATATTATCGACATATGCATTAGTATCAAATGCATGCATACTATAAAATATGACTGGTTTTCCATTAACATCTTCAAAATTTTTATTTCTATTTTGTCCATATCTTGTACTATTTCCTGCAACTAAGACAATGGCTGTTACTGTTTTTCCTTCTATCAAAACATTTCCCCCTTTTTTACATTATATGATGTACAAATATATGTCTGGTATCTATCTTTTAGTGCTATATAGGCATTTTTTGCTAATTGTTTATTTTCAAATATTCCATAAACACAAGAACCAGAACCTGTCATTAGTGCTTGTAATGCACCATTTTTAATCAATTCTTCTTTTATATGTTGAATGATTTCTTTTTCTTGTACAACTTCTTCAAATACATTATATAAATTATTTGCCAATAATTGCACATCTTTATTTTCTAATGCTTTTATGATATTTTCTGTTGTATGTAATTGTTTTAAATCTTTTTTTGCATCTATCTTTTGATACATTTCTTTTGTATTACAAGCTATTTCAGGTTTAATGATTACCATATAATATTTAAAATAGGTATCAATATTTGTAATAATTTCTCCTATGCCTTCTGCTTTTACTGGTTTGTTATAAAAACAAGGAACAACATCTGCACCTAAACTTTTTCCTAGAGACTCTATCTCTTTCTTTGTTAACTTTAAATCAAATAGTTTATTCATGGCTATGATAAATGCAGCACAGTCTGTGCTTCCTCCAGCCATCCCAGCTTGCATAGGAATTTTTTTATTAACGGTTACTTCAATTCCATTAATGACTTTGTACTGTTCTTTTAATTTTACATAGGCTTTATAAATGATATTTTCTTTTGTATCCAATTCCTTCACATTAATGTTTAATTTGAAATCATCTGTCTGTGTTTTCTTTATATAAATTTCATCATATAGATTTATTTTTTGAAATACAGATTCCAAATTATGATAATTATCTTCTCTTTTTCCTAATATTTCTAAATTCAAATTTACTTTCGCTCTCGCTTTTATATATATTTTTTTCATATATAATCTTATTCCTTTCCAAGACATAAATCTAGTTGAAAAAATTTAAATTTATTCTACTGTAAGGCAAGTAAAAACACTAATTCCATTACCTTTTCCAAATTCTGTTAGTTCTTCTCCTGAAGTAGCTGTTATACCGATACAATTCTCATTGATTTTCAATATTCTTGCTATATTTTTTCTCATTTCTTCTACTTTAGGACTTATTTTTGGTGTTTTACATTCTATAGAAATCGATAAATGTACAATTTGATTGTCTAAATATTTTAAGGCTTCTTTTAGATATTCTTCACTATTGGTGATACCGTTTTTACACATATCATCTGAAACTTTTCCAAGTATATTTTTACATGTTATTCCTGAAACGGCATTTGTAATGGCATGTAAAACAACATCTGCATCACTATTTCCTATAATTGAAAAATCTTCTTCAAATTCTATACCTCCCAATACCAATTTTTTATCTGTATTTGTATAATCAATTCTATGACTATCTTGTCCAATGGCTACTTTCATTGATTTCCTCCTCATCATTTTTAATCCTTTTTTATTTTATCATACCCTATACCTTTAGACAAGCAAATTTCTTTTTTCGTGCTTAATTAAAACATAATTTGTCCTTTTCTTGAATAAGAAGATCCATTTTTTATTGAATAAAAAAAGTTAAAGTAATTCATTTTTCATTATGATTTACTTTAACTTATGTTTATTTATGATTTTTCTACACCTTTTTGTTCTATCCTAGGTCTCATATCAAAAAATTTTTCATAGATTTCTTCCATTCTATTTATTTTTGTCTCTGGATATTGATTGCTTTCCTTTAGTCTCATTATCTTTGCTTGTAACCATCTTTTATAATGTTGATAATGATCTGTTCTTTCTATAAATCGTAACTGTTGAATTACTTTATATACATCTCCAGTCCATGTAATTCCTCTTGCTTTATCATAAGTAAGCCCTTTTACTCTAGCAGCATCGTTACCTCTATCATTAAAAAATATTCCTCTTTTGAAAAATAATAATGCTTCTTTGTCCTTTAAGCTCTGGAATGTCTCTTCAACCATTTGCTTTATTTTTTCTTTTTCTTCAGGTCTCAAATGATAATCAAACCTACCATCTTCTCCATCTAATACATATATAAACCTATATAGTTGTTCATAATTTTTAGCTGTTTTTCTTTTTAGGATTTCTATTTTTTCTTCTGTTGTTGGAAAATTTTCTCCATCTTGTAAGTCTAAATACTTTTTAGTTAAATCACGATTTGTATAATACATAATTCCTTCTAATAAATCAGATCGATTTTCCAAACCATGTAAAAAATATTGGTTAAATTTTTTTTCGTCAAATTTTGTATACTTTCTTAATGTATTTTTTATTTCTTGTTCATTTTGTCTAATCACACCATATGTATAACTTGTGTCTGGTGTTAATTGTGTTCTATCTACTTTTCCTATATCCTGCCAGATAAAACCTGCATTTTTCCATCTTTCTATATCTGCTGCATTTTCTGTTTCTAAGATAGAAAAATAAGATAAGGTAAGACAAGGTTTTTCTTCTGGTGAGTTTGGCTTATCTAATCTTGCATATAAAAGTTTTTTTATATCTACATCCCATCTATTTTCAGATTCCTCGGTTTCTTTTCTCAATGCACTCCTAAAATTTTGCGTATCATTATTTTCTTCTAGTAAACGATTTATATTTTCCAAACTTCCGTCTTTTTTTCTTAATAGCCAATTTCCATCTATCGTAAAGATATTGTTTTCTATTCTGATAGAAATGTCATCTGACCCCAAATTCATATCTTTCATAAGTTTTCTTAATACTTCCATATCTTCAGGTTCTTTTATATATAGTTCCATGTTAACTACCTCTTTTATTTTCTTCTCCGTTTATTTCTCCATATATTTTTTCTTTAGTAGTTAATTCAGATATATCACATACAAAAAAAATTATCAATAGTCCTATCATATTTTCTTTAATTTTATTTATTATTTTGAAATTATAAATTACAATTCTTGTTCCTTAATAAATTGTAATATTTGATGCTCAATATCTTCTATTTTATGATAATATACAATATCTTTTACATTTTTACACCCTTTAACTAGCCCAGATATTTTACTACCTTCTTTTGCTATGACAAGTATAGGAATATTTAATGAAACTGCTTCTTGTAACTCCATTCCTTGTCCTGTAGATACATTGCTCATCTCTGCAATTATCATTTTAGTATCTTGTAATAATTGCATTGCTCTTTCATATCTTTCAGTATCATTTCCTTCAAATTTCATCGTGTCCAAAGGACTTGAAACAAGATATTTTGAATCTATTAATAAAACTATTTTTTCATATGTTTCCACGCTAGAAGAATCCGAACCTAGTACAGCTCCTGTAATTAGTATTCTATTTTTATCTTTATATTGATAATTTTTTAATACATCAACAGCTTCTTCTCTCTTATATTCTTTAACAATCTCAATATTAGATTTTGCACATTTAGCTAGTTCACTTGTATCACAAATTTTTTTCGCAATATATAACGTTGCTGGTCCTGGTATTTCATCCACTCTTTCTATTTCTTTAAATTGACTCTTTTTCATTAAGTCTTGAATTTCATTATGTGTATATGCTTTTCCTTTTTCTGTATTAATTAACATTTCAATAGCAAACTGTACAGAATATTCTGGACTAATTTTATCTTCATTTAAGAAGAAACTAGTTAAGAAAAGCCTTCCATTTGGTTTTAGAACATGGTAAATATTGTCTAACAACTTTCTTACCTGTTCTTCTGGTTCTTGATGAACTACTGCAAATAGGAATACATCATCATAATTTCCTGTTGGAAAATTGATATTATAATCATAAGTTTCAGATGTTAGCCTATCTTTTAATCCTTCTTGATGGATTCTTTTATTTTGTATTTTCACCATTTCTGGTAAATCAATCATTTTTGCTGTAACATTTTCATATTTTTTAGCTACTGTTATGGAGTATGTTCCTGCACCAGCTGCAACATCTAATATTTTATGATTATCAAAATCATAGTTTTCTGCAATAAACTTAGATGGATTGATTGCATTTGCATTCATTCCTTGCATAAAGCTTTCTGCATCTTTTTCTGTTAATTCTTTAAAGCTATTTGTTGCGGTTTCTTTATTTTTGATAGCATTTTCTAAGTTTTCATATCTTTTTATGATAGTTTCAGCAAATTGTATATACCCTAGCTGATTATATTCTGAGTTCTTATTCAATACATCATTATATTCTTCTAAATAATAGCTATCCTTATTTTTACTGATTATTTTATGAAATGTTAATCCATTTAATATCGGTTCAATTCTATCCTCTTCTAAATGTAATTCCATAGCTATCTGTGTCAATGTTTTTCCTTTATTTTCTAATATGTTAAATAGCCCAATGTTATTCGCTGACATGATTAAATATGTCAATTTATACCCATTAATCATTTCTTTCATCTTTTTGGTTTGCTCTTTTACTTCCATATTTTTCACACCTTTTCATATTCTTTATTATCATCCATTAAACTCAAACTTCAACCTATTTGTTACATTTTTGCTTCTACCTGAATATGCTTCTCTATTATTTTTACATTTCTATCTTCTAATTCGACTTCTAAATACACTCCATCTGGTATGCCTTTCATATCCACATTATCCGTTAATGATCCTACTATATAATAATTTTTTCCATCTTCCTGTAATTGTTTTGTCCAATGCTGATGTCCATTAAATATAGCAATTATATTTTCATCAGATTTTATAATTTCCTTCACTTCTTTTCGATTATTCATCAATCCTTCTTCTGGATTTTTTTCAAACCAATAATTTCCTATTTGTCCATCTTCTGCTAAACCAAAATGTGTAAATATAATACAAGGCAATTGATTCTTTTCTAAATCTTCTTTTAGCCAATTAATTTCTTTTTCTGACATACATTGTGCCTTATATATCCCACCATCATCTTCACCTAAATCTTCTCTAATATCTGTTGTTAGGATAATAAAATGATAACCTTTTAAGTCAAATGAGAATGTTGCATTTTGATAGCCCATAATTTCTTCAAGCTCTTTTCTAGAATTCATGGTTCGTAAATCATGATTTCCCATTACTGAATAAAATGGAACTTGTATATTTTTTAATTTATTCCAAATATATGTATAATTTATAATATCTAAATCATGATTAAATGTATCTTCAATCAAATCTCCTAAACAGATACTTACATCTGGTTTATCCTCATTTATTTTATTTATCAACTTATCTATCACTTCTACAGAATATTGTGTAAGTTTTCTACTTAAATTAAAGTCTAATTTTTCTGGTCTTTTATCCAAATAATGTATATCTGAAAATATAATTAATTTACAATTATTCATGACATTATTCTCCTTATAATTATTTATTTCCTATATAAGCTCGTATCATACTTTTTTAATTGCACTTGAATTCTATCATATAAAGATAAAAAAAGGAAGTGTTCTCTTTAACACTTCCTTACAAATTTACTATATTATATACATTTCTACTTATTGTCAGCTTTTTTCATAAATTTTTTACCTCCTAATCTGTCCGTTTCCTAATATAACATATTTATAAGTAGTCAGTTCTTTTAAGCCCATAGGACCTCTTGCATGTAACTTTTGGGTACTAATACCAATTTCTGCACCAAAACCAAATTCCCCTCCATCTGTAAATCTTGTAGAACTATTTACATACACACAACTACTATCAACTTCATTTAAAAATTTAACTGCATTCTCATACTTATTTGTAATAATACTTTCTGAATGTTTTGTACTATATGTATTTATATGAGCAATTGCCTCTTCTATACTATCCACAGTTTTTAATGAAATAATTAAATCTAAATATTCTTTCCCAAAATCTTCTTCTGTTGCCTCTTTTATTTGTGAACTATATTGACAAGCTTTTTTATCTCCTCTTATTTCAACATGTTTCTTACTTAATCTTTCTACTAATCTTGGTATGAAATCTTTTAAAATATGATTATGAATAACAAGTGATTCACAAGCATTACATACGCCCGTTCTTTGCGTTTTTGCATTGTCAATGATATCTAATGCCATTTCCATGTCACAATTTTCATCAACATATATATGGCAATTTCCTGTACCTGTTTCTATTACAGGAACTGTACTGTTCTCAACAACTGTTTTGATTAATCCTGCTCCACCTCTTGGAATTAAGACATCAACATATGTATTTAATTTCATTAATGCTAATGATGTTTCTCTTGCTGTATCTTCTATTAAATATACAACATCTTCTGGAATTTTTAAATCTTTTAAGGCTTCTTTTATGATTTTGACAATGGCTATATTACTATTAATTGCATCACTTCCTCCTCGTAATATCACACTATTACTGGTTTTAAAACATAAGCTAAATGCATCTAAGGTGACATTTGGTCTTGATTCATATATGATAGCAATCACACCTAATGGAACTCTTTTCTTTAAAATTTCTAGTCCATTTTCTAGTTTTTTCCCTTCTATTGTTTCTCCTATAGGGTCATCTAAATCTGCAACTTTTAACAAACTTTCTGCCATTTGTTGGATTCTATTTTCATTTAATAATAGCCTGTCTACCAAACTTTGCTTAACATGATTTTTCGTTGCTTTTTCTACATCTATTTTGTTTGCTATTAATATTTTTTCTTTATTTTCTAAAATTTTTTTAGATAGATAAATTAATAATTCATTTTTTTGCTTTGTCGTTATTTGATTCATAAATCCTACTGTATTTTTTACTTTTTTTCCAATACTTTCTAAACTTTCCATAATCAAATTTCTTCCTTTCCATTTATCCTTCATCATTTAAACATTCATTTTTTTCATGATATTTCTTTTATATGAAATGTTACATTGTCTCTTACATTGATTTACACTTTTAATTAAATAATTTCTTACATTATCTCTATTTTCCTCGCCAGAAACAAATAATGTTCCATATTTTTCTCCTTCAATTATCTTATTGATAATTTCTGGTTTTTTACCATTGGTTATTATCATATCTATCCCCATATGATTTACAATATTAGCTGCATTGATTTTTGTATACATTCCTCCTGTTCCTACATCACTATCACTTGTTCTTTTGGCAAATGTATATAGATGGTCTCTTTTTTCTGTAACTGTATCAATAAATCCTGCATTTCTATTAATGAATGGATCATCTGTGTATAATCCATTTGTGTCTGTTAGCATAATTAATAAATCTGCCTTTGTAATTCCTGCTACTATTGCAGCTAATGTATCATTTTCTCCAAACTCAATTTCATCTGTTGCAACTGTATCATTTTCATTTACAATTGGTATAGCATTATATTTTAATAACTCGTCAAAAGTTGCTTTTATATTATTATATGATTTCTCTTCATCAATACTATATTTTGTCATTAATACTTGTGATACAATCATATTATATTTTGCAAATAAATTATGATAACTTCCCATTAACGCACATTGTCCAATTGCAGCACAAGCTTGTTTTTCTGCCATTGTTTTTGGTCTGATTCCTATTTTTAATATTTCCCTTCCAACTGCTACAGCTCCTGAAGATACTAATATAACATCTTTTCCTTTATTTTTTAAATCACTTAATGCTTTTACCAATTCTTCTAATTTTTCATAATTTAAATTTCCTGTATCTTTATTTGTTAAAGTGGAGGAACCCACCTTAACGACTATTCTTTGTTTATCTTTCATTCTATTCCAATAAAATTCCATTTAATAACCTCCTAATATTCAAAATACAAAAAAGTAGAAAAGGTTTTTTATTCCATTTCTACTTTTGATTTCTAATATTTTTAATTCTATTTTCCCATATCCATAGATTTTTTGATTGCTGCTCTTACTGCTTCTTGGATACTTGTTCTAAATCCAGTTTCTTCCAACTTTAGAACACCTTCTATCGTTGTTCCCCCAGGTGAACATACCATATCTTTTAACTCTCCGGGGTGTTTATTTGTTTCTAACATCATTTTTGCACTTCCAAATACGGTTTGTGCTGCAAATTTATAGGCTTTATCTCTCGGCATTCCTTCTGCTACTGCTACATCTGCCATTGCCTCTATTAGTATAAATATATATGCTGGTGATGATCCACTTACCCCTGTTACGACATCCATTAAATTTTCTGGTATGATTTCACATTTACCAAAACTATTAAAAATATTACAAATCAAAGTTTGTTCTTCGGGTGAAATCATGGGGCATGGACAAATAGCGCTCATACCTTCACCAACTAATGCTGGTGTATTTGGCATAACACGCACAACTTTTATATCAGTTCCAAATAAATATTTAATATTTTCTATTTTTTGTCCAGCAGCAATTGTGACGATAATCACATCTCTTTTTACCACTGTTTTAATTTCTTTGATGACAACTTTATAAAATTGTGGTTTTACTGACAACACTAATATATCTGCCTTACTTGCAACTTCTTGATTGTCTGTTGTTGTTAAAACACCAAATTTTTCAGACATCATTTTTAATTTATCGCAAGAAGGATCTGAACATATTATTTGATTTTTTTGTATTAATTTAGCATTTAGTATACCACCAATCATTGCAGTACACATATTACCACTACCGATAAATCCTATTATTTTATCCATTTTTCATTTCTTCTTTCTTTTTAATTGTAATATATTATATTCTATTTTTTATTATTTTGCAAGTGTTTGTATTCTACTTTTTTACATTCTTGATTAATTTTCAAACATTTCCGCTAGCTTTATTCCTATAGTATATCCCTTTTTATAGAAATTATCTAATGACATGTTTAGATAGTCATATCTATAGCATAACTCTAAAGTTACCGGTTCGTTATAATTACATTCCTTTAATTTCTTTATAACATATTTCCAATCTATTGTCCCATCAAATGGCAGTAAGTGTAAATCATCTGATTTATCATTATCATGTAAATGTACTGCAAAAATTCTATCTTTAAAAAACTCAAAATTAAATTGATCATTAAAATGTGCATGATAATGTCCTACATCAAAACAAATGCCTACATTATCATCTTTGATATTATCTAATACATATTCTAAATAACCTTTAATTTTTGTATTTTCAAATGCAACTTTCATATTTAGTTCTTTTGCATATCTTACAATTTTTTTAATTCTATTTAATCCTATTTCTCCGTACATAGGTGCTTTTTTATGGCTTGTTAAATGCATGACTACCATTGGTATTCCATTATCATGGCAATCTTTGATATTTTTTTTATATCTCTCTACTTGGTTATCTCCTTCATTTCCATCTTCCCAAATTGAATTAATATTTTGATATCCTAAGTGTGCAAATATAATATTTAAACCTAACTCTTTACATAACTTTACTTGCTCTTCTTGGCTATGTTCCCAATTTTCATCATACCATTGAACAAATACACTTTTAAATCCTGCATTTTTTATAGAATTTATTGTTTCTATAATACTTACTTTTTCATTTTCATTTTGAATTGCTACTGCAAGTTCTTTCATACTATACCTCCATACTTATTTTCAATATTCCTCTATTTATATTCATTTTTTAAATTGTATATCTCCTTTTTATCAATCATAAAACCCCTTCTTCAATCTTCGAATTACATTTGATAATTATAATTATTTTTCTCTTATGTATCTATATATTTCTCCCCAATTATTTACTTCTTTTATGTAATCATTTTCATTTAATTTAACTAAATTCGTATCTCTAAAATATAATGTTTTTACTTGATTATCTGATAATTTCTTTATAATTTTCCAGTCATCATCAATCATAATGTCTACTTTTTCTTTTTGACAAATTTCTAATTTATCTTCAACCTTCCAATAATACTTATCAAATTGAATATCATTTTCTTCTAGTAGTCTTATGGCATCATCTTTCATTTCTTTTACAAAACCACCTCTTGCAGTAATAACCACAAACTCGTGTCCTTGTTCTTTTAATAAATTATATACACCAATAAATCCTGACATCAAATTACTTTCTCTTGATACTTTTAAAAAATATTTATCAATAAATTCTTTTTCTTGATCCTGTGTCCATTTATATCTAGCTTGAAATTTAGGTTCTTGTCTATTGATTAAATTATTTCCTTTTAAATTATCTATATCAAATATTTCTTCATAAGTTCTAAATGTTGTTTCACTATCTATCACTACTCCATCTAAATCTATTCCTATTTTCATTGTTATCTCCTCTTTTTCTACATCTTTCTTAACATAGTTTTCTAAATTATACCATTCCTTTTCTCTGTTACTTTATATTTTTATTTATTCCAATTTAATACTTTTAATATTTCATTATGAATCTTTCCATTAGTTACAAGTAAAGTATCTATTTTTTCTCGATTATTTCCTTTTAAATTAGTTATTTTTCCACCAGCTTCTGCTACAAATAACTTTCCTGCTGCTGAGCTTAACCCTACACTCGGTTTTACATTTAATACTCCATCAATTTTTCCTGATGCACACCAACAAAGTTCTATTGCTCCTGATACAATCAATCTAAGTCCTCTAACTTTTGGTGCTAATTTTTCTTCAACATATAAAACATCTTTTATATGTTCATCATTAAAATGTGAAGTTAAACAAAACGAAATAATACTATCACTTAATTTATTATTATTAGAAACTTGTAATTTCTCTCCATTACAAAAAGCCCCTTTTCCTTTCAATGCATAATAAATATCATTTTGATTATAATCCAAAACTATTCCTAAGATTATTTCATCATTCTTTTTTAACGCAATTGATGTTGAAAATAATGGGATTCCTGTTGCAAAATTTATTGTTCCATCAATTGGATCTATATACCACTCATATTCGCTCTTATTTTTTTCTTCTCCACATTCTTCTGAATAAATTGAATGTTCTGGAAAATTCTCTTTTATAACCTTAATTATATTCTTTTCCATATATAAATCCATTGCTGTAACAATATCATTTCCTTCTTTATTTTTTATCTCTATATCTCCTATATTTTTTGAATCATTATATATTTTTAGTATTTTTTCCTTTAAATCTTCAATTAAATCAAAATCAATATTCATAAATTTTTTACCTCCGTAATTATATAAATTTTTCATATGATATCTATTCCTATTGGAAATATCTTCTTTTTATCAATCATAAAATCTTTTACATTTGTTGGTATTTTTTCTTTATATTGTATATCGTTCATATTTATTCCACCTTTGCCGTTTTCATTCGTAAATATTGTACCATTTACGAGTAAAAACGGCAAACATTTCTTGTGAGTTTTCAAAAATAAAGTTGTTATCAAAGCACTTTATTAGAATTGTTCCTCTTCTTATAATATTTATTGTGGTAAACATATTTACACATCTGTTTTTTTCTATTTTATTTGAACTCTTCATTAACTTATCAAAATCTGACTTAAATAGCTTTTATCATCAAATGCAGTTTGTAAGAATTTCTTACTAACTGATTTTTCTCTAATTCTTCTGCAGTAAAAATATTTTGTATGTGCATAGTTGTATTATTTACTTATATCAAGTATTTTTCTTCCTTTTTATTATTCGTACTTTTTCATTTCTAATTTTATAAGTCAAATTTTTTGATTTTTTTGCCTCAAGATAATTCATAGGTCAAAAATTTCGATTTTTTTGACCTATGGATTTTTATGGGTCAAATTTTTAAATTTTTTTGACCTATAAATTTTATTTTAAAAATAAATCTGTATATTTTTGGAAAGTAAAAATTTGATTCCTACTATATCCTGTTGTTTCTACAATAATATTTTTTTCTAATAAACAATTAATAATATTTTTTATTGTTCCCTCTTTTATTTTTGTCATATGGCATAATTTCTTTCTGTTAATTACAGGTTCATTATATAATACATCTATTACTTTCTTTACATTATCTGATTTTACTGGTAAGTTCACTATAACTTTATCCATTTCCATTGTAAGTTCAACTACATTTCTAAATTTTTCTTTTGCTGTTTTTGATGTTTCTATAACCGCTTCTAAGAAAAATTTAATCCAAGCTATTATATCATTATAAGTTCTTACTCTTGTTAACAAATCATAATATGTATCTTTATTTCTTTCAATGTAATCAGAAATATATAAGCATGATTTTTCAAGCATACTTTTACTTTGAATATATAATGGTATGAGTAGTCTTCCTATTCTTCCATTGCCATCTAAAAATGGATGTATTGATTCAAACTGATAATGTAAAATTGCAATTTTTATTAAGTCTGGTGTATCTATTTCTTCATTATTTATAAATTTTTCAAAATCTGTTAAACATTCTGCAATTTCTGTATGTGGTGGTGGAACATATACAGCATTACTTGGCATACTTCCTCCAATCCAGTTTTGTGATGTTCTAAATTCTCCCGGTGTTTTACGCTCTCCTCGAACTCCCTGCATTAATATGTTATGAAGTTCTCTTATTAATCTAGTACATACTGGAAAGCCTTCTTTTATTCTTTCTACACCATAGTTTGTGGCTTTTACATAGTTTTGTACTTCTTCCCAGTCATCTCTTTTTTCTGGGTTAATATCTGTTACATCTAATAAATCTTCTTCTACTGTTGTTCTTGTTCCTTCTATTCTACTTGATTTGTTAGCTTCAATTTTTACATGCATTTTGATGTATAAATCTACATTTGGTATTAGTAATGAATATGCATTTAACTCTCCTATTTGTCTATTTGCTTCTGCTAATAGTTTGTCCAATTTGGTGTCATCCCATCCCCAGTTATAGCTTATTTTACTGGGAATAAATGCTCTGTAATCATTCATTTTTACATATTCGCCTGATTTATAATCTTCTAACTTCATTTATATCGCCTCCTACAAATTAAATTTGAGCTATTTCCTTATTCAAATACGAACATTTGTATTGTATCATGTTTCTTTTATGTATTCAATCTTTTTTACAAAATTTGTAAAGTTTAAATATAATTTTTTATAAAACATATAGCACGGAAATCCAACAAAATCCGTGCTACATTTTAACCATTTTTCTTATTTTTCACTAATTCTTCATGATAAAAATAATTTATATATTTTATATTATTTATTTCACAATAATCTTTAATCTCTTTAGATAAATCGTTCCAATATTTTTTATTTCCTTTAATATAAATATCGCTATATTCATTTATCAACTTTGGATACTTTTCTTGAATATACAATAATATTTTTGTTTTATAGTCGCCTCTTAAATTCAAATTTTCAAACCAATATTCATTTATATATTCTTTACTAATTTCTATAATCTCCTTAAAATTTGTTATATATGGAAACATAGGTGACATGAACAAAACTGTATATATACCGTTTTTGTTAAGTGTTTTTAAAGTGTCTAATCTTTCTTTTATTGAACTTGCATTATCCATATCATTCTTAAAGCTTTCATCTAATGTATTAATAGACATCGATACCGTTAAATTTTTCATTTGTTTTAGTAAGTCTATATCTCTTAATATTAGTTCGGATTTTGTTGATATGTTTAAATAGCAATTAACATTTATTAATTCTTTTAAAATTCCTCTTGTTATTTTATATTTTTCTTCAAATTGATTATAACAATCAGTTACTGATGATAGAAATATAGTTTTATTTTCTAGTTTCTTCGTATTTATTTTCTTATCACATCTTTTTACATCAATGAAAGTTCCCCATTCCTCTTTATGACCAGTAAATCTCTTCATAAAACTTGCATAGCAGTATTTACATCCATGTGGGCAACCAACATAAGGATTTATGACATAGTCACTAGATGGTAAATTAGATTTAGTTAAGTAGTCTTTAACTTGTATTTCTTTTTCTATAATATTCATTTTTACTCCTATTCTTCATCTATATTATTTTTCAAATTCTTTAACATTTCATAAATCTATGCAATTTATTCACAGCAACTATTATATCTATTGCAAAAATTCATTTTATATGTTTCAACACTCCATATCTTCTAGCACCGCGACACACTCCAGATGACTTGTAAATGGAAACATATCAACAGGTTTTATACTATTAATCTCATAGCTTTCCTCTAACTCTTTTAGATCTCTTACTAAAGTTGCTGGGTTACAACTAATATAAACAAGTTTTTTCGGTTTTATCTTTAATATATTTTGAATACTTGTCTTATCAAGACCTCTTCTTGGAGGATCTACCATAATAATATCTGGAATAATCTTCTTGTTATTGATTAAATCATCTAATACTTCTTCCACATCTCCTGCAAGAAATTCTGTATTATGGATATCATTTATTTTTACATTTTCTATAGCATCTTCTACTGCTTGTTTTACAATCTCAATACCATATACTTTTTTGGCATATTTTGCCATAAATAAAGAAATGGTTCCAATTCCACAATATAAGTCAAAGACAGTATCTTCTTTTGTGATGTTAGCTGATTGAACACCTATCATATATAACTTTTCTGCTTGTATTGGATTTACTTGATAAAAAGATAATGGTGAAATTTTAAATGTTAATTCTCCTAATTTGTCTGTTATATATCCTTCTCCATATATCGTTATATTTTTCTCTCCTAATATCACATTTGTATTTTTTTCATTTATATTTTTAACAATTGTTTTAATATTAGGAAACTTGTTTATTAGTGTTTCTGCGAATTCCTTCTCATTTGGAAATTCTTTTCCATTGATAACAAGAATAACCATAATTTCGCCTGTTCTTTTTCCTATTTTGGTAACAATATGTCTTATCAATCCTTTTCTTATCTTTTCATTATATATAGAAATATGATTTTGGGTAATATAGTTTACAATATATTTTGCAATCTCTTCTGTTTTTTCATCTTGAATTAGACAATTTTCTATTGGAATAATTTCATGTGTTCGATTGGCAAACACACCAATTACTGGCTTTCCCTCTTTATTCACTCCTACTGGATATTGTGCTTTATTTCTATAATGATATGGATGTTCCATTCCCAAAGTTTCTTCTACTTCAATCTTTGTTTCTAATGTTTTATTCACTAAGCTTTGAACAGCATTTCTTTTCATGTTTAATGTTTCAGAATATTGAATATGTCTTAAATGACAACCTCCACAGCGTTTATATGTATGACAATCACTTTCTGTACGAGTTTCTGCTTTTTTTAAAATTTCTACTACTTTCCCAAAAGCATGAGAAGATAACACCTTCACAATTAATACTTTTACCTTTTCCCCCTTGATACTATTCGGAATAAATATGGTAAAATTATCAATCTTGGCGATACCTTCTCCTCCAAATCCATTATCAATGATATCTACAATATATTCTTGGTTCTTTTTTACTGGTATTTCCATTTCAACTCCTATACCTATTATATTTCTGTATTTACTTTTTCTTCTATTTCATCTTCAGATACTTTCATTGCTTGCAATGTTTTGTCTAATAATGTGTCTAATTCCCATCCCAATTGTTCTGCACCTGTTCTGATAATATCTCTTGAACAACCAGCTGCAAATTTTTTATCTTTAAATTTCTTTTTCAAGCTTGAAAGTTCCATATCTTTTGTACTTTTAGATGGTCTCATTTTAGCAGCTGCCCAGATAATTCCTGTTAGCTCATCTGTTGCAAATAAGATTTTTTCCATTTCATGTTCTGGTTTTACATCTGAACAGATACCATATCCATGACTACAAATAGCATGTACAAGTTCTTCACTTGCATTGATTTCTTTTAGTAGTTCTGGTGCTTTTTTACAATGTTCTTCTGGATATTGTTCAAAGTCAACATCATGTAATAATCCTACCATTCCCCAGAATTCTTCATCATAACCATTTTCTCTAGCAAAATATCTCATAACACTTTCTACTGTTAAAGCATGTCTTAAATGGAATTCCTCCTTGTTATATTTTTTTAATAATTGTATTGCATCTTTTCTTTCCATTTTTATTCCTTCTTTCATTTCTATATTTTCTATTCTATTTCTCCTTGTATTTCTGTACTCTTTTCTTGAGCTTTTGCTATACTCTTCCAGTTACTTTGGATATATACTTCATCCTGTAAATTTTCAATATTTCTATATTTTCTAGTTAGCGATTGTACTTGTTCAGGAGATACTAATTGTTCATCTTGTAACAATTTCATAAATTCAGAATCATTTAAAGAAGCAATATATTTACCAGCCATTACATCTGCCAATCTTGTTTTCATATCTTTTCCATATTTAAAGACTTCACTATGAATAATTCTACTATAAATTTTTTCTATATCTGCTTGTCTAGATTCTTCATTATAGCCAATCATACTTCCTTTATTTAGTTGTTCCATATAATAAGATATATAAGATTTTATTCTTGCATTTTTGTTTGTATAATCTAATCCTAATTCTTCTTTATCTTTATATAGTTTTTGGTTTAATACATGATCTCTTGCAATATCTAATTCTTCCCTAATAGATTGTCTTAATGCCATTTTAACAGTATATTCAGTAAATTTTAAATCTCTTGCATCTGATTTTAGTACATATCTTATAAATTTTTGATCATTTTCATCATATGATTCTGGAATATCTGATTTTGTTTTGTCTGACTTGACTTTTCTAGAATCACTTCTTTGCTTAATCACTTCATCCAAGTTTTCACTCATAAATATTTGTGCATATTTATCTCTTAACTTACGAATTGCTGTTGGATAAGTTTCTTGATCTTCTTCTAGTATAACGTTATTTACAGCCTTTTGATTGTTTAAATTTCTTAATTCATTCATTAAAGTCATTATTCTTGGAGACATTGTAATTTTTCCTTTTGTACTATTAGCTATAACATCATTTACAAAGATTTCTTTTAATCTTTCTGCTAGTTTTAAATAGGATTTTTCTTCATTAGCTGCATCAATTTCCGTTTTATCAATTCCTAAAGCTGTTAATACTTGAATATAATCTTCATCTAGAGTATCTACAATATTTCCTTCATCATCTCTTACCAATCCTTCTCTTAATCCATCTACCATATCTAATGGGATATATGAAATTTGGTCAGCTAATCTCATTAAAGATGCTTCTGCAGTTGCTGGCTTAATAGTTCTATCATAGCCTTTTATGCTATAACATTTTAACATTTCTAATTCAAATTCTTTTTCTGTTTTTCTAACATCTGGTATATATTCTTTTTCTGGAGTTTCTCCATTATGTGTATTAATACCATCCATAATCAACCATAAAGATTCTTTTATTTTTCCTACTTCTTTAGGTCCAATCTTTGGATTATGTACCTTTATTTTATCTATTATTTGATTATATATATGTTCTGTAAAAACCAGTTCTCTTGTACCAACTGCATTATGACATACCAATCCTAATCCATCATCTTCTTGAATATTAGATATCCACCATTCTCCACTATGTCCTAAAAAAGTATGTCCAACATCATGGTGTTTTGCCATGATTCCTACAATTTGTTCATTTAACCCTAATTTCTTGGCAATCTCCTTAGTAATCTTTTCTACATCTTCTTGATGTGTTTTTCTAACAGTTGTTTCTCCTGATGATTTTCTAAAACTTTTAACCATCATGGTTTCATCACAACTCTTCTTGTTATATAAGGTTAATACCATATCAATTTCATTCGCATATTTTTCTAATCTTTTTAATTCAATTTGTCTTTTAAATCTTTTTGTTTTATCAATTGTTTTTCCTTGAAATTCTCTTATATTATTTTTTATTTTCATAATTTTCTCCCTTTTCTTATCTCTTAAAATTCGCAACTATTAAAATTATACCACAAATCTTGAAATTTGTACATATATCGCATTTTTATACTTTTGCTACAAAATTATGTAAATTTTTCGAATATTTTCTTGTTTTCCCCCAGAAATACTTGTATATTTTGCTTTTTTATAATATAATTTCCAGTGGGAGGAATGGATTATGTCTAAACTATTTATATCTCATGGAGATATTATATTAGATAATATCTATAATGGAGATTTAGAATTAATCAAGCAAGATGGTGGTGGTAGTAATTGGAACACCTTATATAATTTATCTTATCTAGGTGAATCTTGTTATGCAGTTGGTACTTGTGGTAAAGATAAAGAAGGTGATATTGCCCTTTCTTCTTTAAAAGCAGGTAAAGTAAACACTGAACTTGTTCGTCGTGATGATATTTCAACTTCTATTATGAATATTATTATTCCAAATCAAAATGAATTAGGTGACAATAGCATTATTCACAGTTGGTATTCACCAATTACGAACAAACGCACTTTATTTTTTAGAGACAATCTTCCAATAGAATTACCAGAAAACATGTTGGAAAATGATATTTATGTTCTATTAGATAAATTTGAAACCATTAATTTTGATTTTATTTCAAATCTTCAAAGGAAAAAAGTTTGCTTAGATATTGGACATGTTCGTTTCATTGAACATTTTACAAAACAATATTTGACCACGTTTTTTAAAACAGCAAATTTAATCCAGTTAAACGAAACCGTTAAACCTTTATTGTTTGAACGTTTACAAATTCAAAATGAATTTGAATTTTTCAATTTACTTGATCTAGATTTGTTAGTTGTTACAAAAGGAAAAAAAGGTGCTACCTTTATCTTTAAAGAAAACAATGAATTAAAAACGATTGATAAAGAACCTGAGGTAATTGCAAAAGTGATTGATTCTTCAGGAGCTGGAGATGCTTTTTTTGCTTCAGTTATTCAAGGATATGCCTATACAAATTCTATTAATTCAGATTTTATTAATAAGATATTCTCTACTGCCAATAAAGCTTCTAGAGATGTTATCAGCCAGCTTGGTAGTCGAAGAACATCTTAATATAAATAAATATAATAAAATTTAAAGGAGGAAAAAATGAAAAATTTTGATGTTGCCATTATTATGGGAAGTGATTCTGATTTATCTATTATGAAAGATGCAGCTAAATTTTTAGAAGATATGGGAATTTCTTATGAAATGAAAATTCTTTCTGTTCACAGAACACCTGAAAAAGCTATGGAATATGCAAATAGCTTAAAAGAAAATGGTGTAAAAGTTGTCATCGCTGGTGCTGGAGGTGCTGCACATTTACCTGGTGTATTTGCTGCAATGTTACCTACTGTTCCTGTTATTGGTATTCCAATTCATACAAAAACATTAGGAGGCGTTGACTCTTTATATTCAATTGTCCAAATGCCTTCAGGAATTCCAGTCGCTACAGTTGCCATCAATGGCGCTAAAAACGCTGGTATTTTAGCAACTTCTATCCTAGCTGTTGGAAATGAAAGCATTAAAGAAAAATTAGCAGCTTATAAAAATTCTTTAAAAGATGCTGTTTCTAAAAAAGATGAAAAACTTCAAGAAATGGGATATGCAAATTATTTAGAAAATATGAATAAATAAGAAAGGAATGTGAAAATAATGAAAAAAATTAGTAGTGGTAAAGTTCGTGAAATTTACGAAGTAGATGATGACAAATTATTACTTGTTGTATCTGATAGAATTTCTGCTTTTGATTATATCTTGCCAAATTTAATTCCTGATAAAGGAAAAATATTAAACCAAATTTCAAAATTCTGGTTTGATTATACAGAAAATATAATACCAAATCATGTTATTTCAACAGATTTGAAAGATTTTCCTGAAGAATTTCAAACACCTGAATTTGAAGGAAGAAGTATGTTAGTAAAAAAATTAAAAATGATACCAGTAGAATGTATTGTAAGAGGATATATCACAGGTTCTGGTTGGAAAAGTTATTTAAATGATGGAACTGTATGTGGTATTAAACTTCCTGACGGATTACAAGAAGCTCAAAAATTGCCTGAGCCAATCTTCACACCTACGACAAAAGCACAAGAAGGGCATGATGAAAATATTTCTTTTGAAGAAGTTTGTAATTTAATCGGAACTGATTTAGCAAATAAATTGAGAGAAAAAACAATTGAAGTATATACAAAATGTTCTGAATATGCTGCAACAAAAGGTGTTATTATTGCTGATACAAAATTTGAATTTGGACTTGATGAAAATGGTGAACTAGTTCTTGGAGATGAAGTATTAACTCCTGATTCTAGTAGATTCTGGGTTGCAAAAGACTACCAAGTTGGAACAAGCCCAAAAAGCTTTGATAAACAATATCTTCGTGATTGGATAAAATCTAGTGGATATAATCCTGAAGGTGATACTCCAATTCCAGAAGATGTTATCATGACAACAAGACAAAGATATATTGAAGCTTATGAAATGTTAACAGGTAAAAAATATGAATAATTCTAAAAAAGGGATTTTGAAGATGAACTCAAAATCCCTTTTCTTCTTATTCAAATTTAATTTTTTCAAAACGATCTTTTTCAAGTGTTTCTGGTACTTCAATTGGATATGTTCCTGTAAAACATCCATAACAGAAATCTTTTACTTTACATCCTTTTGCAATTTCTTTTAGACTATCCATGCTTAGATATTCTAAAGAGTCTGCTCCTATTTCCTTTTCAATTTCTTCTTTTGTCATTCTATTGGCAATTAAAGCTTTTTTCCTATCAACATCTGTACCAAAATAACATACACCTACAAAGGCTGGTGATGCCACTCTGATATGTACCTCTTTTGCTCCTGCTTCTTTTAATGTTTTAATGATTCTTGTAATGGTTGTTCCTCTTACAATGGAATCGTCTACTAAAACAATTTTCTTTCCTTTTACTGTTTCTTTCAAAGGATTTAATTTTAATGCTACTAAATCTTTTCTTTTACTTTGTGCATTTTGTATAAAGGTTCTTCCTATATATTTACTTTTGGTAAATACCATATCATAAGGAATTTTAGATTCTTTTGAATATCCTAAAGCTGCATCTAATCCAGAATCTGGAACACCTGCTACAATGTCAGCATCTACTGGTGCTTGTTTTGCTAAATATCTTCCTGCATTTTCTCTGAAAATATGTACATTAATTCCATCTATAATAGAATCTGGTCTTGCAAAATAGATATATTCAAAGATACACATTCCTTTTCTTTCATTTGGCATATATTTTTCACTTTCAACTTGATTATCTGTAACAACTACAATTTCTCCTGGTTCAATATCTCTTTCGAATTTTGCGCCTGTAATATCCAATGCACAACTTTCTGAAGCAAATACAATATCTTCTCCTAAATGTCCCATACATAATGGTCTAAAACCTTGAGGATCTCTTACAGCAATTAATTTTTGTGGTGACATGATTAGTAATGAATAAGCACCTTTTAAAATTTTCATTGTATTTTTTACAGCTTCTTCAATTGAATTTGTTTTAATTCTTTCTCTTACAATAATATGACAGATAACTTCTGTATCGCTAGTTGTTGTAAAAATTGCACCTTGATCTTCTAATTCTCTTTTTAGTTCTAATGCATTTGTAATATTCCCATTATGCACAACTGCTAAATTTCCTTTTTTATGTCTTACTACCATTGGTTGTGCATTTTCTTTTCTGCTTTCTCCTGTTGTTGAGTATCTAACATGTCCAATTGCCATTTTACCTGTTGGTAATGAATTTTGAATATGTTTTGTAAAAACATCAGATACTAATCCTAAATCTTTATGAAAATGAATAACACCATCTTCATTCACTGCAATTCCACAACTTTCTTCTCCTCTATGTTGAAGTCCTGATAATCCAACACATACAGGAGTTACTACATCTTCATTATTTTTGATTCCATAAATTCCATAAATTCCACATTCTTCTTTTATTTTTTCTCCAAACATTTCTCTCTACTCTCTTTCTATTATTGTTTTCGTTATAAATTTATTATATCAAAAAAATCTTTTTTTGTCTTTGTTATTGTATAGGAAAAATTTTCTTCTCCCTTTTAGAATAAATTATCACATCCTTATCTTTTCAATTTGACTTTTACTTGTGTTTTTGCTAAAATGCAATCAAATCATACAAATTTATATAAGGAGTGGTTTCTATTATGTATAATTTAGTTGTTTTTGCTTCTGGTAATGGCTCTACATTACAATCTATTATTGATGCTATTGATAGCAAAGTGTTACATTCTAAGATAGTATTAGTTGTTTCTAATAATCCTGATGCTTTTGCATTAGAAAGAGCCAAAAAAGCAAATATTCCTACTTATATCATAAAAAACAAGAATTATCAAGATATCGATAATGAGTTATATGAAGTATTATCTCATTATGACATTAACTTAATTGTTTTAGCAGGCTATTTAAAATTAATTGGTGATAAATTACTTTCTAACTATACAATTATTAATACACATCCTTCTTTACTTCCTAAATATGGTGGTAAAGGAATGCATGGTATGCATGTCCATAAAGCAGTTATCGACGCTAAAGAAAAACAAAGTGGCGTAACTGTTCACTATATCAATAACGAATATGACAAAGGTAATAT